>DATIBN010000162.1:0-56964 GCA_035457525.1 Thermoanaerobaculia bacterium | reverse complement strand
TCGCGTCGAGGCTCTTCCGCCGCGGCGCGCTGCATCTTTTCGCCGATCAGCGAGCCGAGCTCCGTCGGAAGTACCCGGAATCCCGAGTCGCCCGCGGCGTGGGGAGTCTGGCGGGCGGCAGCCGGAGGCCCGGTGGGCCGCGCCGCCGGGGGCGGTGGCGTGGAGGTCTCTTCCGGAAAGCCGGCGAAAGGATCGAACGCCGGTGTCTCGGACGTGGGGCGGGCGGGCGCCGCGATCTCGATCTCGAACTCGTCGAACTCGACCTCGGGCGCGGAGGGTCGCGCGACCGGGGGCGGAGCGGAATGGGCGGGCGACAGACCGAGTCTCGAAAAGAGCGCGACCGCGAGGCTCTCTCTCCCCCGCTGGCGGTAGGCGTCGGCGAGGGCCTCGGCTTCCCGTTGCGCGGCGGGATTCGCGAGATCGACGAGGAGCTCGACCAACCTCTCCCGCGGAGCGAGCTCCTCCGGGTGGCGCTTCGTCAGGGCGCGCAGCCGCTCGACGGCCCGGTCCTTCAAGCCGTAGCGCGAGAGAACTTCCGCCTCCTGCAGAGCGGCCTCGACGTCGTCGCCCGCGCGGGCGGACTCCGCGACGGGGGGCTCGCCCGCGGGCGCGGCGGGAGGGGCCGGCGCGATTTCCGCCAGACGGGCGGTCGCCTCGGGATGGCCCGGAGCCGCCAGGAGGACGTGGCGGTAATGCTCGGCCGCGACGACCGGGTCTCCGCGCGCCTCGGCGGCGCGTGCCAGCGTGAGACGGGCCGCGACCGACTCGGCCGGCAGGCCCTCGGCCTCGCGGACCTCGGCCAGGCGCTCGAGACTCACCCGGTGATCGGGATGCGCTTGAAGGATGGGAATGAGGAGTGCCGCCGCGCGGCCGTAGTCACCCCCCGACGCCGCGGCGTCGACCACGGGCGCCAGCGCCTCGAACGCACGATCCGGGTCCCCTTCGTCGAGACGGATCCGGCCGAGAAGGGCGCGGGCGGTCTCCCCTTCCGGATCGAGCGAGATCGCGTCCTCCGCGGCGATGGCCGCCGCCCCCCGGTCGCCCCGGGCGAGCTCCACCTCGGCCAGGAGAACGCGGGTCTCGGCGTTGCGCGGAGCGGCGGCGAGGGCTGCGGCCGCGGAAGCGAGGTCGTTCACCGCGAGGTACGAGCGGATGATCTGCATCCGCGCGACCGGGTCGTTCGGGTCGAGGTCCAGGGCTTTGCGATAGAACGCGATCGACTCTTCGTGTGCACCCCGGCGCTGGAGCAGTCCGGCGATGCCGTCGTAGCGCGCCACCGCGTGATCCGTCTCGCCGGCGACGCGGTGAAGGTCGGCGAGACGGGACTGGACCTTCAAGTCCGCCGGGTCGAGCGAGGCGATCTTCGAGTACGCTCGGATCGCGCCCTTCAGGTCGTTCTTCTTCAACCACTGCTCGGCGAGAACGACGTAGTGGCTCCGGGCGTCCTGCGTCAGGCCCTGTCTCGCGTAAAGGTCGGCGAGCCGATCGTGAACGTCCAACCGCGTGGGGTCGATCTTGTTGATCTTCTTCAGGATCGCGATCGCCTTCAGGAAGAAGCCGTCGTTCGTGTAGACGTCGGCGATCCGGGAGAAGTGCTCGATCGCGTCCGCCGGGCGCCCCATACGCACGCAGACGTCTCCCGCCTTGTTCAGGGCGAACGTGTCGGTGGGGTTGTCCTTGAGCAGGCGCAGATAGTCGGAGAGCGCCTGGTCGAGCCGTCCTCGCGACAGGTTCTTCTCGGCGGATTGAACGATCCGGTCCCGGGTACCGGACATTCCCTTGATTTTAACCGGAGCGGCGGGCTTTTCCGGCCCGGCCGCGTCGCGGAGGGGGAGGAAGCGGCTCCGGATCACCACTTCCGGGAACGACTCCGTGGTAGGTCAGGCGATGTTCCGCAGACGGACCGAAGGCCGACAGCGCCTGCCAGTGCTCGGGCGTGCCGTACCCCTTGTGATGCTCGAAACCGTACGCCGGATAGCGCCGCCCGAGGTCGTCGAGAAGCCGGTCGCGCTCCACCTTCGCGATCACGGACGCGGCGGCGACCGACGAGCACAGCGCGTCACCGTGGATGATGGGAAGCTGCGGGAGCCGGAGTCCGGGAATGGCAACCGCGTCCACGAGGATCGCTTCGGGCGAAGGGTCGAGGGCGAGGACCGCGGCGCGCATGGCGGCCAGGCTCGCGCGCAGGATGTCGCGCACGTCGATCTCGGCGGCGCTGATCGTCCCGACTCCCACCGCGATCGCGTGCTGCCGGATCGCGACGGCCAGACGTTCGCGGCAGGCGGGATCGACCTGCTTGGAGTCGTCGAGTCCGACGAGGACGCAGCCGGGCGGCAGGATCACGGCCGCCGCGACGACCGGACCCGCGAGCGAGCCGCGCCCCGCCTCGTCGACGCCGGCGACGAGCCCGTAGCCGCGTCGGCGCAGCTCCCTTTCGAGACGATCGAGCTCGCAGAGGCGACCGAGCTCGGCGAAGAGAGTGGAGAGCGGATCGACGGTCACCGGTGGGAATTGTGCCTCACGCCCCGCTCGTGGCGCGAGGAGTCTCCCGATGAAGTCGACCGCGACGGCTTAATCCGTGCGTTTCTCTCCGATGCGGGCGGCCTTGCCCTTGCGCTCTCTCAGGTAGTAGAGCTTGGCGCGGCGCACGGCGCCCTTGCGGTCGACCTCGATCTTGTCGATGACCGGGGAGTGCAGCGGGAAGATCCTCTCGACCCCGATCCCGCTCGAGATCTTTCGAACCGTGAAGGTCTCCCGGGCTCCGCCGCCCCGCCGGGCGATGACGACGCCCGCGAAAACCTGGATACGCTCTTTTTCGCCCTCGCGGACCTTCACGTGCACGCGCACCGAGTCGCCGGGCGAGAAGCCCGGAACGTCCTTGCGCAGCATGGGTTTTTCCACGTCCAACAGGATGTCGCTCATAAGGAACCTCTCTCGATACCGGGTGACCGGGAAGCTCACGCTCGATCGAGCGGAACGGCGGATTATACAGAAACCCGTCGCCGGCCTCCGGGGAGCCTCAGTCCTCCCCCTCCCCGGGCTCGGGCGGCCGCCGTTCGAGCAGGTCCGGCCTTCTCTCTCGCGTCCTCTCCAGGGATCGCGCGCGCCGCCAGCGGCGGATCTTCGCGTGATCGCCGGAAAGGAGCACGTCGGGGACCGTCAGGCCCCGGAACTCGCGGGGACGCGTGTAGTGCGGGTAGTCGAGGCGCTCGCGGGAGAATGACTCCTCCTCGAGCGATTCGGACGACCCGACCACGCCCGGCACGAGCCTCGACACCGCTTCCGTGAGCGCGAGAGCCGCCGACTCACCCCCCGGCAGCACGAAATCCCCGAGAGAGATCTCCTGGTCGAAAAGGCCGACCTGCCGCGCGCGCTCGTCCAGGCCTTCGTATCGGCCGCAGAAGAGCAGTACCCGGTCGCGGGACGCCAGGGACTCGACGGCCGCCTGATCGAGCCTCTCCCCGTCCGGCGTCAGCAGGACCGTCCACGCGCGCGGAAGACCGGGGGCGTCGCGCCGCGCCTCGACGGCCGCAGCCGCGACCGGCGCCATCATGACCATCCCGGCGCCCCCACCGAAGGGCGCGTCGTCCACGGGACGATGACGGCCCTCGGCGAAGGCGCGCAGGTCCGTGACGACGACCTCGAGCCGCCGGGCCGCGATCGCCTTGCCGAGCAGGCTTTCGGCGAGCGGGGAGGCGAAGTAGCCCGGGAAGAGCGTGAGGATTTCGATCTTCATCGATTTGGGTCAGCGTCTCAAAGGTCCATCAGGCCTTCGGGCGGATCGAGAACGATCGTCTCGTTCGACGCGTCCACCGAAACGACGATGGGTCGCGTGAAAGGGACGGACACCGGCTCCTTTCCACCCGTGGCGATCGAGAGGAGCGACGCTCCCCCGGCCCGCTCGAGCCCCGCCACCTTTCCGAGGACGCGGCCCGCCGTGTCCAAGCATCGCCAGCCCGCGATCCGGTGGCCGTAGTAGAAGTCCTCGGGCGGTGGAACCGCCTCGGTTTCGGGCACCGAGAGGTCTCCCCCGGAGAGCTCCCGCGCGGCTTCCGGATCGTCCACGCCGTCGAACCGGACGAGAAGGCGCGGGCCGTGGGGCCGCACCGAGGCGACGGTCAACTCTCGCTCGTCTTCGCGGCGGCGCCAGAAGAGCCGGACCCCCGCGACGAAGCGCTCCGGAAAATCGGTGACCGGGTCCACCGCGACCTCGCCAGAGACCCCGTGGGCCTTTCGAACGACGCCGACGAGAAGATGCTCGACCGTCAGTCGCGGACCCGGACCATCACCCGTTTCCCGCGGGCGGCCGCGGCCGCGCCGACGAAAGCCCGGATCGCCCGGACCGTCCGGCCGTCGCGCCCGATCAGGCGGCCGCGCTCCCCCTCGGGTACGGAAACCTCGTAGACGACCGTGCGGCCTTCGAATGACTCGGTGACCCGCGTGTCCTCGGGCCGGTCCGAGAGTCGGCGGACGATCGTTTCGATCAGCTTGCGCATTGTCGTGAACGGTATGCGGAACTCACGACGCCTGCGCCTCGGGCTCCTTCTTCTCCAGAAGCGAGCGGACGGTCGGCGTCACGCTGGCGCCCCGGCCGATCCAGTAGCGGGCCCGGGCCCTGTCGAACGAGACGATCGGCGGCTCCCGCATCGGATCGTACGCTCCGAGCTCCTCGAGGACCTCGGCCCGTGCGGTCGAGCGGGAGTCGGAGACGACGATCCGGTAGTGCGGTCGGTTGCGAGCGCCCATGCGGCGCAGTCGAATCTTCAACATGTCTGCTCCTTCTTCAACGGGTATCGGTCGGGGTCGAGAAGCCCGCCGACTTCCGGCAAGCGGTCCCGGGATCGGGCTTCCCACCCCGCGGACCCGCCATTCTAGTTCGAAACCCCGAGCACCCCTT
Source organism: Thermoanaerobaculia bacterium (assembly GCA_035457525.1). Taxonomy (GTDB): domain Bacteria; phylum Acidobacteriota; class Thermoanaerobaculia; order UBA5066; family Gp7-AA6; genus Gp7-AA6. The sequence continues at coordinate 52,067 of DATIBN010000162.1, read as the reverse complement.
CACTGGTTCTTGGGTGCCGGCAGCGGCAGGCGGGAGAGATCGAGCCCGCGGACGCCTCTCTTCGCCGCCTTCATCATCTTGCGCATCTGCTGGTACTGCTTGATCAGGCGGTTGATCTCGGCCACGGTCGTCCCGGAGCCCGAGGCGATACGCTTCTTCCGGCTCCCGTTCAGCAGCTGCGGGTAGTTCCTCTCGTCCGGGGTCATGGAGTCGATGATTGCCGAGATTCGGACGAGGGACTTCTCGTCGACGGCATCGGGCTGCGAGAGGCCGCGGAACGGCCCGCCCTTCGGCAGGAGATCGAGGAGGCCCGAGACGGGTCCCATCTTCTTCATCGAGCGAAGCTGCTCGGCGAGATCCTCCAGCGTGAAGTCGCCGCTCGTCGCGCGCCGCGCCATCCGCTCCGCGGCGGACGCGTCCACCTGCGCCTCGACTTTCTCGATGAGCGTCAGCACGTCTCCGAGCCCGAGGATCCGGGAGGCCATGCGGTCGGGGTGGAAAGCCTCGAAATCCTCGGGCTTCTCCCCCGTCCCGACGAACTTGATCGGCTTGCCGACGGTCGAGACGACGGAGAGCGCCGCACCGCCGCGCGCATCGCCGTCGGCCTTCGTGAAGACCACGCCCGTCAGCGGAAGAGCGGCCGCGAATCCAGCGGCCGAGCGCACCGCGTCCTGGCCGGTCATCGCGTCGGCCACGAAGAGGATCTCGCCCGGTTGGACTGCCTCGGTGACCGCGCGGACCTCGTTCATGAGCTCTTCGTCGATGTGGAGGCGGCCGGCCGTGTCGAGGACGACGGTGTCGCGCCCGGTGAGCCGCGCCTCGGTGATGCCCTCGCGCGCGACCTCGACGGCGTCGCGCCGATCACCCGGATCGAAAACCGGGACCCCGATCTGCCGGCCGAGCGTCTTCAACTGCGAGACCGCCGCGGGGCGCGAGAGGTCGGCCGCCACGAGGAGCGGATAGCGTCCGCGCCCCTTCAGGTGCAGGGCGAGCTTCGCGGCCGACGTCGTCTTGCCGGAACCCTGGAGGCCAACCATCTCGATGACCGCCGGGCGGCCCGCGAGCGAGATGTCGGACTTTTCGCCGCCCAGGAGCGCCATGAGCTCGTCGCGCACGATCCGGGTCACTTCCTGAGCCGGGGAAAGCTGCTGCATCACTTTCGCCCCGACCGCCCGCTCCCGCACCCGGGCGGTGAAATCCCGGACGACGGGCAGCGCGACGTCCGCCTCGAGCAGCGAGAGCCGGATCTGACGGAGCGCGGTGTCGAGGTGGTACTCCGTCAGGTGCCCCTCGCCCTTCAGCTCCTTGAAGACCCCCTGGATCCGTTCTCCCAGCGCTTCGAACACGTCGCCTCCGGCGAAAGTCCCGAAGGATATCGCGCGGCGGATGCGCCGCAACCCGCGCTGCCATCGGAGTTTCCCGCGCTTGACACCCCGACTTGATGGGGTATCATGCGCTCGCTTTTCCCGCGAAATCGAGACGCTCCGCAGCAGAAGTTCGCCATTACGAGAAGGAGAGAGGGAGATGAAGAAGTTCCTGACCCTGGTTCTCGCAGTCGCGTTCGGGACGGCGCTCCTGACGGGCTGCACCAAGAAGGAGGAGACCACGACTACGACCGAGACCTCGACGACCGAGGCTCCCGCCGTGGTCGAGGAAACCACCACCACCATGACGACCGAGACCATGATGACGGAGACCCCCGCGGCCACCATGACCACCGAGACGACCACCACGACGACCACGATGACGGTTACTCCGTAACTCTTCGCTTCCGGTCAATCGCGAGGCCCCCGTTTCGGGGGCTTCTTTTTTGCGCGCGGCTCGACGGCGCCAAAGGGAGCAAACGGCCGCAACGCACCATCCCATGGCGGTGGCGCAAGGCTGCGGCTCACCGGAACACCGGCTACACTGGAAGCGGTGCTGCCGTTCTGGGGAGAGGTTCTCCTCGCGTTCGTGGCGATCGCGTCCGGGTTCCTCCTGTGGCGGGCTCGAGCGCGGGAACGCATCCTCGCCGAGCGGCTCGCAGCGAGGGAGCGCGGTGGCCACTTCCTCGGCGAGTCGCCCGAACCGGCCGCCATCCTGAAACACGCCTACGTCGCGGCGTGCGAGATCGTGCCGGTGACCCGCTTCGATCTCTATCGAATCGATCCGGAAGGCGAGGTCGAGGAGGCATGGTCCCTCCAGCCCGGAGAGAACGGCGAGCTCGCGCCCGCGCTCGATCCGAACAATCCGTTCGCCGGCAAGAAAGTGGACGCGCGCCGGCTGAGAGACCTGTCAGTCACGGAAACCGAACGCTCCTTCGCCCCGAAAGACCTCCTGCACGGGGGACGGCCGCGCCGCCTGAGGCTCCCCCTCTACTCCGGCGATCGTCTGCTCGCCCACCTCGACCTCGGAAGCTCCGAGCCGATCGACGAGGAGGCGAAGGCCGAGATCCGCGCCCTGCTGGGCCCCCTCACCGCCTCGCTCCACGCGTCGCGCAACTGGCGGGTGGCCGTCACCGACGAGCTCTCGGGCCTCGCCTCGCGCCGCTACTTCGAGGCTCGCCTGGCGGAGGAGTGGGCGCGGCGGGACCGCTACGAGACGCCCCTCACCGTGGCGTGCTTCGACCTCGACCGGTTCAAGACGATCAACGACACGCTCGGTCACGCCGCCGGTGACATCGTCATCCGCAAGTTCGGCTCGATCATGAAGGACGCCGTGCGGGCGAGCGACCTCGCCTGCCGGTTCGGCGGAGAGGAGTTCGCCACGCTCCTGACGAACACGTCCGCAGCGTCCGCCCGGACGGTCGCCGACCGCATCCGACGCACCCTCGAGCGTACCCGGTTCGAGATCGAGGGACGGGATTTCTGGGTCACCGTCTCGGCGGGCGTGGCCGATGCCGCGTCCCTGTCGGAGATCGGCCCGCACGAGCTTCTCGTGCGCGCCGATCAGGCGCTCTACGCCGCGAAGGCGGGCGGGCGCAACCGCGTGCGCACCTGGACCGAGCGCTTGAACCGCGAGAGGGACGCGGCGCACCGGAGCGAGCCACCCACTCCGGCCGCCCCGCCCCGCGCCGACAACTGATGGAAACCAACGACGGAAGCGACGCGATCGAAGCGCTTCTCGAGGAGATGATCGCGGCTCAGCGCGAGAGGGTTCTCGCGCTCGGGCGGCGTCTCGCCCCGGAGCTCTCCTCCGACGACCTGCTCCAGCCGCACGACCACCCGCGACTCGCCGGGAATCCGGACTTCAATTTCGAGGACGGGATCCTGGTCGGCTATCTCGCCTTCCGCGCGGCCTTCCGGGCGAGGCGGCGCAGGTAGGCGAGGAAGCCCGGGCCGCGCGAGCGCCGCGTCAGGCTCGCGATCGTTTCGGCGTGCTCGCGAATCCAGCGGTCGTCGCCGGCGCGGACCCCGAGCTCTCCGAGGAGTCGGCCGGACTCGCGCGCGAGCCGCAGGAGATCCGCGGGATCCGGGTCCGTCACGGCAGGGAGAGCCCCGCCGCCTTGAGGAGGCGGCCGATCGTCTCGTCCCAGGACAGTCGCGACGCGCGCTCGAACCCCCGCCGGCCGAGTGCAACGAGCGCCTCCTCCCGGTCCCAGGCCTTCGACAGCGCGGCGCCGAGCGCCTCGGGCCGGGGAGGCACGACGAAACCCGTCTCTCCGTCGATCACGAACTCGAGCGGCCCGCCGGCGTCGTCGGTCGTCAGCACCGGCTTCCCCGACAGGAACGCCTCGAGCGGCACGTACCCCAGGTCTTCCCCCTGCGGCGCGACCACGACGAGCCGCGCTCCGGCGTAGAGGTCCAGAAGCTCCTCGTCGGAGGCTTCGCGAATCCACCTCACCCGAGACTCGACGTCGAGATCCCGGGCGAGGCGCTTCAGCCTCTCCTCCTCCGGGCCGCGACCGACTACCACGAGACTCGCGGCGGAGGCGTGGGCGAGCGCGCGGAGCGGCAGGTCCGGACGCTTCCAGCCGTCCAGGCGCCCGACGGTCAACGCGTAGTTCCCGAAGGGTCCCGTGCGGTAACGGCCGACGAGCGGCGGCGGGTGGTAGAGCGGCTCGCTCTCGATTCCGTTGTGCTTGGCCAGGCGGGCGGCGACGGTCCTCGAGTTCGCGAAGACCCGCCGCGCCTCGGTCAGGCCCAGCCGGTCGATCGTGGCGATCGTCTCCCGCGTCCGGCGGTCCTCGGCCGACGACGTGAAGTCGCTCCACGGCGTCCCGAACTGGTCGTACGCCTGCCGGTACTGGTGGATGACCCAGACGACCTTGTTGGGGTGCCGGATCGCGTAGCTCGGAAACCGCGTCGCGATGACCGCGTCCACGGCGCGGTTCCCGATCTCGCTCACGTCCAGGGAACGCCAGGCGAGCGCGGAGCGGACGAGGTCGAAGCGTTCCCGCTCGATCAGGGGAAGGGTCACGAGATCCGCCTCCACGCCTCGCAACTGGAGCTCTTCCGTGAGCCGGCGGACGTGCCGCTCCGCACCTCCGCCCGAGAACGGCGACTGCACCGCGGCGACCAGGACCCGGGGAGACCTCACTCGGCGGCCGGGACCCAGCCGATGACGGCGTAGTCCTGCGGTCCGAACAGGATCGCGTTCAGCCTCGCGTCGTTCCCGGACCGCTCCTCGAGCCGCTCGGAGGCGGGCAGCGGTGATCGGTATTCCACGCGCAGCTCGCGGAAGCCCGCGGCGTCGCAGAGGAACCGAAGAGCCTCCGGTGGCACCGGTCGGACGTGCGTCGGATCGAGATAGAACGCGTTCATCGCGGAGAGCGAGTCCGTGTTGACGGTCTCGACCACGAGCACCCCGCCCGGCGCGATCGCGCGGCGCGCCTCCGCGAGGAAACGAAACGTCGCCGCGGCCGGCCAGTGCTCCACCACCTGGAAGGCGACCACCGCGCCGAGGCTCGCGGACGGGGCGGCCGCGAGCGCGTCGATCGCGTCTCCCTCGCGCACGTCGAGCCCCGCGGCCCGGCAGGCCCCGACCGCCAGGCTGTTCGAGTCGACGCCCCGCGCCTCGATCCCCTGCTCCTTGAGCAGTCGGAGGAACTCCCCCCGACCGCAGCCTGCGTCGAGCACGGGGCCCGGCACGTTCCACAGAAACGGGAGGTAGAACTTCTGCTTCTCGGCGACCTCGACGGTCGAGCCCCGGAACCGCTCCTCGAAGAGAGCATACACGCTCTCCGGCAGGGTCGGGGCGTTCGGGACGTTCGGGGATGAGGGGGATGTCGAGCGCGAGGAGAGCGCCTCGAGATAGGCGATTCGCGTGTCCTGTTCGGAATCGCGCCGGCGCGCCTCCTTCTCGGCCGCCGTCTTCCAGCGGGCGAGATCCTCCGACATCCCCTCGAACCGCCGAGCCTCCCGGTCGATCGCAGCGCGGTTGCGCTCGAGCGCCGCCGCGACGCCGTGAGCGGCCTCCAGCATGAGCGCGTTGAACGACGCCTGGCCCCGCCACAGGAAGCGAAGGAGACGCAGGACCGTCGACTTCGCGCCTGCGAACCGGCTCGCGTCCGGGATGGTCGGGGTCACGTACTGCTCGGCGCGACGCACCGGCAGCCGGATGTCCGCGAGCTCCTCCGGCTCTGCGGGGGGGGACGCCTCGGCGGGCGCCGCCTCCGCCACCGCGGCGCGGATTTCCCGCGCGAGCGCGGCTGCGAGCTCGTCTCCCGTGGCCATTGGCTGCGCAATTATCCTCAAAGCGCCGGATCTCCCTGGCAGCGCAAATGCAATAGAGTCGAGATCCGTGTTCGGGACGCCGTCCCGTCGACCGAACGAGGGGGTCCAACATGAAAAAAGGTCTTCTGCTGATTCTCGTCGCATCGCTCGCGGCCGCGTGCGCCTCGAGCGGGCCGCCCGCGTCCCCCGCCCTGCTCGCCGAGTCCGAAGACGCGGTCCGGCGCGCCGAAGCCGCCGGAGCGGGAGAGCGCGCCCCCGATCTGCTCGCCAAAGCGCGGAAGGCCTGGGACGAGGGGCGACTCGCCTCGGGCCGGGGAGAGGGAACCCTCGCCATACGTCGCCTCGAGGAAGCCCGCGAGTACGCCCGGGCGGCGGAGGCTCAGGCGAACACCGAGAGGATGCGAAGCGAAGCCGCTGCGCTCAAGCAGCAGGCCGACGAGCTCGAGGCGAGGACCCGGCAGATCCGGTCCGCCCCGACTCCCTGACGGAGGTGATCCGATGCGCAAGAACCTGACCCTTCTCCCGATCTCGCTCCTTCTTCTCGCTGCTGCCTGCTCCTCCGGTCCGCCGCCGCGTGAGATCGCGGAGGCGCGGCTCGCCGTTCAGGACGCGAAGAACGCGGGCGCCGACCAGATCGTCCCGCGTGAGTACGACGCCGCGCTCGTCCACCTCCGGATGGCCGAGAGCACCTGGGACGCCCGCAAGGACGCCCCGGCTGCGACCCACTGGGCGCGCATGGCGGAAGCCACGGCGCGTCAGGCGCAGTTCCACGCGGAGGCCCGGAACGCCGACGAGGCGATTCGGCGCGAAGCCGAGCGGAAACGTCAGGGCGAGATCGCCGTGCGCGACGCGGAGATCGCGGCGCTGCAGGCGCGGGCGCGCACCGAGGCGGAAAGGCGGGCTGCGGAGGCCGAAGCGCGGGCGCTCGCCGAGCGTCGCGCGGCCGAGGACCGTCTCGCCGCCCAGGAGGCCGCAGCGCGCGAGCGCGAGCAGGCGCGGGCGGACCTCGAGGCGCGGCTGGCGGCGGAGAGGGCCTCGGCCGAGAGGGAAGCCGCGGCTCGCTCGCAGGCGGAGCGGGATCGCGCCGCCGCGGAGCTCGAGAAAACGCGCGCGGAGCTCGAGGCCAGCCGGAAGGCCGCGGAAGAAGCGGCCCGGGCGGCCGAGGCCGAGCGGCAGAAACTCGAGGGAGAGCGCAAGGCGCAGGAGGCGCGCGCCGAGGAGCTCGCGCGGCTCCAGGCCGAACAGCAGAAGACCCAGGAGGAGCTGAGAAAGACGCTCTCTCAGCTCGCGTCGGTGCGTGAGGAAGCGCGCGGGCTGATCGTCACTCTTCCCGGCAACATCTACTTCGACGTGAACAAGTCCGACGTGAAACCGGCCATGCGCACTCGCCTCTCCGAGATCGCGAAGGCTCTGGCGACCGTCCCGAACCAGCGGGTTCTCGTCGAGGGCCACACGGACTCCGACGGCTCCTCCGAATACAACCTGCAGCTCTCGCGGCTCCGCGCCGGCTCCGTGCGGTCCGTGCTCATCGCCGGCGGGGTCTCTCCCGAACGCATCGAGGCGCAGGGGTACGGGGAGACGCGTCCGGTCGGCACGAACGCCACCACGGCCGGGAAGGCGCAGAACCGCCGGGTCGAAATCGTCATCGAAGGGATGGCCGCGACAGCTCCTTAGAACGCCGCGATGCTCCCGCGACTCGCGGAAGCGATCGAGAGCCTGTTCGGCGGCCGGATCGCTCCGGTCGCCGGCTTCCTCCGGGCGACGGCGCAGCTCGCTCTCGCGGCGGTCATCGTCCTCCTCCTCGCTCGCGTCGCGTTCTCGCTCACCGCGTTTCGGTACGGATGGGAGACGGCGCTCGTCGTGCGCTGCCCCCGGTGCCGGCGTCTCGTCGCGGATCCGGACCTCCGGGTGTGCCCGGCCGGCCACCCGGTCCGCTTCCCCCGGGGCGCGGCCGAGCGCGAGCGCCGGAGGCGGCGGTTCGACGGGTTCTTCCGAGCCGCGGCCTCGTATCGCTTCGTGCTGCCCGCCGCGGTCGCTCTCGCCGCCGTCGTCGGTTTCCACTTCTGCGGCGTGGCGCGGGTCGAGGGCTCGCTCGCGACCGTGGCGGCATCCGCGGGTTATCTGTTCTTCGTCGCGGCCCTGGCGCTCCTCTTTCTGGCGCTCTCCCCGAAACAGCGCGGCGCGCCGGAAAGGCTGCTCCACGCCGGAACCGCGGCCGCCTGCCTCCTTCCCGCGCTGACGCTCGCTCTCTTCGCCCGGGCGTTCGAGCCCCCGCGGCCGCGGGTGATCGGTCACCTGTGGAGCACGCCGACGGCGCTCTACGTCTCGACGGGCGGTCGCGCCCGCCGCGCCGGCGATCCCCGCATGGAGATGGAAGCGCTGCTCGTGGACGCGCGGGCGCCGGCGTTCGGGGTCGTGTGGCAGGGCCTCGAGGGTTTCCGGAGCGGGGAACGGGTCCTGAAGTGGAGGGGCCGCGGCGGCTTCATGGCTCGTGTTGTCGCGCGATGGGCGGGTCCCCTCTCCCGGCGCGGCATCTTCCTGGCGCGCTCCACCCGGATCGTGCCGCTCCCGCCGAACGTGAGGGTCTGGATCGTCGCGCAACCCGGAGCGATCCGGTTCACGACGGAGGGGACCTTCGACCTCGAGGAAAACTCCCGTTGACCGTGGCGGCCAGCGTCACGTTTTGGCGGGTTTCCCCACGCGGGCCTCCTCGGCGAACCGAATGAACGCGAGAACGAGAGCGATGACGATCGGCCCGAGAAAGAGCCCGACCGGGCCGAACGCGGCGACGCCGCCCAGGGCGCCGATGAAGACCGGCAGAGTCGAGATCCGGGCGCGGCCCGAGATGAAGATCGGCCGCAAGAAGTTGTCGGCGAGGCCGACGACGCCGACCCCCCACACCAGCATGAAGATCGTCCAACCCCACTCCCCCTGCACGGCGAGAGCGAACGTGCCCGGGATCATCACGACCCCGGTCCCGACCGCCGGGATGAGCGAGAAGATCGCCCCGAGGACCCCGAACACGACGGGAGAAGGGAGCGGGGAGATCCAGAAGGCGATTCCGATCAGCGCCCCCTGGACGATTGCGGTCATGACGTTGCCGTAGACGACCGCGCGCGTGACCTCGCCGATGTGCGACTGGAGGCTGCGCTTGCGCCGCTCGTCGAGGGGCACGAGCGCCATGCCGCGGTGGACCACTTCCTCGCCGTCCCGGAAGAGAAAGTAGAGGACGAAGAGCATCAACAGGAGGCCGATCAGCGCGCCGAGCGCTCCGAGGAACACGGACTTCGTGTTGGAGAGTGCGAACTCGAGCACGGTGCGCAGGCCGCCGACGATCCACTCCTGGACCTGGTCCACGGTCACGGGCGTCTTTTCCGCGAGCCAGTGCACGAGCCGGTCGATCACCGGGAGGCGCACGACATCGCTCGGCCGCGCGATGCGGTAGCGCTGCGCGAGGCTCGAGAGCTTCTCGATCAGGTCCGCCGCCTGGCCCGCGAACGCGAGCCCGATGAGCGTCCCCGGCAGGACGATCGCGAGCGTCACCAGCACGGTCATGATGAGCGCCGCCGCGCCTCGGGACTTGTTCCCCCGGAGGCGCCGGCGGACCCGGGCGTTGACGGGGTGCAGGAGGAATGCGAAGAGGATCGCCCACAGGATCGGAGCGATGAAGGGCCGCAGGATCGCATAGAGCGCCCACGCGAGCAGCGCGGCGACCGCGAGCCCGAACACCCGGGGATAGAACCGGTCGTCGCTCACCGTCTCCTCCGCCGCGAGAATACGCCTTCCCGCTGATAGCATTCGCGGCTGCATGACGGGGCGGTCCGATCGCGTCGCGGCCGCCCGGATCTTCCGGGAAGAGGCCGAGCGGGAGGGGTTCTCGCGCGTGGGCATCGCCCGGGCGCAGGAGCCGCCCGGTTTCGCCCGCTTTTCCGACTGGATCGCCAGCGGCCGGAACGCCGGGATGCGCTATCTCGAGCGGACCGCGGGCGTCCGGTCGTCTCCCGAGAACCTCCTGGCGGGAGCCCGCTCGGTCGTGTGCCTCGCCGCTGCGCACCGCACCGCACCCTTCGCCGCGGCCGACGGTTCGCGGATCGCGCGCTACGCCGCCGGCCCCGACTATCACGGGACGCTGCGGGACCACGCGACCCGCGCGGCGCGCGCGGCGGCGGAGAGAATCGGCGACGGCATCCGGTGGCGCGTGTGCGTGGACTCGACTCCCATCGCCGAGCGCTCGTTCGCGGCGGCCGCCGGGCTGGGGTGGATCGGGAAGAACGGCTGCCTGATCGACCGGGAGCTCGGCTCCTGGCTGCTGCTCGCCGAGATCGTGACGGACGCCGACCTTCCGCCGGACGAGCCGGTGGCCGAAATGTGCGGGTCGTGCGCCCGGTGCCTGGAGTCCTGCCCGACGGGCGCCTTCGTCGCGGAGGGGATTCTCGACGCGAATCGGTGCCTGGCGTACTGGACGATCGAGCACCGCGGTCCGATCCCCGACGACGTGAAGCCGGCGATCGCCGAGAACGTCTTCGGCTGCGACATCTGCCAGGAGGTGTGCCCATGGAACGAGCCGAGAAGACCTCGGCTCGCCCACGGGTGGGAGAGGGAAAGTTACGCGGGTCTGCCGACCCGCGCAGAGTGGCTCTCGATGGGCCCCGGCGAGTGGCGGCGGCGGTTCGGCGCCACGGCCCTGAATCGCGCCGGCCGGCGGGGCGTCCAGAGGAATGCGGCCATCTCCGCCGGCGCCGCGGGGGATCGCTCCGCGCTGCCGTCCCTGGCGCGCCCGACCCGCACGCGCGACCGTGGCCTCGCGGACGCCGCCGGCTGGGCCGTCGCCCGGCTCGACCACTCACTCGAAAGGACGCCATGACTGCGAAAGACCTCGTCTACCTCGTCCTTCTCGCGCTCGCGCTCGGTCTGTCCGCGTTCTTCGCGGGGGCCGAGACCGCGCTCGTTTCCCTGACGCGCATCGACCTCCAGCGGCTGCGGGAACAGGGCGACCCGCGCGCCGGGATCCTCCGGAACCTGAAGGCGCACACGTCGCGCCTCCTCGCGACCATCCTGATCGGGCAGAACCTCTTCACTTCGGCCGCTTCGTCGCTCGCGACGGCGCTCGCCGTCTCCTGGGTCGGCGAGACGTACGGCGTCCCGGCGGCGATCGTCTTTTCGACGCTCGCCCTGTTCGTCTTCGCGGAAATGACGCCCAAGGCGATCGCCGCGGCCTCCCCGGTCGCCATCTCCCGCACGGTGGCCCGCCCGATGGCGTGGACGACGAAGGTGCTCTCCCCGATCGTCAACGTGCTCGTGCGGATCTCGACCGGAATGCTCCGGAAGTTCGGCGTGCCGGAGAAGGTCCCGTCGTTGACCGAAGAAGAGATGAAGAGCCTCTTCAACCTCGGCGCCGAAGAGGGGGTCATCCACGGCGAGGAGCGGAAGCTCCTGCACAAGGTCCTCGAGTTCGGCGACAAGACCGTCCGCGACATCATGGTTCCCCGGACGAAGGTGGTGGCGATGCCCGAGACCGCGAGCTTCGAAGACGTGAAGCTCGTCCTGAAGGAGCACAAGTTCTCCCGCGTGCCGGTTTACCGCGGGTCGCTCGACAACATCGTGGGAATCCTGAACGCGAAGGACCTCTTCGACCTGACCGACGACGAGGAGCGTCAGTTCTCGCTGGAGCGCTATCTCGATCCACCGTTTCTCGTACCGGAGTTCAAGCACGCCGAAGACCTGTTCCGCGAGATGCGCCGGCGCCGCACGCACATGGCGATCGTCGTGGACGAGCACGGCGGAACCGCCGGAATCGTCACGATCGAGGACGTCCTCGAAGAGCTGCTGGGCCCCATCCAGGACGAATACGACGAGGAGGAGACTCCCGGCTTCGTCGCGGCGGGCGAGCGGACTTACCTCCTCGAGGGGAGCTTCCGGCTCGACGACATCGAGGAGCAGTTCGGCCTCTCGTTCCCGCGGGACGAAGCGGAGACGATCGCCGGGCATCTCATGCTTCGCTTCGGGCGCATTCCGAGGAAAGGGGAGCGCTGGAAAGGGCGTCGCGCCGAGTTCGTCGTCGAGGACGCGACCCCCACTGCAATCCGGCAGGTCCGCATGATCCTGCCGCCGTCTTCGCCGGCGCCGCCCCCCGCCGCATGACCGGGACGAAGAGGCGGGTCGTTCTGATCCGCGGCGACGGGATCGGCCCGGAGGTGGCGGACGCCGTCGTGTCGGTGCTGGAAGCGGCGCGCGCCCCCCTCGAGTTCGAAGAGGCGGTCGTCGGCCGGCGGGCCGAGGAGACCGAAGGCGATCCCCTCCCCCCGGGAGTCGTCGAGCTCATTCGCCGCCGCGGCGTTGCGCTCAAGGGTCCCGTCGGCACGCCGATCGGCAAGGGCTTCGCTTCGGTCAACGTCCGACTGCGCAAGACGCTCGATCTCTACGCCAATCTCCGCCCGGTCAAGACCGTTCCGGCGGTGCCGGCGCGTTACGAAGACGTCGACATCGTGGTGATCCGGGAGAACACCGAAGACCTCTACAGCGGGCTCGAGCACATCGTGGTCCCGGGCGTCGTCGAGTCCCTGAAGATCATCACGGAGGTGGCCTCCACCCGGATCGCCGAGTTCGCGTTCGAGTACGCGCGCCGCCACGGCCGACGCCGAGTGACCGCGATCCACAAGGCGAACATCATGAAGCTGTCGGACGGCCTCTTCCTCGACTGCTTCCGGCGGGTCGCGGCGAAATACCCGGACGTCGAGGCGGACGACCGCATCGTCGATGCCGCGTGCATGAGGCTCGTGATGGACCCGCACGGCTTCGACGTCATGCTTCTCGAGAATCTGTACGGCGACATCGTCTCGGACATCGCCGCGGGTCTCGTCGGCGGCCTCGGCGTCGTTCCGGGCGCGAACCTCGGCCGGGAAGCGGCGGTCTTCGAAGCGGTCCACGGCACCGCACCCGACATCGCGGGAACGGGCAAGGCGAATCCCGCGGCCCTTCTCATGAGCGCCGTGTTGATGCTGCGACACCTCGACCTCGCCGCGCTCGCCGATCAGATCGAGAAAGCGCTCTTCGCGACGTTCGCGGCGGGAATCCGCACGGCGGACCTCGGAGGGACGGCCACCACGTCCGGCTTCGCGAAGGCCGTCGCGGAGCGCCTCGGCTGACGGCCCGGGACGCGGAGGGGCGCGGGGCGCGCCTGCGCTTCCCCGTGGCGGAGGACGAGGAGCTCTGGTTCGGACGCCCTCTCGTCCCGGCAAAGCTCTTTGGCCGCAAGGCCCCGCTCGAGATCGAGCTCGGAACCGGGAAGGCTCGCTTTCTGATCGAGGCCGCGCGCCGCCAGCCGGCGCACGACTTCCTGGGAATCGAGCGCGCCCTCTCGTACTACCGCTTCTCGCGGGAGCGGCTGGCGCGATCCGGCCTCGGCAACGCCCGCGTCCTCCGCGCCGACGGGCGCCTGTTCGTGACGACCTCGGTCGCGCCGGCGTCCGTCCACGCATTCCACGTCTACTTCCCCGACCCGTGGCCGAAGAAGCGACAGAGGAAGCGCCGCCTGCTCGACGCCGTGTTCCTCGACGTGCTCGCCTCGCGGCTCGTGCCGGGCGGACTGCTTCGGGTCGCGACCGACCACCCGGGCTATGCCGCGGAGCTCGCCGTTCTCCTGCAGACGGTCCGGGATCTCGAGGACGCGGGCTGGGACTCGATGCCGGCGCCCCCCCCGACGCACTACGAGATCAAGTACCGGGAGGAAGGACGGCCGATCCGGAGGTTCCTCCTCCGGAGACGGCCCTAGGGCTCCGGCGGGGGCAGCGGGGCGGCGATGGACGTGACGCGACGCAGGAACAGCGCGAAGTACTGGCTGCCCGAAATGAGAGCGATGGCGACGACGACCCAGAGCGCGATCTTGCCGGGCAGGAGGAAGATCTCGTGGCGCGTGGCGAGGATGAGGAGAGACGCCGCCACGACCTGCGTGAACATCTTCGCCTTGCCGAGGCCGGAGGCCGAGATCACGATTCCCTGCCCCGACGCGATCGCCCGGAGTCCCGAGACCGCGAACTCGCGCCCCAGGATCACGACCACCATCCACGCGGGAGCGAGGCCGAGCTCGACCAGCGACACGAACGCCGCCGAGATCAGCAGCTTGTCGGCGATCGGGTCGAGCAGCGTTCCGAGAGTCGTGATCTCGCCGCGCCGGCGCGCGAGCCAGCCGTCGAAGAAGTCGGTAGCCGTGGCGAACAGAAGGATGAGGAGGCCGACCGTCTCTCTTCCCTCGAACTTCGTGAGCAGCACGACGAGGAGAAACGGAACGAGAAATATCCGAAGCAGGGTGAGGGCGTTGGGGAGGTTGATCTTCAATCGCTCTTCCTGTCCTTCCGAATCGGTGCGGTATCTTCGGCGGAAAGCGAAGAAACCTCTGCGTAAGTTAACACCTCCCGATCCAGTGACTTTGAATCACGCACCATGGAGCCCGGAGCCGGCGTGAGCATTCCGTTCGGCACCGACGGGTGGCGCGGCGTCATCGCCGAGGAGTGCACGTTCGAGCGCATGCGGCAGGTGGCGGCCGCGACCGCGAGGGTCTACTCGACCGGCGGCGGGCCCGGCGACCGCGGCCGGATCGTCGTCGGTTACGACACGCGGTTTTTTTCGCCGGAGTTTGCCGCCGCCGCCGCCGAGGTCTTCGCGCGCGCCGGGATCGACGTCCTCCTCACGGATCGGCCGATCCCCACTCCGGCCGTGTCGTTCCACGTCCGGCGGCTCGGTCTCGCCGGAGGCGTCGCGATCACCGCGAGCCACAACCCCGCGCCGTACAACGGATTCAAAGTCAAGGCGCACTTCGGCGGGAGCGCACCGCCCGAGCTTTACGGCGAGATCGCGGCGAACGCGGGCCTTCCCCTGCCCGACGCGGCCCGGCCGGGCCGGATCGAGACCGTTGACCTCCTCGGCCCGTACCGGGACGGCCTGGGGTCTCTCCTCGACCTTCCGGCGCTCCACGCCGCCGGGCTCTCGGTTCTGGCCGATTCGATGCACGGGGCGGCCGGGACCCTCGTCGCGGACGTCGCCGGGAAGGGGCGCACGCGCGTCCTCCCGTTCCGGGCGGAGCGGGACGTGCTCTTTGGCGGCGTCCACCCCGAGCCGATCGCAGCAAACCTGGAGGCATCCGCGCGCGAGGTCGTCGCGCGGAGCCTCGACCTCGCCGTCGCCCACGACGGGGACGCCGATCGGCTGGGCGTGCTCGACCGCCGCGGCGCCTTCGTCTCCCCGCACCGGGTACTCGCCCTCCTCCTCCTTCACGGCTTTCGCCGGCGCGGGCTCTCCGGCGGCATCGCGAAGACGTTCTCGACCTCCCTCCTGATCGATCGCGTCGCTGCGAAGCTCGGGGCTCCCCTTCTCGAGACCCCGATCGGATTCAAGTACGTCGCGGAGCGGATGAACCGGGGGGAAGCCGTCGCGGGAGGAGAAGAGAGCGGGGGCTACGCGTTCGGGTTTCACCTGCCCGAACGCGACGGCGTCTTGAACGCCCTCCTCCTGCTCGAGAGCCTCGCCCGGACCGGGCGGGACCTCGACCAAGCGCTCGCGGAGCTCGACTCCGAGTTCGGGTCATTCGCGTACGGGCGGCGGGACGTGTACCTGCCGGTGCCCGTGATCTCTTCCTATCTCGTGCAGGTCGAGAGCGACCCTCCCGGGGAGATCGGTGGGGTGCGCGTAACGGGGGTCGCCGCGAAGGACGGCGTCAAGTATCACTTCGGCGACGACGGATGGCTGCTCCACCGGCTGTCGGGGACCGAGCCCATGGTGCGGCTGTACTGCGAGCACGGGGAGCAGGAGACGGTGGACCGGGTCCTGGCCGCGGCCGAGAGCCGGCTGCGGTCCTTCGCGAAGGAGTTTGCCTAGCTGGTACTGCGGAGAAGCGGGCGCGTCGGGCGCGCCGTCGTGAGGACCGGCCGGTTCTTCGCGTCGCGCTCGATGCGGACCGGCTTGCCGAAGCCTCCGCCGAGCGAGCCTGCGGCTCCGCCCTTGTACGGCGCGCCGTAGTAGGCGGTCAGCGCCTTGCGCACGTAGTCGCGCGTCTCGTCGTACGGCGGGATCCCTCCGTAGCGGGCGACCGCGCCCTCCCCCGCGTTGTAGGCCGCCAGCGACTTCTCGAGGTTCCCGTCGAAGAGCTCGAGCAGGTGCGACAGGTATTTCGTCCCGCCGGCGATGTTCTGCGCGGGGTCGTGGACGTTCTTCACGCCGTGACGCTCCGCGGTCGCCGGCATCAGCTGCATGAGGCCGCGGGCTCCTTTGTTCGAGACGGCCGACGCGTTGAATCCCGACTCGACGAGCATGACCGACTTGACCAGGCGCGGGTCGAGCGAGTGGTTTTCCGCCGCGTTGGTGATGAGGTTGTCGTACGCGGAGGGGCGAGAGATCCGCGACGCCAGCCACTGATCGTTCGTCCGGCGCGCACCGGCCGGGCGCTTCTCCCCCACGCCGTCGTTGAATATGACCTTCTTGCCGTTCTGCACGACGATCCGCACCTTCGCCGAACCGGGGGCGGCGAGGAGGGACAGGATCCCCAGGGCCACGAGAGTCTTCCAGCGCATCGTTTTATGGGTCGAGTTCTCGAACGAACGAGTGCCTCATTATAGTCCCGCGAGGTCGTTTTTTTTGGGGCCGCTCGCCGCTAGACGCTCCCGGCGACGGACTCCCGGCGGGACGTGACGGCCTCCCGGAGGGCGTCCTTCGCGGCCCGAAGCCCTGCCTCGAGAAGGCCTTCCTGCTTGCCGCCGGCCTGGGCCAGATCCGCCTTTCCCCCACCCGACCCGCCGAGGGCCTGCCCCACGCGCTGCGCGATCCGCGAGGCGGAGACCCGTCCCGCGAGATCGGGGGTGACGGCGATCACAACGGACGTCTTCCCCTCGTGCGAGGTTCCGACCGCGACGACGCCACTCTTGATCCGGGACCGGAGCGTGTCGGAGAGGTTGCGCAGCTCCGGGATCGAGAGGCCCGGCGCGAGCCGCGTCACGACGCGAATTCCCTCGACCTCCTCGGTCTCCCCCTCCGCTCCCGATTCGCCCGAAGCGAGCTTCATCCGGAGCGACGCGACCTCCCGCTCGAGGACCTTCAGCCGAGCCTCGCGCTCGTCCCATCGCTCCAGGATCGCTTCGCGTGGCGCCTGCGCCGCGGACGCCAGACGGTTGAGCGTTTCCTCGTCGTGGCGCAGGAGCTCGACCGCGCCGAGCGACGTGACCGCCTCGATGCGCCGCACCCCGGCCGCGAGCGACTTGTCCGAGACGATCTTGAACGCGCCGATCTCGCCGGTCCGCGGGACGTGGCATCCCCCGCAGAGCTCGGTCGAGAAACCGGGGACCTCGACGACGCGGACCCGATCCGAGTACTTGTCCCAGAAGAACATGTCCGCCCCGCGGCGCTTCGCCTCTTCCATCGGGAGGATCGACTTCGTCACCTCCCGGTCACGAAGGACCTCCTCGTTGACGAGCCGCTCGATCTCGGCGATCTGCGCGGGCGTCGGCGGCGAGGGCGACGCGTAGTCGAACCTGAGCCGGTCGGGCGCGACGAGGGATCCCATCTGCCGCGCGCCGGCGCCGAGGACTTTCCGCAGCGCCGCGTGCAGGAGGTGAGTGCCCGTGTGGTTCGCCTGCGTCCGGCGACGCACCCACTCCGGCACGTCCATCGTGACGGTCGCGCCAACGGTGAGCTCCCCCCGGACGACGCGGACGCGGTGCGCGATCAGGTTCGGAACGGGCTTGACGGCGTCGAGGACCTCCGCCTCTCCCCCGGGCCAGGTCCACGTTCCGGTATCGGCGACTTGCCCGCCCCCCTCCGGATAGAAGACCGTCCGGTCGGCGACCGCTTCCGCCGTTTCGCCGGGCCCGACGCGGGACAGCGCGCCGGCGGCGCCGACCAGCCCGACGACCCGGGCGCCTTCGAGGTGCACGAAGTCCTGCTCCGGATAGCCGCGGAACTGCGAGTGCCCTTCGGGAAGGATGAGCGAGCCGTAGACCGAGACGTCCGCAGCCTCGAACTTCGCCGTGGCGCGGGAGCGCGCGCGCTGCGCCTCCATCGCCGACTCGAAGGCGGCGCGGTCCACCTGGAGCCCCTCGTCGCGCGCGATCTCCTCGATCACGTCCACGGGAATCCCGTGGGTGTCGTAGAGCCGGAAGAGGACGTCCCCCGGGAGCGTACGCTCGCCCGCGCGCCGGAGCCGCTCGATCTCCTCGGCGACGAGCGACTCGCCGGCGGACAGAGTCCGCGCGAACCGCTCCTCCTCGGCGCGGAGCGGTGCCGAAACGCGCTCGACCGCGAGGGCCGCCTCCGCCGGAGAGAAGTGGACTCCGGTAAAGGACGCGACGACCGCCGGAACGAGCGTGTGGAGCACGGGGCGGTCGATCCCGAGCTGGCGCGCGTAGCGCATGGCGCGACGGATGATCCGTTTCAGGACGTAGCCGCGCCCGTCGTTGGAGGGCATGACGCCATCCGCCATGAGCATCGTCACGGCGCGGGCGTGGTCCGCGACCACGCGGAACGGCGCGTCCTCGACGGCCATGCCGCCCCGGTAGGAGCGCCCCGAGACTTCCTCGAGCGTCCGGATCGATCCGGTGAAGAGATCGGTGTCGTAGTTGCTGGGAACGCCCTGCAGAACGCACGTCAAGCGCTCGAGGCCCGCGCCCGTGTCCACGGAGGGCCGGGGCAGGGGCTCGAGCTTGCCGGACGCGTCGCGCTCGTACTGCATGAAAACGAGGTTCCAGATCTCGACGGTGTCGTCCCCCTCGCCGTTGACGAGCTCCGCGGCGTTCTTCGACAGGTCCGCCCACCGGTAGTAGTGAACCTCCGAGCACGGTCCGCAGGGACCGGTGTCGCCCATGGCCCAGAAGTTCTCGACCTCGCCGAAGCGCAGGACCCGCTCCTTCGGGAGGTACCGCTCCCAGAGCGCCGCCGCGTCGTCGTCGGAGAGGTAGACGGTCGCCCAGAGACGCTGCGGGTCGAGGCCGTATCCCTTTTCGGGATCCGTCAGGAGCTCCCAGGCGTAGCGGATCGCGTCTTCCTTGAAGTAGTCGCCGAAGGAGAAGTTCCCGAGCATCTCGAAGAACGTGTGGTGGCGGGCCGTGTAGCCCACGTTGTCGAGGTCGTTGTGCTTTCCCCCGGCGCGAACGCACTTCTGCGCGCTGGTCGCGCGGGCGTAGTCGCGCGTCTCCCGGCCGGTGAAGACGTCCTTGAACTGCACCATCCCCGCGTTGGTGAAGAGGAGGGTGGGATCTTCCGCGGGGATGAGCGAGGACGAGGGCACGCGGCGGTGGCCGCGCTCCTCGAAGTAGTCAAGAAACCGTTCGCGGACCTCGGTGGATCTCATTTCGTTCGCCATGGCTCAAGCCTTCGATCATCTCAGAAACCTTCTCCACCGCGAAGCCCCGGCGCGCGAGCGAGTCGAGCGCGCGGCGCCGCCGATCCCGCGCCGGGAGGCCGGCATGTCGTTTCCAGACTCTTTCGAGAGCGTGCCGCAGGCTTTTTTCCTCGGCATCGGGGTCCCGCTCCGAGAGCGCCGCTTCGATCGTCTCCCGTGCGAAGCCGCGCGAGGCGAGCTCGCGCTCGATCCGACGGGCGCCGTAACGCTCCCCGCGCAGCCGCACCGTCGAGCGCGCCGCACCGAGCTCGTCGAGCCATCCCTCACCTTCGAGCCGCGAGAGGGCGCGCGCGACGGCGGAAGGATCGAAGCCGCGGTCCGCGAGCGCGCGGGCGAGCTCCGCGCGGCCGCGGGGCCGGATCGCCAGGAGCCGCAGAGCGCGCTCGCGCGCCGCGCCGACGGAGGAGCCGTCGGGCGGTGGCTTCCGGTGGATCGCCCCTCCCGCTCTTCGAGGCGTCAGCGCGCCGGCGGCTGGTTGGAGAAGTCGAACGGCGACTCCTCCTCGACGGGGGTGAAGTCGGTCGACGGCATCTCCAGGACGGAGTCCATGGCTTCCTGCGCGATGTCCGACGTCGACTGGATCCCCTGGATCTTGAGCTTGAACTCGTTGGGGTTCGACGCGCGCCGGAGCGCCTCCTCGAGCGTGATCAACCCCGCCCGGTAGAGACCGTAGAGGGACTGGTCGAACGTCTGCATCCCGTACTGAGACGTTCCTGCCTGGATGGCGTCTCTCAGGAGGCTCGTCTTCTCCTTGTTCTCGATGCACTCGCGGACGTAGCCCGTGCGCACGAGGATCTCGACCGCGGGAACGCGGCCGAGCCCGTCGGCGCGCGGCATGAGGCGCATCGAGATGATCGCGCGGATGACGGCGCCGAGCTGAAGACGGATCTGCTTCTGCTGGTGTGGCGGCACGACCGAGATGATGCGGTTGACGGTTTCGGTCGCGTCGAGAGTGTGCAGCGTCGAGAGCACGAGGTGGCCCGTCTCCGCGGCCACGAGCGCGGTCTCGATCGTCTCGTAATCCCGCATCTCACCGACGAGGATGACGTCGGGGTCCTGGCGCAACGCGCTCCGCAGCGCGACCGAGAAGCCCTTCGTATCGACGTCCACCTCGCGCTGGTTGATGATCGACTTCTTGTCCCGGTGGAGGAACTCGATCGGGTCTTCGATCGTCATGATGTGCTCGTTGCGCTGAAGGTTGATGAGGTCGATCATCGCCGCGAGCGTCGTCGACTTGCCCGAGCCGGTCGTTCCCGTGCACAGGACGAGGCCGCGCTGCTCCTGGCAGATCTTCTCGATCACGGGAGGGAGGAGGAGCTCCCGGATGGTCCGGATCGTCTGGGGGATGACGCGCAGGACGAGTCCTACCGTGCCCCGCTGCTGAAAGATGTTGCACCGGAAGCGCCCGAGGTTCGGCACCGAGTAGGCGATGTCGATCTCGAAGTTGTTCTTGAACTTCTCCTTCTGACGGGCCGACATGATCGAAAACGCCATCGCGACGGTCTCTTCCTGCATGAGGGGCCGCAGCTCGGCCAGGGGGATGAGCGTCCCGTCGACCCGGATGACGGGATGGCCCCCGACTTTCAGGTGGAGGTCGGACGCGTTGCGGTCGACCGCGATTTTCAGCAGATCGTTGATCAGCACGGATTTGTCTCCAGACTTTTAGGGTACGCCGGAATACCGGGGATTGGAAGCCGGAAACGGGTTCTAGACCCGCGCCTCCACCGGGATCGGCGTCAGCCACCCGTACCGGTCCTCGGCCTCTCCTTCCAGGAGCGAGAAGAAGTCCTTCTGGAGGCGTTCGGTGACGGGCCCCCGCTGCCCCGTACCCACCGGGATCCGGTCGACCGACCGGACCGGCGTGATCTCCGCGGCCGTGCCGGTGAAGAACGCCTCGTCGGCGATGTAGAGCATCTCGCGCGCGATCTGCGTCTCGACGACGATGTAGCCGGCGTCCTTGGCGAGCGTGATGACCGTGTCGCGCGTGATGCCGGGAAGGATGGTCCCGGCGAGCGGCGGCGTCAGGAGGCGGCCCTGGTAGACGAGGAAGAGGTTCTCTCCGCTCCCCTCGGAGAGCCGCCCCGCGCTGTCGAGCGCGATCCCTTCGGTATAGCCGTTGGTGATCGCCTCCATCTTGATGAGCATCGAGTTCAGGTAGTTCCCGGTGGCTTTCGCCATCGCGGGGAAGGTGTTCGGCGCCATCCGGTTCCAGGACGAGACGCACACGTCGACGCCCTTCGTCACGGCCTCCTCACCGAGGTACTGCCCCCACTTCCAGACGCCGATCAGGACCTCCACGGGGCTCTTGAACGGATTGACTCCGAGCGCTCCCAGGCCGCGGTAGATGACGGGCCGGATGTAGCAGGCGTCGAAACCGTTCGCGCGGATCGTCTCGAAGACCGCCTCCTTGAAACCCGCGGGCGTGTACGGGATCTCCATCCGGTACACCTTGCACGAGTGGTAGAGCCTCTCGATGTGGTCGTCCAGGCGGAACGCCGCCGAGCCGTTTCGCGTCTTGTATACGCGGATCCCCTCGAACATCGCGGAGCCGTAATGGAAGACGTGGCTGAATGCGTGGATCTTCGCGTCGGCGAAGTCCACGAGCCGGCCGTTCATCCAGACCTTCTGAACTTCCTCGTACGACATGCGGCGTCCTCCGATCGGGGGTCGTGGCGGGTCGCTGCAGTCTAACCCGTTTTCCGATCCATCGCCGCGCGGAGCAGAACGAGACCCGCGATCGCCGCGGTTTCCGCGCGGAGAGTCCCGACCGGAAGAGTGACCGGCGTCCAACCTCGCGCGGCCGCGCCCGCGCGCTCCGCGTCGGTCCACCCGCCTTCGGGTCCGACGGCGAGCGCCGAGGCGAGGGCGGGCGTGTGTCCCGGAAACGGCTCGCCGTCGAAATCCAGGAACAACCTCGTCGGCGACGTTTCGTCCGCGAGGACGCGCTCGAGCGCCGTCGGGCCGCCGACCGCGGGCCAGTCCGCCCGTCCGCTCTGCTTAGCCGCTGCCCGGGCGACTCTTTCGAGTCGCGGCAGGAGCGTGGCCGCGGCGCGAAACGACTGCGTCCGCGCGCTCTCGATGAGAACGACGCGCGCCGCGCCGAGCTCCGTCGCCTTCTCGACGACCCAAGCCAGCCGCTCCGCGCGCAGGCCCGCGACGTAGAGCGAGGTCGCCGGCGAGGCTGCCGGCGGATCGAGGATCGCGGAGACCCGCACGACCGTCGCGGCGCGCGTCGCCCGCAGGACGTCGGCGGCGGCCGAGCGCCCGCTGCCGTCGATCAGGAGCACGGAGTCGCCGGCGGCGAGCCGGCGGGCGCGCGCGTGGGCCGCCTCCGCGGCCGGCAGGGACACTGTCTCCCCCGCCCGCGGCAGCTCGCGGACGATCAGGCGCGTTCGAGCGTCACGCACGTCCAGCCATTGTCCCGGCGGCAGCCGGCGAGCGCAGAGTGGGGTCCGCGCAGCCGGGGGACGACGTCGCTCTCACGGTCGGCGGGAATCCCCGACACGATGAGCCGGCCCCTCGGAGCGACGCGCGCCCACAGGCTCCCTCTCAGCGGCAGCAGTTCTTCCGGGAGGAGGTTTGCGATCACGAGGGGAAAGCTGCCCGTGAGGGCGGCGGGGCCGCACGCCGCGAGCGCGACCCGATCCCCGAAGGGATGCAAGGCCAGATTCTCCCGCGCGACGAAGACGGCCTGCGGATCGGTGTCGAAGCCGATCGCGCGGAGGGCTCCGAGCGCGACGGCCGCGAGGGCCAGCACGCCGGATCCCGTGCCGACGTCGAGAAGCGTGATTCCTTCGAGCCGCTCCTCCTCGAGCGCGGCGAGGGCGAGGCGCGTCGACTCGTGGCCGCCCGTCCCGAAGGCGCGGGACGCCGGAACGCGGAGAGCGACCCGGCCGGCGGGGGGCGAGGCGTCCGTCGGTGCGCCGGGATCGATCCAGAGGCGGCGCCCGACGTTGAACGGTCGCGAGGCCGCCCGATAGGCCTCGAGCGGGTCCTCTTCCGGAATGTCGGTGACGAGCTCGTGTTTGACGCGGAACGACTCGAGCTCGCGGCCTGCGGTGCGCGCCGACGCCGCGTCCCGGAAGTACGCGACGAGGTCGGAGCCGCGCTCGAGGAACCCCAGGGGAGCGAAGAGGGAGAGTCGGCCGATCACGACGTCGTCCTTCGCCCGGCGCGGGACGGTCAGACGTGAGTACCTCGGACGAGTCAAGCCGGGTCTACGAGAAGATCTTCTTCGCCTTGTCGAGGACGCTCTTCTCGCCGATCGGAGCGCCGACCTCCGCGGCATACTCGCGAAGGAGATCGCGCTCCCTCTTCGACGGCTTCTCGGGCACCGACACTCCGGCGCGCACGACGAGGTCACCGCGGCCTCCCCGGCCGAGACGCCCGACGCCGCGTCCGCGGAGCCGGATCTCGCTTCCGACCTGCGTCGCCCGGGGGATCGTGACCTTCGCCGGCTCCCCTTCGAGCGTCGGCACGGAAACCTCGCCGCCCAGCACCAGGGTCGGGTACGGGAGGTCGAGGCGCACGACGAGGTCGTCGCCTTCGCGTTCGAACGGCTCCTCGGTTCGAACCGTGAGAACGACGTAGAGGTCACCGGGAGGTCCACCCGCGGGCCCGGCGTCCCCCTCGCCGGCCAGGCGGAGGCGCGAGCCCGTCTCCACGCCCGCGGGGATCCGGATCTCGAGCTTCCTCTGGCCGCGCGTCCGTCCCTCGCCGTGGCACTCGCGGCACGGCTTCTCGATGATTTTTCCGTCTCCGCCGCAGACGGGGCACGGCCGCGTGATCATGAGAAAGCCCTGCGAGATTCGCTGGCGGCCGCGGCCGCGACAGGCGGTGCAGGTGACGGGCCGCGAGCCCGGTTCCGCGCCCGTCCCTTTGCACGGCTCGCACTTCTGCAGCCGCGAGACGACGACCGGAGCCTCGACGCCGAACGCCGCGTCCTTCAGCGTGATCTCCATGCGGTAGACGAGATCGCTTCCCCCCATCTGCCGCTCGCGGCCCCCCGCGAAACCGAAGAGGTCGCCGAAGAGGTCCGAGAATTCGGCGAAGATGGACGGATCGAAGCCGGAGAACCCGCCCGCCCCCGCTCCGGCGCCGCCGACGCCCGAGTGGCCGAACCGGTCGTAGCGCTCGCGCTTCTCGGAATCGGAGAGGACCGCGTAGGCCTCCGACGCCTCCTTGAACTTCTCGGCGGCCTCCGGGTTCCCGGGGTTCCGGTCGGGGTGGTACTGGAGCGCGAGCTTCCGGTAGGCGGACTTCAGCACCGCGGCGTCGGCGTCCCGTCCGACGCCCAGAATCTCGTAGTAGTCGCGGCGGGCGGCCATGGGCGTTCTACGTGGGGCGCGACGCTGCGGCGCCGTCGGAGGCCGCCCGCTGGAGCATGACCCGCGTCAACACCTTGGAGACTCCCTGCATGTCGAACAGCGCCTCGTTCAGCTCGTCGCGGGATTCGCTCTCCGCGACCTCTCGCGCGCGCCGCAGGGTCTCCTCGATGCGCTCCCTCTCGTCGGGGGAGAGAACCTGGGCGAACTCTGCGAGGACGCGCTCGTTGGAGGAGAGCATCCCCTCGAGGCGGATCCGCATCTGCGCGAGCTCCCGCCGTTCGCTGTCGGCGGTCGCGAAGGCCGCGGCCTCCCGGATGATTCGATCGATCTCGGACTGCGACAGGCCGCCGGCCGGGTTGATCTGCATCCCCTGCGCCTTACCGGTCGCGAGGTCGCGCGCCGAGACGTGGACGATGCCGTTCGAGTCGAGCGCGAACGTCACCTCGATCTGAGGCACGCCCCGCGGGGCGGTCGGGATGCCGACGAGCTCGAACCGGCCCAGCGACTTGTTCTCCTTCGCGAGCTCGCGCTCCCCCTGGAGCACGTGGATCTCGACGACGGACTGGTTGTCGGCCACCGTGGTGAACACCTTCGTGTTCTTGGTCGGAATGGTGGAGTTGCGTTCGATGAGCTTCTCGAACATACCGCCGTGCGTTTCGATTCCGAGCGAAAGCGGGGTGACGTCGAGGAGCACCACCTCTTTGATCTCGCCCTTGAGCACCCCTCCCTGGATCGCGGCTCCGACCGCGACGACCTCGTCGGGGTTGATTTCCCGGGACGGCTCCCTTCCGAAGAGCTCGGCGACCATGCGTCCGACCTTCGGCGTGCGGGTTTGTCCGCCGACGAGGATGACCTGGTCGACGTCCGAAGGCTGGAGCTTCGCGGACGCGAGCGCATCGAGGCAGGGGGCCGCGGTGCGGTCGATCAAGTCCGCGACGAGCTGCTCGAACTTCTCCCGCGTGAGCGTGCGGTTGATGTGCTTGGGGCCCGTGGCGTCCGCCGAGATGAACGGCAGCGTGATCGTCGTCTCCATCACGCTCGAGAGCTCACACTTGGCCTTCTCCGCCGCTTCCTTGAGCCGCTGGAGCGCCATGCGGTCCTGTTTCAGATCGATGCCGGCCGACTTCTGAAAATCGTCGAGGAGCCAGTCCATGATCTTCTTGTCGAAATCCTCGCCCCCGAGGTACGTGTCGCCCGCCGTAGCCTTGACCTCGTAGATCCCGTCTCCGAGCTCGAGGATCGAGATGTCGAAAGTGCCGCCGCCCAGGTCGTACACCGCGACGACCTCGCTGCCCTTCCGATCGAGACCGTATGCGAGTGCCGCGGCCGTCGGCTCGTTGATGATCCGGAGAACGTCGAGGCCCGCGATGCGTCCGGCGTCGCGGGTCGCCTGCCGCTGCGCGTCGTCGAAGTACGCCGGCACCGTGACGATCGCCTCCGTGATCTCCTCGCCGAGGACTTCCTCCGAGAACTCTTTGATCTCCCGGAGAATGAGCGCGGAGATCTCCTCCGGGCTGTACTCGCGGCCCCGGGCCTGGATCTTGACGTCTCCGTTGGCGGCCCGCGAGATCGCGTAGGGGAGGACCTCACGGGCGTGCGCGGTCTCGGGCGAGTCGAACTTCCGGCCGACGAGCCGCTTGACCGCGAAGACCGTCGCGAGCGGATTCGTGATCGCCTGGCGCTTCGCGATCTGCCCGACGAGCCTTTCGCCGTCCTCCGTGAACGCGACGATCGACGGCGTCGTGCGGCTACCCTCCCGGTTGGCGAGCACCTGCGGCGCCGCGCCCTCGACGACCGCGACGCAGCAGTTCGTCGTCCCGAGATCGATCCCGAGGATCTTCCCCAACGATCAGCCTTCGCGCTTCCGGCCGCCCGTCGCGGATCCCTCGCCCGGCCGCATCGCGACCTTGACGAGCGCGGGCCGGATCAGCCGGTCGTCGAGCGTGTAGCCTTTTCGCAGGACTTCGAGAACGCTGTTGGGCGGCTCGGTGGATTCCTCCGTGGCGACCGCCTCGTGACGGTTCGGGTCGAACCCCCCGGCCGTCTCGACCTCCCGAAGGCCGTGCTTGCGCCAGAGATCGGAGAGCTGCCGGTGGATCAGGAGGACTCCCTGCCCGAAGTCGCCCGCGAGATCGTCGGACGTGGCGTGCGCGAGCGCGCTCTCGAAGCTGTCGACGACGGGGAGAAACTCCCGCGCGAGATCCGCGAGAGCGACCCGGCGCGCATCGCTCTTTTCCCTCTCGCTCCTCTTGCGCAGGTTCTCGAACTCCGCGAGCGACCGCAGGTGCCGGTCCTTCAGGGTTTCGAGGTCCCGCTCGAGGGACTTCAGCTTCTCTTCGGCGGCCGCGATCGCCGACCTTTCCTCTTCGGCGAGCGCGGCGTCGAGCGACTCACCGGTGTCCTCGACGAGGATCCGATCGTCGTCCATCCGGTCGCCCTCGTCCGGCCCGGGGCGGTCAGTCATGCTGGCTCTGCCGCGCGCGGGACTCGCGGCTCTCGAGCCTCTCGGTCAACGCGCGTCCGAGGAGCTCCACGACCGGGATCACGCGCGGGTACTCCCGGCGCGCGGGTCCGATGACTCCGAGCATTCCCGTCAGTGTCTCTCCCGCTCCGAAGGAGGTCAAGACGGCCGACAGCCGGGAGTCGGAAGTCAGGCTCGCCTCCGAACCGAGAACGACGCACGTTTCCTTCGCGTCGAGGTATCGGGTGACGAGGTCGAGCAGCCGCGCTTTCTCGTCGAACGCCCGGAAGATCCGCTTCAGGCTCTCGACGTCCGAGAACTCCGGCTTGTCGAGCAGCTTCGCGGCGCCGTCCACGAAGACGCGCCCCTCTTCGTCGCCCCGGCCGAGCGCGAGTCGGCCGAGCTCGAGCGAGCGGCCGAGCATCCGGTCGCACGCCGCCTTTTCCTCGGCCATCTCGGAGAGGAGACGCGCGCGGACGTCGTGCAGGGTGTGCCCCGCATACTCGCGCGTGAATCGCTCGCTCGCCCTCTCGAGCTCCCGCGTGGTGTAGTCCTCGCCGGTCTCGATCACGCGGGACAGCACGACGTCGGGCTCGTTGACCTGAACCACGAGCACCTTGCCGGGAGCGACCGCGAGGAAGCGGAGGCTCTTCAGCACCGTGTGGAGAGAGTCGGGGGCGACGACGAAGCCGACCTCTCCGGACAGCCGCGACAGCAGCCGCGACGCCATCTGGAAGAGCCCGGGCACCTCCGGTCCGGCGGAATCGAGGTCGGAATCCACCTGTTCGCGAACCCCTTCGTTGACCCGCCGGTGCCGTATGAGCTCGTCGATGTAGACGCGATACGCGCGATCGGTCGGAACGCGCCCCGCGGAGGTGTGCGGCTGGGCCAGATACCCTCCGTCGGTCAGGTCGGCCATGATGTTGCGGATCGACGCCGGAGAGAGGTGGAACCGGTGCGACTTGAAGAGCGTCCGGGACGACACGGGCTTCCCCGTGTCCACGTGCACGCGGATAATCTCCTTCAGGATTGCGCGACTGCGGATGTCCAGGTCGCTCATGTCGTTCTTCGTCCTTCGAATTAGCACTCCCGCACATCGAGTGCCAGCCTGTCAGGGTACGGGTTCGGGGTGAAAAGTTCAAGGTTGAAGGTCACGGCGGGCGTCCATCCCCCCTCCAAACCGCCCTTAGACTGACCGCGATGGCGCAGGACGTCGCGACGACATCCATCGTCCTCGTCGGGCCGGGCCGGGCGGGACGCGCGTTCGCGCGTTCCTGGACGCGCGCCGGCGGCTCGATCGTTCTGGTCGCCCGCGATGCTCCGGCGGCTCGCACGTTCGCGCGGGAAGTCTCGCGCGCGGAGGTCGTCGCCCTGGACTCGCGGGTGACGCTCGCCGGCGACGTCTTCATCCTCGCCGTTCCCGATGACGCGATCGGTGCTCTCGCCCGGCGACTCGCACGTCGCCTGGCCTGCCGCTTCGCGTTCCATTTCTCGGGAGCCCTCGGGAGCGCCGAGCTCGCGCCGCTCGGCGATGTCGGCGCGAAGCTCGGTTCCCTGCACCCCCTCCGCGCGTTCAGCGGTTCGAAGGAGGACGACTGGACCGACGCCTTCGTCGCCGTCGAAGGGGACGAGCCGGCCGCGCGCGTGGCGGTCCGACTCTCCCGCCACGTCGGGGCTCGACCGCATCGTCTCTCGGCCGGAGGCAAGCCTCTGTATCACGCGGCCGCGACGCTCGCCGCGGGGGGAACCGCCTCTCTGCTCTCTTTCGCGACGCGGCTCTGGGCGCACGCCGGCCTCGCGGAGGACGAGGGGAAAGCCGCGCTCGCGGGCCTCGCGGCCGGCGCCGTGGACGCGGTCGCACGGCTCCCCTTCGAGAGAGCGCTCACCGGTCCCGTCGCGCGGAGAGACGTCGAAACCATCCGGCTTCACCGGGACGCGTTGGCGCCCTGGCCCGAGCTCGCGCGTCTGTACGAGCTGCTCGCCCGGGAGACTCTCCGGGCGACCCAGGGACGGGGCCGCGAGGCCGAGATCGCATCCATCCTGGGGAGCGCGGAGGCCGGGGACGCCTCCGAGCCTCTCCCAGGCGAAAAACAACCGGACGATCGCCGCGGAAAGGGCTGAGCCGGGGGGCCGGAACCCGCCGGCTGCCGTGGTGGAGCGGCCTGCGGGTGCTAAAATCGACCACCGGGAGCGTTCGCCCCGAACAAGACATGGTGTTCTTCAACTACGCCACGATGCAGATGGCGGCCAAGATCGTTTATTACGGTCCGGGCCTGTGCGGAAAGACCACCAACCTCCACCACATCTACGGCCGGACGGCGCCCGATTCGCGCGGTGAAATGGTCTCGCTCGAGACCGAGACCGACCGCACCCTCTTCTTCGACCTGCTGCCCCTCGACGTCGGGGTGATCAGCGGGTTCAAGACCCGCGTTCAGCTCTACACGGTGCCGGGACAGGTCTTCTACAACACGACCCGCAAGCTCGTGTTGAAGGGAGTGGACGGGATCGTTTTCGTCGCGGACTCCCAGCGGGCCATGCGCGAGGCGAACATCGAGAGCCTGACGAACCTCCGCGCCAACCTGGCCGAGATCGGACTGAACCTGGAGGAGATTCCTCTCGTCCTCCAGTACAACAAGCGGGACCTCGCCAATCTGCTTTCCGTCGGCGACCTCGACGCGGACCTGAACCCCGAGGGCAGGCACGAAAGCTACGAGGCCAGCGCCATCCTCGGCCAGGGAGTCTTCGAGACCCTGAAGGCGATTTCGCGGATCACGCTGCGCTCGCTCAAGAAGAGAATGCTCGGAGACGAGCGGCCGTCGCGCGGAACCGTGCCGCTTCCCGCGCCCGCCCCGCGACCAGCGGAGGCGGCGCCCCCGCCGCGGCCCCCCTCGGAGGCGACGCGCCCCGCTTTCGTCGAAGAGAGGCCGACTCCGGGTCCAGCACCGGGCCCGCGCCCTTCCGTCCTTCCACCGGAGCTCGCGCCCGCGCGGCCCACGCCGGGAGCGACCGAGGTCCCGTCCGAGATCGAGTTCGAAGCCGACACCTCGTATACCGCGAGGGCGACGCAGCCGGACGTTGCCGGGGGCGGTGAGGAGATCGGGGACGTCTCCTTCGCCGAGTCTCGCGACGCTTCCCCGTCCGCGGACGTCGGCGTCAAACACGTCCGGGTCGGATCGAACGTCGACATCCTCGCGGAGCTCGAACGGCTGAGGAAGAACGCCACGTCTCTGTCCCCCGCACTGAAGCCGACCCGGAAGGCGGCGTCGGGCATCTCGGTGGACGACCTGCTCGCGAACAGCCTGAATCACCGGAAGGAAGTCAGCCGCGTCTACGAGCTCGAGGTGCCCCGCCGGGAGCTCGCCTCCGGCGAACAGGTCACCGTCACTCTCACGTTCAACGACCGCAACAACCAGCGCGTGGGCGAGGACCGCAGCTTCTCGATCCCGCTGGAGACCTCGGACCTCGAGAAGCTTCTCCTCTCTCTCAAATTCCAGATCTTCGGAAAGTGACCCGCGCGCCTCTCGGCGCGCGGTCATCCCGAGCGCGTGAGCGCGAGGGATCTCTTCCTTTTCGCAGGTACCGTGTGACGGCTGACCAGCGCGGAGGCGGCGAGCAGGCGGCAGGACCTGTCCTCCCTCGGCCACACCGGAAAAAAGGTTTTGATTTCGACTCGGGCTCGGCGTTAACCTGTTTTCAGATGTCCCCAACCTTCCGAGTCCTCCGGGGGAGAGGCTTTGCCGTTTTGCTGTGTCTGCTGGCGGGCCTGTCCGGTTGCTCGGCAAATCCGCAGCGGCCCGCGACGAAGAGAGGTCCCTCCCCCGAATACGTCGCGATGACCCGGGCGTCCGAGCTCTTCGCCCAAGGGCGTGAGGCCGCCCTCTCCGGCGACTTCGACTGCGCGCACGAGTTCTTCCGCCAGGCGATCGAGGTCCTCCGCCCCGAGACGGGGGCCGCCCCCTCCGATCCCGAGCTCCTCGCCTTCTCCTTCCAGCTCTACGAGAGCGCTCTGCGGTACGAGGCGCTGGCCGGGCCGGCGGAGGAGGCCGGGACGTCGGATGGCCAGATGGCGTCCGAGTTGAACGAGATCGCGGAGCCTCCCGCCACCGCGGAGGCGATCGTCCACGCGAAGGAGGCGATCGACTCCGACACCGCCGACTTGACCTACGACATCCCGATCGTCGTCAACGACGCGGTTCTCAAGATCCTGGCCGCCTTTCAGAACGACGACCGAATCAACGGCGTGATCCGGCGCGGCCTGTCCCGGTCCGGCCGCTACATGCCGATGATCCACCGCATCTTTGGTGAGGAAGGAATTCCGAAGGACCTCGCCCAGATCGCCCTGATCGAGTCGTCCTTCCTGCCCCATGCCCGCTCCCCGGTCAGCGCGCACGGCATCTGGCAGTTCATGCCCCGCACCGGACGGCAGTACGGGCTGACGGCGAACTCCGTCGTCGACGAAAGAAGCGATCCGGAGAAGGCGACCCGCGCCGCCGCGCGTTACCTCTCCTACCTCCACGAGCTCTTCGACGACTGGTACCTGGCCATGGCGGCCTACAACGCGGGGGAGGGAAAGATCCTCCGGGCCATGCAGCGCACGGGAGCGCGCGACTTCTGGGAGCTCGCGGCGGCTCCCGGGGCGATTCGTCCCCAGACCCGGAACTACGTTCCCGCCGTCATCGCCGCGACTCTGATCGCCCGCAATCCCGTTCACTACGGCTTCGACGTCGAGTACGAGCCGGCGCTCGAGTACGAGACCGTCGTGCTCGACCGGCCCGTCCACTTGAAGCACCTGGCGAGCTCCGACGCTCCCTTCGACGAGCTGAAGCGCCTGAATCCCGAGCTGAAGGCGGGCTTCACTCCCCGCGAGCCGGAGGGATACGAGCTCAAGGTCCCCGTCGGAACACGCGAGTCCCTGCGGCTCGCCTTCGCGGTCGCTCCCACCGCCACTTTCCCGGTCGCGCGTCGCCACGTGGTCCGCCGCGGCGAGACGCTCGCCCGGATCGCCCGTCGCTACGGCGTGTCGGTCGCCGCGCTCGCCTCGGCCAACGGGATCTCCCGCCGCGCCCGGCTCGCGAAGGGCCGGTCGCTCGTCCTTCCGGGCCGCTATCGGGAGGCGGCGACCCGACAGGCCTCCGTCCGCAAGGGGAAGAAGGCATCTCGCGAGAAGACGGTGGTTGCCTCCGCCCGGTCCCGCGGGAAGGCGGTCCCCCGTCGCGCGAAGGCGAACCACTACAAGGTCCGTTCGGGCGACACGCTCTATCGGATCGCCGTCCGGCATGGGACGACGGTCGCGCGGATCCTGGCGGTGAACAGCCTCCCCTCCTGGACGAAGATCCGCCCCGGCGACCGGATCCGCATCCCGCAGACGCGCTAAGACCGTCGCGGGCGCTTGCTCGGTCGCTGCTGAAGCACCGGCGAGCGGCTCCCCAAACCCGGCTCGACCGCTCGCCTGCTCCCTCGCTGCGCGCCCGCTCCCGCGGCGCGAGGCTCCTCCCTCGATTACCTCGGGAGACTCCTCGCGCCGCGAAGGGGCCCCGCAACAATTTCAAGTGGATGCTCGCGCGCGTTCACTCGGCTGCGACTTTCGGGATCGAGGCCCGGATCGTGGACGTCGAGATCGACGTCTCGGCCGGCCTGCCCCGGTTCACGATCGTCGGCCTGCCGGATCCTGCAGTCCGCGAGGCGCGGGACCGGGTGCGGTCGGCTCTGCGCAACAGCGGTTTCCCGATGCCCTCGGGCGCGGTCACGGTCAACCTCGCGCCGGCCGGATTCCGGAAGTTCGGCGCGGCGCTCGACCTGCCGGTCGCGGTCGGTTTCCTGAAGCTCGCCGGCTTCGAGGGAGTCGAGAGGCGCCGGCGGGTCTTCGTGGGCGAGCTCGGCCTGGACGGCCAGGTGCGGCCGGTCCGGGGCGCCCTCTGCCTGGCGCTCGCCGCCCACGAGGCCGGGTTCGAGGAGATCGTGCTGCCGGCGGCCAACGCCGCGGAGGCGGCGGCCCTCGACTCCATCCGGGTCGTCGCCGTGGGGTCGCTCGCCGCCACGGTCGATCACCTCCGCGGCACGCGGCCGATCCCGCCGCAGCCGGCGAACTCTTCTCCGGCGAACGCCACGATCGGCGACTTCCGGGACGTGAAGGGCCAGGCGGTGGCTCGCCGGGCGCTCGAGATCGCCGCGGCGGGAGGGCACAACCTCCTCCTCGTGGGCCCGCCCGGGGCCGGCAAGACCATGCTCGCGCGCCGTCTTCCGTCCATCCTGCCCCCGCTCCGCCGCGCGGAAGCGATCGAGGTGACGAAGGTCCACTCCGTCGCCGGGACCCTCCCGGTCGGCCGTGGCCTGATCGCGTCGCCCCCTTTTCGCGCTCCCCACCACGGGATCTCGGCCGCCGGCCTTCTCGGCGGCGGCTCGAGGCCGTCCCCCGGCGAGATCTCGCTCGCTCACCGGGGCGTTCTCTTCTTGGACGAGCTCCCGGAGTTCCGGCGTGACGTCCTCGAGGGGATCCGGCAGCCGATCGAAGAGAAGCGCGTCGCGATCGTGCGCGTCGGGGGCGCATCGACCTTCCCGTGCGACTTTCTCCTCGTTGGGGCGATGAACCCGTGCCCGTGCGGATTCCTGGGGGACCCACGGCGGTCCTGCCGCTGCGACGCTTCCGAGCGCGCCCGCTATTGCCGGAAGCTCTCGGGGCCGCTCCTCGATCGAATCGACCTTCACGTCGCGGTGCCGGCCGTCCCCTGGGAGGACCTGGCGCGGCGTCCGGCCGAGAGCTCGGCGGCCATCCGGGAGCGCGTTGCGGCCGCCCGGGCCCGGGGGGCTCTTCGTCGTCCCGACGTGCCGGCGTTCCGAAACGCAGATCTCGCAGGCGGGGAGCTCGATTCCGTCTCTGACCTCGAGGCCGCCGGCCGTCGGCTCCTCTCGGCGGCGGTGGAGCGTTTCGGCCTTTCGGTTCGAGCTCTCCACCGATCCCTGAGGGTGGCGCGCACGGTGGCGGACCTCGAAGGCGCGGAGCGGATCGGAGCGCCGCACGTGGCCGAGGCGCTGTCGTATCGGCCGCGTGGCGAGAGCTGAGCCCGGGAGCCGGTTAGCCGAGCGAGATCGGGAATCCCTCTTTGCCGAGCATCCCGTTGAACTCGGTCTTGTTGACCGAGAGCGCGTACGCGTCCTTCGGGTCCACGACGCGGCTCTTCACGAGGTCGATCAGCGAGTCGTTCAAGGTCATCATGCCGGCCCCGCGATTCGTCTGGATGACGGAGTAGAGCTGATAGGTCTTCGACTCGCGGATCAGGTTCGCCACCGCCGGGGTCGAATACAGGATCTCGTACGCCGCGACGCGGCCGCCGCCGATCTTCCGGCAGAGGGCCTGCGCGATGACTCCCCGGAGCGAGGTCGAGAGCATCTGGCGGATCTGCTCCTGGCGGTCCGCCGGGAACTGGTCCACGATCCGATCCACCGTCGAGGGTGCGGTCGTCGTGTGCAGTGTCCCGAACACGAGGTGTCCGGTTTCCGCGGTCTCGACGGCGATGGCGATCGTCTCGAGATCCCGCATTTCCCCGACGAGAACGATGTCCGGATCCTCGCGGAGGGCCGCCCGGAGCGCGTCCTTGAAGGAATCGGTGTGGGAGTGGACTTCGCGCTGGTTGACCAGGCACTTCTTGTTCTCGTGGACGAACTCGATCGGGTCCTCGATCGTGATGATGTGATCGCTGCGGTTCTGGTTGATGTAGTCGATCAGCGTCGCGAGCGTCGTCGACTTGCCCGAGCCGGTCGGCCCCGTGACGAGCACGAGTCCTTTCGTCAGGTGGCAGAGCTCGAGGACCTGTTTGGGCAGCCCGAGCTGTTCCGGGGTCAGGATCTCGAACGGAATGGCGCGGAACACGGCTCCGGGGCCCTTCCGGTCGCGGAAGAGGTTCG
Organism: Thermoanaerobaculia bacterium; assembly: GCA_035457525.1. GTDB lineage: Bacteria > Acidobacteriota > Thermoanaerobaculia > UBA5066 > Gp7-AA6 > Gp7-AA6. Next base: position 17,342 of record DATIBN010000162.1, on the reverse strand, counting down.
CGCGGAATCGCGAGACGCCCGGAATCTGATGACCGAAGTCGGTGTCGTTGCGCCGCTCGAACTCCAGTCGGTTCCGTTCGGGAGTAATCTCGAAGAGCTGCTCGAGGAGCAGGTGCTCGCGCGCGGGCTCGGAGCCCGGCAGGACCTTCATTTCCCCGTGGACGCGGATCCGCGGCGGGGCGTCCGTCGAGAGGTGAAGGTCGGACGCTTTGAGCTCGAGCATCTTCAACAGCAGTCGGTCGACCGCGGCGGTGACCTCGACGTGGGCGTACCGCGGGGTCTCCGGCAACGCCTGTTCGGGTTCGGGCTCGACCGCTGGCGCGGGCGTCTCGGGTTCGGCCGGAGCGCCGGGTTCCTGCGGCGACTCGATCGCGATCTTCCACCGGTCGCCCTTCGCGTCGATACGGATGACGACGGGTCCGTGTCCGTTCCGATAGGAAAAGGTCGTGCCGCCGTCCGCGTTGACCTCTCTGCCCGGCGGGAGAATCTCCTCGATCATCCGCACGAGCCAGGCGTGAGGCGTCGTCTGCGAGGCGTAGCGCGGGCCGCTCGGAAACGAGAGCATGACCTTCTCGTCGCTCGTGAGGACTGCGCCGGTCGCGCCGAATCGCGCGATGGAGCCGAGCAGCTGGTCGATCTGCGCCATCAGATCTCCTCGCCGTTCTCGACGACCCTCAGCACGGACTCCTTGCTCACGAGATAAAGGCGGTCGCCGTCCCAGACCTTGAGGAAGCGTTCGGGGCGATTCAGGAAGTCGACGAGACGCGTCTCCCCGTCCGGAGCCGAGTAGAGGATTTCGCCCTCGAGGGCGCCTCCGCCGGACAGAGCCAGGCGAACGAACTTCCGGAAGTCGTAGAGCTCCTCGGTCGACCCTTCGGCCGCGGCGGAGTCCCGCGACATCGCGATCCAGACGACCGCGCGGGCGTTGAACGACTCCCACAACCCCGTTTCGACGTCGCAGGCCGGCAGGAACGACCCGGGCTGCTCGAGCAGGTCGAGGACCTTCTGCCGCACGAAAGCGTGCGGTCCGTGTTCGGCGAGATAGATCTCCACCCGGCGAGGCGAACGGCCCGCGAGTGCGAGCTCCACCTCGAAGGGCTCCTTTCGAATGCGCAGAGGTTTTGCCTGTCCCATGCCCGCGCGCGGGCACTGCGAGCGGCGTACCGAAAACATAATTGTCTCGAAGCGTTCGTGTTGGCCGGATTCCCGGGAAGGCGATTGACGGGAAACGTCAGCCGCGCGTCGAGAGGTGCGCCGCTTTCCGCCCCCCCGGAAAACGTGAATAATCCTCCCCCTCAGAGATGTTTACCGCCTAAATGATCGACCGGGTCCTCGCCAAGGTCTTCGGAACGCAGCACGAGCGGGACATCAAGAAGCTCCTGCCTCGGGTCAAGCGGATCAACGACCTCGAGCCGTCCGTCAAGGCCCTCTCGGACGAGGAGCTCCAGGGGAAGACCGCCGCGCTCAAGGCGCGCCTGGCGGCGGCTCTCGAGGGGGTGCCCGAGGAAGACCGGAAGGCGGCGCGGGCGACGGCGCTCGACGAGCTCCTGGAGGAGGCGTTCGCGGTCGTCCGAGAGGCCTCGGTGCGCGCCCTCGGGATGCGGCCATTCGACGTCCAGCTGATCGGCGGGATGGTTCTCCACCAGGGGAAGATCTCGGAGATGAAGACGGGCGAGGGAAAAACACTCGTGGCAACCATGCCCGTCTATTTGAACGCGCTGACCGGGCGCGGCGTCCACGTCGTCACCGTCAACGACTACCTGGCGCGCCGCGACGCCGAGTGGATGGGCAAGGTCTACCGATTCCTGGGACTCACCGTCGGCTGCATCCAGAACTCGCTCTCGGACGAGGAGCGCAAGAAGCAGTACGCCTGCGACGTGACGTACGGGACCAACAACGAGTTCGGCTTCGACTACCTGCGCGACAACATGAAGTTCGAGCTCGAGTCCATGGTCCAGCGCGGCCACATCTACGCGATCGTGGACGAGGTCGACTCGATCTTGATCGACGAGGCCCGCACCCCTCTCATCATCTCGGGCCCCTCCGAAGAGAACACCGACGTCTATTACCGGTGCAACCGGATTATTCCCCGCCTCGTCAAGGGGGAGGAGACGAAGGACAAGCACGGCAACAAGACGACGACCGGGGATTTCCTGGTCGACGAGAAGTCGAAGACGGCCGTCCTGACCGAGGAAGGCGTCGCCAAGGCCGAGAAGCTCCTCGGCGTCAAGAACCTCTACGACCTGACGAACATCGACCTGCTGCACGGCACCGAACAGGCCCTGCGCGCCCACGCGCTCTACAAGAAAGACGTCGAGTACATGATCAAGGACGGGCAGGTCCTGATCGTGGACGAGTTCACCGGGCGCGTGCTCCCGGGTCGCCGGTGGTCCGACGGGCTGCACCAGGCCGTCGAGGCGAAGGAGGGAGTGCGAATCGAGCGGGAGAACCAGACGCTCGCGACGATCACCCTCCAGAATTACTTCCGTCTCTACGAGAAGCTCGCCGGCATGACCGGCACCGCCGACACGGAGGCGGGCGAGTTCCACCAGATCTACAAGCTCGACGTGGTCGTGATCCCCACGAACATGCCGATGATCCGCATCGACCACCAGGACGTGGTCTATGCCTCGGAGCGGGAGAAGTTCGACGCCGTCGCCGACGAGATCGTCGCGCTCCGCGAGAAGGGGCAGCCGGTCCTCGTCGGTACGGTTTCGATCGAAAAGTCCGAGCTCCTCTCCGGAATCCTGAAAGGCCGAAAGGTCCCGCACGTGGTGCTGAACGCCAAGTTCCACGAGAAGGAGGCGGAGATCGTCGCGCAGGCGGGCAAGTCGGGCTCCGTGACCATCGCGACCAACATGGCGGGGCGCGGCACGGACATCGTCCTCGGGGGAAACCCGGAGGCGTTCGCCGAACACCGGCGCGCCGAGACGAAATCGCCGGAAGAGTTCGCATCCCTGCTCGAGGAAACGCGGGCCGAGGCGGCGAGGGATCGGGAAAGGGTCCTCGCGGCGGGTGGACTCCACATCCTGGGCACCGAAAGGCACGAGTCCCGCCGCGTCGACAACCAGCTCCGCGGTCGGAGCGGCCGGCAGGGTGATCCGGGCTCGTCCCGCTTCTATCTCTCACTCGAAGACGACCTCATGCGGATCTTCGGATCCGACCGGCTCCAGAACGTGATGCGCAAGCTCGGCATGGAGGAGGGCGTTCCGATCGAGCACGGGATGGTCTCGCGCGCGATCGAGCGCGCCCAGAAGCAGGTCGAGGGAAGGAACTTCGAGACCCGCAAGCACCTGCTCGAGTACGACGACGTCATGAACCGCCAGCGCGAAGAGATCTACGGGCTGCGCCGCGACATCCTCCAGGGCAACCAGGGCCGGGAGGAGATTCTCGCGCTGGCCGAGGTGATCCTCGACTACGCCATTGGCCGCAGCCTGCCGGAGGACAAGGGTCCCGACGAGTGGGATTTCGCGGCGTTCGATCTCGATCTCAAGGAGTACTTCGGGATCGCGCCCGGGGCGTTCGACTTCTCCGGCAAGGAGCGCGAGGAGATCCGCGAAACGCTCCTGCCGGCGATCCGCGAGATCTACGAGGCCAAGGAACGGCTGCTCGGCCCGGAGACCATGCGCCTCCACGAGCGGTTCGTGATGCTGCAGGTCGTCGACCAGCAGTGGAAGGACCACCTTCTCGCGATCGACCACCTGAAAGAAGGCATCGGCCTGCGGGGCTACGGCCAACGCGACCCCCTCGTCGAATACAAGAAGGAATCGTTCGAGCTCTTCACGCTCATGAAGGAGCGGATCGAGGACCAGTTCGTGCAGTACCTCTTCCGGCTGCAGCCGGTCATCCGCGAAGCCGAGGGAGAGCTCGTGGACGAGGAAGCGCGGCACGCGCCGGTGCCGATGCCCTCCCGCCGTTCGGCCAACGTGAACTACTCCTACGGAGCGGCGGCCTCCGGCGGGCACGACGCGAAAGTCGAGACGATCCACCGCAACGCCCCGAAGGTCGGGCGCAACGAACCCTGTCCCTGTGGCTCCGGCAAGAAGTACAAGAAGTGCCACGGCGCCGCGGCGGCGGGAGCCTGATGCCGCAGCGGAAACGCCTTTCCGACGCATCGCACGACGGCCTCCCGCTCGCTCTCACGTTCGACGACGTCCTTCTGCTGCCGGCGCGCTCCCGCGTCCACCCACGGGACGTCGACCTGAAGACCCGGCTGACCGACTCGGTCCCGCTCAACATCCCGATCATCTCGGCCGCGATGGACACGGTGACCGAGTCGCGCCTCGCGATCGCGATGGCGCAGCAGGGCGGGCTCGGCGTGATCCACAAGAACCTGCCGATCCCGGCCCAGGCCGAAGAAGTAGACCGCGTCAAACGGTCGGAGTCGGGGATGATCGTCGATCCCGTGACCGTGCGCCCCGAGCAGAAGATCGCGCACGCTCTCGAGCTCATGGCGCGGTACAAGATCTCGGGGGTTCCCGTCATCGACGAGAAGGGGAAGCTCGTCGGAATCCTCACGAACCGCGACCTCCGGTTCGAAACGCACCTCGACCGGCCGATCTCGTCGCGCATGACCAAGGAGCGACTCGTCACGACGCCCGTCGGCACGACGCTCGAGCAGGCGAAGGAGCTCCTCCACAAGCACCGGATCGAGAAGCTGCTGGTCGTCGACCGCCACGGGAACCTGAAGGGACTGATCACGGTCAAGGACATCCAGAAGGCGATCAAGTATCCGAACGCCGCGAAGGACCGCCTCGGCCGGCTGCGAGTCGGCGCGGCGGTCGGTGTCTCCAACGACCTGATGGACCGGGCGAAGGAGCTCGTCCGCGCGCAGGTGGACGTGCTCGTCCTCGACTCGTCCCACGGGCACAGCCAGGGCGTGCTCGACGCGCTGAAGCTCCTGCGCAAGCGGTTCGCTTCGACTCCGATCATCGCGGGAAACGTGGCGACCGAGGAGGGTGCGCGGGACCTCGTCCGGCTCGGCGCGGACGCGGTCAAGGTCGGCATCGGGCCCGGCTCGATCTGCACGACGCGCGTCGTCACGGGGGCCGGCGTTCCGCAGATTCATGCCATCCGGGAGTGCGCGAAGGCCACGCGGGGAACGCGCGTGCCGCTCATCGCGGACGGCGGGATCAAGTTCTCCGGCGACGTCGTGAAGGCGGTGGCCGCCGGTGCCCACATCGTGATGATCGGCTCGCTGCTCGCCGGAACGGAGGAATCGCCGGGCGAGACGATCCTCTACCAGGGAAGAACCTTCAAGGCCTATCGCGGGATGGGATCACTGGCCGCCATGAAGTCGGGTTCCTCCGACCGATACTTCCAGGAGTCGATGGGCGTCGAGGCTTCGACCGACGGCTCGCTCTCGAAGCTCGTTCCCGAGGGGATCGAGGGCATGGTTCCCTACAAGGGATCGGTCGAGGGCCTGATCCACCAGCTCACGGGGGGAATCCGCAGCGGGATGGGCCTGACGGGCGCGCGGACGATCGACGACCTGCGCACGAAGTCGAAGATGGTGCGCGTCACGGCCGCGGGACTCAAGGAGTCGCATCCGCACGACGTGATCATCACCAAGGAGGCGCCGAACTACCGGAGGGAAGAGACTTGAGCCGGAAAACGGGAAACGGGAAACGGGAAACGACGAGCTACTGATCCGTTTTCCGTTTTCCGTTTTCCGTTTCCCGCTCCTTTCTCCGTCGTAACTCGAGCACGTCCTCGAGTCTTCGAGCCAGGTCCGCTTCTTCACCGGTCGAACCCGGCCGGTAGTAGCGCGTCCCTTTCAGCCGTTCCGGCAGGCACTCGATCCCTCCCACACCCTCGGGCTCATCGTGCGCGTAGCGATACCCGCGGCCGTACCCGACGTCCTTCATGAGACGGGTCACGGCGTTACGGATGACGTTGGGCACCGGCTCGGCCGGTCGCTCGGCGACGTCCCGTTTCGCCTCTCCCTCCGCGCGGTAGAGGGCGTTCGACTTCGGGGCGAGCGCGCAATACACGGCGGCCTCGATCAGGGCGAGCTCCCCTTCCGGGGAACCCAGGAAGTCGTACGCCTCCTTCGCGTCGAGCGACACGGAGAGCGCCCGCGGGTCGGCCAGTCCGACGTCCTCCGAGGCGAAGCGCACGATCCGCCGCGCGAGGTAGAGGGGCTCCTCGCCCGCTTCGAGCATCCGGACCATCCAGTAGACGGTGGCGTCGGGGTCCGACTCGCGCATCGACTTGTGGAGGGCGGAGATCAGGTTGTAGTGCTCTTCCCCCGCCTTGTCGTAGAGGAGCACCTTGCGCTGGAACAGGTCGCGGAGTCTCGCGACGTCGATCGTCCGCGTCTTCGCCGTCTCGGCATCGGACGCGGCCGCGTCGAGAAGGTTCAGCGCCCGACGCGCGTCTCCACCCGAGGTCTGGGCCATGAACGAGAGGGCCTCGTCGTCGACGTGGAAGTCGCGCGATCCCAGCCCGCGAGGGATGTCTTCCAGGGCGCGCCGCACGATCCGGACGATCGCCTCCGGAGCGAGCGGATCGAGCACGACGACCTTGCACCGCGAGAGCAACGCGCCGTTCAGCTCGAAGGACGGGTTCTCCGTCGTCGCACCGATCAGGATGACGTCGCCCGTCTCGACGTACGGCAGGAAGACGTCCTGCTGCGCCCGGTTGAACCGATGGATCTCATCGAGGAAGAGGATCGTCCTCTGCCCGGCTTTCGCCCGGAGCGCCCGCGAGGCTTCGAGCACCTCCCGCATCTCCTTGACGCCGGTGGCGATCGCCGAGTATGCGAGAAAGCGTGAGGAGGTCTGCATCGCGATCAACCGCGCGAGCGTCGTCTTGCCGACCCCGGGCGGGCCCCAGAAGATCAGCGACGGAACGCGGTCCTCGGCGATGGCGCGGGAAAGGAAACCGTTGGGTCCGACGACCTCCGCAGGCCCTTCCACCTCGTCGAGAGAGCGGGGCCGCATGCGGTCCGCCAGGGGCGCTCCCTCGGCAGGCGCATCCGCGCGCCGCGCCGATTCCTCCCGTCCGAAGAGGAGCCCGCTCACGCGGACTCGAGCGCCCGCCGGCACTTCTCGGAACACACCGCGATCGGCTCTCCGCCACGGTGGCTCGAGAGAGCGAGGCGGCGATCGATCCACGTTCCGCAGACGGGGTCCCGCACCATCTCGGACTCGATGCGGCCCGGTCCGGGAGGTCGCCGGGCCGGTGCGCCGGAGAACAGGATGCGCGCGGCGCGCAGGATGCCGAGGACCAGGAAGACGAGCGCGAGGACGACCGCGAAGCGGATCACGAGGTCACGAAGCGCGCAGGCCGGAGATTCGCTCCTGGATGCGATCGAGGTCCGGGATTTCGGGATAACGCCGCTTGAGCTCGTCGAACCACCGCTGCGCGCCGGCGGCGTCGTGCAGATCGTAGGCGTGGATCAGGACGAGATTCAGGAGCGACTGCCAGTGCTCCTTGTCGTGCTCTCTCGCCCTTTCGAACAGGGTGACGGCTCGTTTGAACTCGCCGCGGTTGCGATACGCGGCGCCCAGATCCGAGAGGAGGTTCGCGTCGTCCGGCGCCTTGCGCCGCGCCTTTTCGTAGGCGGAGATCGCCCGATCCCAATCCTCCCGGTCGTACCACGCGTTGCCGAGCGCCGTCAGGAGCTTGGGGTTCTCGGGGTCCTTGTCGACGGCGCCCTGGAGCTCGGCGATCTGCCCGCCCGCCGCATCTCCCGCGGCCGCGGGAGCGGCCGGCGCCGCAGCGGGCCGGCCCCCGCCGGCGGCGAAGTATCCGCCGATGAATCCCAGGAGGCCCCCGACGAGGAGGGGCAGTATCGGAAAGCGTCGCAGATCGGTCACGGTGATGCTTCGACCTCCTCTTCCTTGATCGGCTGGGCGCGCCAGCGGCCGGCACCCGCGGCACCGACCCCGAACGTCGTCGATTCCCACGTGCCGGAGAGCTGGCTTCCGTCCCGCGCGAGCCGGCCGAAATAGATCGTGGTGAACCCGAGCTGCGAATCGACGCGTTCGAGCCGCAGCCGGTCGCCGATCAACGTGCCGCGCAGCGATCCGGAGAAACCACCCTCCAGCGTGTACTCCCCGGAGACGAGCGTGCCGTCGAGGGCGAGCCGGAAAACGCCACGCTGCTCCCCCGGCTCGAGGGTGACGTTCCAGCGGCCCGAGAGGAGATCGGCGGTCGCCGCCGGGCGCTTTCCTTTGAGCTCGGCGTCCAGGAGCGCGATCCCGCGGCGGCGCTCGAGCAGACGCTCGACCAGAAGGCGCCGCCGATCGAGCAGCGTGCGGACCTCCTGCTCGGCCACGGCAACCGCCTCCTCGCGGCGCGCGACCTCCTCGATCGAGGAGTCGGACCGGCCGGCGAGATCCGCCACGGCCTCGCTCGCGGTGGCAAGATCCCCGGTTGCCGTCTGGAGACGCCGCCCCACCTCGGCGAGCTGCGTGGCGTCCGAGGCCAGCCGCCGGCGCTCCCGTGCGAGGTCGGCTCGGAGCACCTCCGTCACGGTGTCCGCGCAGAGAATCCCCGCGAGCGCCGCGGCCGCGACAATACTCAGGAGGGGGACGCGCCTCATCGAGCGGATTCTAGTCCGCAAAAAGAGAAAGGAGGCCGAAGCCTCCCGCTTTTCGAACCCGTGGACTGCGGCGGGTGCAGGTCCATGAGACCTGTCCCCACGTGGACTGCGGCGGGTGCAGGTCCGTAGGACCTGTCCCCACGTGGACTGCGGTGGGTGCAGGTCCGTAGGACCTGTCCCCACTACGTTCTTAAATCAGTGACCGGCGGCGCGGCTCTGCGCGGACTTGGCCAGGGCGCGGTCGACGAGCCGTTCGACCTCTCCCTCGTCCATGTTGTTGATGACCGCAATTTCGGACACGATCAGGTACTTGGCGCGCTCGTACATCTTCTTCTCGCGGAATGAGAGCGTCTTGCGCGTCATGATGAAGTTCAGGGTCTTCAGCACGTCGGCGATGTCGTGCAGTCTCCCGCTCTTCATCTTGTCGAGGTTCTGCTTGTAGCGGCCCTTCCAGTCCCCGGTCGCCGAGAAGCGGCCGTCGGACAGCGTTTTCATGAGCCCCGTGATGTCCTTGCGCTGGGTGAGCCGCCGCAGGCCGATCAGGTCCGTGTTGCCGATCGGGACCATGACCTTGGAGTTATTGGCCAGGAGCCGCAGGTGATAGAAGCTGCGGGGGGGCACGGGAGCCGAGTCCGTAATGAAGCCCTCACCGATCTTTTCCACCACGGAAACGCCGTGATTCGGGTAGACGACCTTCTCTCCGACTCGAAATCCCACAGAAACCTCCTCAAACGAACAGTAAAGAACCGCGGAGCCGCCAATTATAGGGAAAAGTCTCGAAAAACTCAATGTTTGCGGCGATTCGGGCCTGCCGGCGGGCCTGCGAGAGACCCTTTCCCGGCTATCATGCCCATCGGCCGGAGTGGCGGAATGGCAGACGCAGGGGACTCAAAATCCCCCGCTCGTCACGGGCGTGTGGGTTCGACTCCCACCTCCGGCACCACCCCCCAATCGGGCTGCGGGAGCGCCCGCCCGATGTTCATCCGTCACAAAAGAAAGGAATTACGACCAATGTCGAATTGAACGGGGCCGATACGGCTGCTTCAATAGGCTCCTCAATCGCGGAAAAGGGAGGGAACAGCGCGGGGAGTCGGGAGCGGCAATAGAGTCTCATCAACAGGAGAAAAGGAAATGGCAGAACAGGGAGCATCTTCGAAACTGACTCGATGTATCGGACTCGTGATCGCTGCGGCGATCGTCTTCGTCGCGGCGGAAGGGCTTGCGATCGCTCAGACCCCGGCGGGCTGCAGCGCCAACAATCTCTTCGTCGGAATCTCGAAGGACAAGACCCTCATCACCAGCGGTGAGACCGTCAACTACCAGGTCTCGATCAGCAACGGCGGAGCGGGAGCCTGCGACGTCATCAACACGGACGTCGTGTTCCACTGCCCCGCGGCCGACGGGACGGCGACGGGCTCGAACGTCGTCCTGACGACCGACGGGGACTACCCGGCCGACGGCACCGGTAACGTCTGCTGGAACAGCGGAGGCACGGGCGGGTGTCTGGCCAACGCCGGTCTGGCGTGCGTCGTCACGCTGACGACCGTTCCCGGGACCGCGACGGCCCGCGTCAACGTCGGGGGAATCGGCGATCAAACCAAGGGCGTTCTGCTCGACAGCCCCACGGGCAGCACCTTCGACGCGAGCAAGGACTTGAACCTGGACGTCGTCGAGTGCACCACCAACTCGCAGTGCGAGGACGGACTGTTCTGCACGGACGACCTGTGCGTCTCGAACGTGTGTCAGTCATCGGCGCACCCGTGTCCGGCGGACTCGGACCTCTGTACGACCGAGAGCTGCGACGAGAACGCGAATGCCTGCGTCTCGAGCCAGCCCCGGAACTGCAACGACAGCGACGTCTGCACCGACGACAGCTGCGTCCCGGCCACGGGCCAGTGCTCGAACGTCTTCGACCCGGAAAACGACCCGTCCTGCGCCCCGGCCTCGGGCCGCATGACCGGCGGCGGCAGCGTCTTCACGAGCAAGGGCGGAACGCGGGTGACGCATGGCTTCGAGCTGCACTGCGATCCTGAGGTCGCGCCGAACAACCTCGAGGTCAACTGGAACGGCAATCACTTCCACATGGAAGAGCTCCTGACCGCGAGCTGCATCGACGCTCCGGGCATCGACTGGCCCCCTGCGCCGGCCAGCTTCGACACCTACATCGGGACGGGAGTCGGGCGCTGCAACGGAGTCGAGGGGGCGACGATCTCGTTCACCTTCACCGACGCCGGAGAGCCGGGCAGCCAGGACACCGCGAACATCGTCATCACGGGATGCCCCGACGACGCGGACATCTCGGTGAACAACAACCTGAAGAAGGGCAACCACCAGGCGCACAAGTAGAGACTCGAACCGCGACGACCCGGAAAGGGGGAGGGTTTCCTCCCCCTTTTCTTTTGTGAGCTAGCTCGGTTTGCGGGAGCCGGGAGAACGCTTTCGGCTCTTCGCCCCGGCATCGCGGAGGAGATGCGCGTACCTCTTCTCCCTTTCCGCGTTGTCACGGGAGAAGGAAGCGAGGCCGCGAGCGAGGCGCTCCGATGGGGGCCGCGGCGGGCTCGCGTCCGGCGGCACCAATTCTTCCGTCGATTCCGGGGCCACCTCCCGTGCCGCCGGAGGATCGACTACGGCGGGAGGCTCTTCCTCGCCCGGCCCCTCCTCCAGGAACGGGACGCCGGAGTCGACCTCAACGCGGGCCGCCTCCCGCGCCGGCGCGACGGCGGACGGCTCGAGAGGGTCGGGCGCCGAAGGAGCCGGCATGGCCGGGCGGGCGGGAACGGCCGGCGTGTGCGGCGCCGGTTCGTCCCGGACCGGGATCGGCGGGGAGGGACGCCCCGCCTCGGGAGGGGTGCCCAGAGCCCGTTTCAGGGTTTCCCATAGCCCCGGCTTGCGGCCGCGGGAAGCCTCCCCGCTCAGGTCGGCGTCGAAGGGGTGCGGCAGGCCGAAGCGCCGATCCGAAGCCACGCTCGGATTGTACGCTCCCCGGCTACTCGGTCGAGAGACCGTACTCCTTGATCTTGTTGTAGATCGTCTTCAGGGAGAGCTTCAGGAGTTCGGCCGTCTTCCGCTTGTTGCCGCGCGCGAACTCGAGCGTCTTCTGGATCAGCCGGCGTTCGACGTCCGCGAGCGAATCGCCAACCGTGATCCGAACGACCGGCACGCGACGGCGCCGGGAGCCGCGGGCCGCGAGCGGCCGCCCCAGAACGGAACGGACGACCGTCGGGCCGATCCGGGGCCCTTCCGCGAGCATCCCCGCCCTCTTGACGGCTTCGCGAAGCTCGCGGACGTTTCCGGGCCAGTCGTGCGCCGTCAGCGCATCCATCGCCTCGGGATCGAAGGAAAGGGTCGGGCTCCCCTCTTCGAGGAACTGCCGCGCCAGCCGCGCCACGTCATCGCCCCGTTCGCGCAGCGGTGGCAGGTGGAGGACGCGGTCGTGGAGCCGCTCGACGAGTCCGGCCGCGAGCTCGCCCCGCCGGACGGCGTCGGCCGGGTCGTTGTCCGCCGCGAGGACGAGGCCGGGCCGCTCGTCGCCGTCGAGGGCCGTCAGGATCTGCGCCTGGACCGCTGCCGGCAGGCGATCGATTCCCGTGACGAGCAGCGTTCCCCGGCCGGCCCGGGCGAGGCCTCTCTCGAAGGACTCTCCGTGCGCGAGCTTGACGAACGGCTCCGAGCCGCGCGCCGAGAGCCGATGGAGGAACCGAGCGGTCGCCTCCTTCTCCGTCCCCTCTTCTCCAGTGACGAGAACCGCCGTCTCGGAGGAGAGCCGCTCGATCGCGGCCATCGCCTCGGCCCACCGGGGGGATCGGCCCGGCAGCGCGACCGAGCTCTCGACTCGGGCCAGCCGCAGCCGGTTCTCCTCGGCTCTTCCGCGCGATTCCCGCCGGCGGAGGAACCTCTCGACGAGAAAGGAGAGCCGTCGCCGGGAGACGGGCCTCCAGAGAAAGTCCTCGGCTCCGCGCTCCATCGCGGCAACCGCGAGCTCGAGACGATCCTGCGGCACGAGCGCCCAGACCGCGCGGTCTCGCTCGCGCGCGCCTTCGCCCAGCAGGGTGATCGCGCCGCCCCCGGCGAGGTCGACGGCGACGACGAGGATGTCCGGCCGGAGCTCCGCCAGGTCGCGAGCGCCCTCGGCCGCGGTCCCGACGACGCGCGCCGGATACCCGCTCGCCGCGAATGCCCGTCTCAGCGAGTCGCGGGACTCCGGATCGGGATCGACGACGAGAACTTTCAGCATGGCCGGGGTTGCAGATTTTACAACGGGGCGGAACCCGCGCCGGGCGGGGCGATCAGCGGCCGAGCCGGATCCCGAGCTCCGGCCAGAGGAGGTCGATCCGGCGCCGGACCTCTTCCGTCATCACGATCTCGTCGGGCCAGCGGCGGGTGAAACCCTCCTCTTTCCACTTGCGCGTGGCGTCGATTCCCATCTTGCTCCCGTAGCAAGGCAGACGCGACGCGAAGTCGAGCTCGTCGACGGGCCCGTGGACGAACTCGATGTCGCGTTCCGGGTCGATCGCGGTGAGCGCCCGCCACAGCATCTCCGGACCGTTTCGCAGTTGCGCGTCGCGATCGAAGACCACGATCGTCTTCGTGAACATCATCTGGCCCGTACCCCAGATGGCATGCATCGTCTTGCGCGCGTGACCCGGATAACGCTTGTCGATCGCAACGAGCATGAGGTTGTGAAAGATGCCGTGGACGGGAAGGTGCATGTCCACCACCTCGGGAATCATGCGGCGTACCAACGGCAGAAAGAGCCGCTCGACCGCCTCCCCGAGGAACCCGTCTTCCATCGGCGGCCGTCCGACGATCGTACTCAGGTAGACCGGAGCACGCCGCCGCGTCACCGCGGTCACGTGAAAGACGGGAAAGTCGTCGTCCAGCGAATAGAAGCCGGTGTGGTCGCCGAACGGGCCCTCGCGCCGCCGCTCTCCCGGATCGACGTATCCCTCGAGCACGATCTCGGCCTCCGCTGGAACCGGGAGATCGACGGTCTTCGCGGCGACGAGCGGAACCCCCTCGGACCGCACGAATCCGGCGAACAGGAACTCGGATATCCCCGGCGGCAGCGGCGCGACTCCCGAGAACACGGTGGCGGGATCGGCTCCGATCGCGACGGCGACCTCCATCCTTCTCCCCTCGCGCTCGTAGCCGCGCGCCTGCCCTGCGCCGTCCTTGTGCTTCTGCCAGTGCATGCCGGTCGTGTTGCGATCGAAGACCTGCATCCGGTACACGCCGACGTTCAGCTTTCCCGTCGCCGGGTCGCGCGTGATGACGAGCGGAAGCGTGATGAACGGCCCCGCGTCCTGGGGCCAGCACGTGAGCACCGGCAGCCTGCGAAGATCGACCTCTTCGCCGGTTTCGACGATCTCCTGGCACGCGCCGCTGCGGACGGTCTTCGGAAAGACCTGCGCGAGCTCCGTCATCTTCGGGATGGTCTTCAGCTTCTCGAGAATTCCCTCCGGCGGCTTCGGGTCGAGCAGAGGCTCGAGGCGGGCGTCCCACTCGTCGAAGCTCGCCAGCTCCAGCGCGCGCAGCATCCGGCGAGAGGACGCGAAGAGGTTGATCGCGACGGGCACGTTCGATCCCGCCACGTTCTCGAAGAGCAACGCCGGCCCGTCCCTCTTGACGCACCGGTCCGCGATCTCCGAGATCTCGAGTCTCGGAGAGACCTCGCGACCGATCCGCACGAGGTCTCCGTCCGCCTCGAGTGCGTGCAGGAAATCCGCGAGGTTCCGGAAGGCCACGTCGCGCTAACGGGGCTGCGCGGAGCGGCCGTAACCGCCCCGCATCCACGATTCGATCCCTCCCACGACGTGAGAGACGTAGGGAAAACCCTGGTGCGCGAGAAACTCGCAGGCCGACGCGGCGTCCGTACCGTCCCGGCTGAATACGAGGATGGGCTCCCGTCTCCAGGCAGCGATCTCCCGATACCGCCGCGGAAGGTCCGCGAGCGGAATCTCGCGGGCCTTCGGGAGATGGGGCCGCTCCTTCGCGTATTCCGATTTCCCGCGAACGTCGAGGAGCAGGATCCCCGGGTTGTCTCTCATCATCTCGTGCGCGACTCCGACCTCGATCTCGCGGCAGTTGGCGGTGAGGGCACCGACGACCCGGCGACTCGCGGCGCAGGACGCCGCGAGGAAGACCAGTGCCCCGATCCCCGCGCGCAACCCGAGCTCCGGGAGCGCCCGACGCTCACCCCGCGGCATCGGGCCGGATTATAGGAAGTTCCGGCTCGATCGATCCGACCACCGCTCCCGTCGTGTTCTCGACCGGAACCGACTCGTATTCCGCGAGCGTGCGCTGCACCGAACGCGGAAGCCAGCCCATCGCGCGCAGGATCGCGAGCGTCACGGTCGGGCGGGCGCGCGCCGAACCGTCTTCGATCTTCAGAGCGATTCCAGCGCCGAGGCCCCCGGCCGCGGAGGCGCGCAATCCGACGGCGTAGACTCCTTCGGCGCCCTCCTTGCCGATCCACCGTTTTCCGCCGGCTCGCAGGAAATCCGTCGTGAAGAATCGGGTTCCCGCCACCATCTCGGGACGCTCCTGCATCGCGTTCACGACGAGACCCCGCGCGCGGTTCTCCGCGGAGGTCTCCGCCGGCAGCCGGCGAGCGAGCAGGCGGGCGTAGGCGAGCGCGAGCGCATCGAGCGAGAGCCGGAACACGACGAGGCCGCATCCGTCGATCGCCGAGTCGATCCGGGCCTCCGGGAACGAACCGAGCTCCGCGAGACGCCGCCGGATCCGGAGCTGCAGCGGATGGGATTCCTTCCAGTACCCCTTGACCGGAAGACCGAGGAGCCGGCACGCCAGCAGGAGGCCCGCGTGCTTCCCGGAACAGTTGTTGTGCAGGCGGCTCGGCTGCTCTCCGCGCGCGGTCAGGGCGCGGGCGGACGGCTCGTGCGTCGGCGGGTGCGGACCGCACACGAGATCGCTCGCGCGGAAACCTCCCCGATCGAGCAGCCGGAGCACGCCGCGGACGTGCCGCGGCTCGCCTCCGTGGGACGAACAGATGAGAGCGATGTCGGCGGCGTTCAAGCGGAAGCGTTCGGCGCCCCCGTTCTCGAGGAGCGGGAGCGCCTGGAAGGGCTTCGCGGCCGATCGCAGGAAGACGAGCGACGAGCCCCCTCCCGCCGCGCCGAGACGACGTCCGTCCTCGGCCACGATCGCCACCTCTCCCCGATGGCGGGACTCGACGCGCCCCCCGCGGAGAACTCGGGCAAGCGCGGGCGGCACGTCGGGCATCCGCCCGTAATGTATTCCAGGCCCGGAAACCGCAACTGTCGGAGCGGGCGGGCTTTTTGCAACCGGACCGACCATTCACAGCTGGCAGGGTTCGGCTCATCGGGACACGGGGAAACCGAAAATCGGGTCATCCGTCACAGACGGAGGGGGGCTGCCGGAATCATCATGGTCGTAGGAGAGGTGGGATACGAGTCGTGCGCCTGTGCGCTAAACTCCGTTCCGACAACGACTTCTTGAGACCGTCTAAGACTTTCGTCGAATTGATTACCGAAGGGAAAAGTGATCGAATGCGTCTCCGCTCTCGGAGCGTTGGAAGGCGATTCGAGAGAGGGTCGCGGAGCCGAAGCAAAGTGGAGTGATCGAAACGAAACTCGGACCTCGAAGGGGGGCGAAGCCTATCAACCAACCACGCGGGAACGTGACCGGATTCGAAACTTTTTACAGGGAGAAGGACATGGCTAACGCGTCAACCTCTCGGAAGCTGATTCGATGTATCGGGCTCGTGATCGCTGCGGCGATCGTCCTCGTGGCCGCGGAAGGGGTCGCGATCGCCCAGACCCCGGCGGGCTGCACCGCGAACAACCTCTTCGTCGGTATTTCCAAGGACAAGACCCTCATCACCAGCGGCGAGACCGTCAACTACTCGGTCTCGATCAGCAACGGCGGAGCGGGAGCCTGCGACGTCATCAATACGGACGTCGTGTTCCACTGCCCGGCAGCGGACGGAACGCCGACCGGCTCCAACGTCGTGCTGACGCTGGACGGTGACTACCCCGCCGACGGCACCGGCGACGTCTGCTGGAACAGCGGAGGCACGGGCGGCTGCCTGGCCAACGCCGGTCTCTCGTGCGTCGTCACGCTGACGACGGTTCCCGGGACCGCGACGGCCCGCGTCAACGTCGGGGGAGCCACTGACGATACCGGCCTCCTCCTCGACGCTCCGGGCGGCAGCAACTTCGACGCGAGCAAGGACCTGAACCTTGACGTCGTCGAGTGCACCACCGACACGCAGTGCGACGACGACCTGTTCTGCACGGACGACCTGTGCGTCTCGAACGTGTGCCAGCACTCGGCGCATCCTTGTCCGGCGGATTCGGACCTCTGCACGACGGAGAGCTGCGACGAGACCGCGAATGCCTGCGTCTCGAGCGATCCGCCGAGCTGCGCCGACGAGGACATCTGCACCGACGACAGCTGCGTTCCGGCCACCGGCCTGTGCCAGCACATCTTCGATCCGGAAAACGATGAATCCTGCCAGGGAGACGAGGTTTGCCGCACCCCCGGCTTCTGGGGCACGCATGCGGACGCGGATGACGACAAGGCCTGCAGCCAGAACATCACACAGGCCGTCATCGACGCGGCCGGTGGCTCGATCGAGGTTTGCGGCGTCACGATCTGCAACACGCTTGTCGACGACCAGGGTTCCGCGGTCGAAGCGATGTGCATGAAGGTCCAGGGCGTCCAGACCCGTCAGCTCATCCGGCAGCTCACCGCGGCGCGGTTGAACTGCATCGTGAGCGGCGAAGCGGGCGGAGCCTGCGACGGCATC
>DATIBN010000161.1:0-8527 GCA_035457525.1 Thermoanaerobaculia bacterium | reverse complement strand
CGGTCCTTCTTCCGTCCAACCAGCACCCACCCGACACCACGTCCGAGTCCATGGCGAACCTGGTGTTTCCGCTGGAGTGGGACGAGATCTTCTCGCACGTCGGGTTCCCGGCGTACTTCAAGCCGCACTCCGGCGGCGGGTGGAAGAACGTCTACCGGGTCACGAATCCCGAAGAGTTCTTCGCGGCGTACCAGGCGTCCGGCCAGAACGTGATGATCCTGCAGGAGGAGATCCTCTTCGAGGAGTACTTCCGCTGCTACGTCCTTGGCGCGAAGTACGTCCACCTGATGCGTTACGACCCACGGCAGCCGCACGCGAACCGTTACGTCCGCGGCGCGCCGCCGATCGAGCCGGCTCTCGAGGAACGCCTCCGGGGCGACTGCCTGAAGCTGACGGGGACGCTCGGCTACGAGTTCGACACGGTCGAGCTCGCGGTCCGGGACGGGGTTCCGTACGCCATCGACTTCCTCAATCCCGCGCCCGACGCCGACGTGGCCTCCATCGGTCCCGACAACTTCGAGTGGATCGTGGACCGGTCGGCGAAGTGGCTCGTCGAGCGCGTGACGCAGGGCCCGAAGCCGTCTCATGCCTGGGAGTGGCAGAAGGCGCGCGAGGCGGTGGCGTCGACGGAGCCGGAGACCGATCAGCCGAAGAAGCCGCGCGCGAAGTCGGCCGTGCGGCGTCCGCGCCGGACCCGGTCCTCCGAGGACGCGCCGGCTTCCGAATGACCGTCCAGCGCCCCGCCTTCACCCTCGGCGTCGAGGAGGAGTTCCAGATCATCGATCCGGAGACGCGCGAGCTGCGCTCGCACGTCCAGGAAATGCTGGACGAGGGCGTGCGGGTCTTGAAGGAGCGGGTCAAGCCCGAGATGCACCAGTCGGTGATGGAGATCGGCACCGGGATCTGCAAGGACGCCTCCGAGGTGCGCCGGGACGTCTGTGAGCTGCGTTCCGAGATCATCCGGCTCGCCGACAAGAGCGGTATGAAGGTCGCCTCGGCGGGAACGCATCCGTTCTCCAGCTGGGCGGACCAGCTGATCTACCCGGACGCGCGCTACGCCGCGATCGTCGAGGAAATGCAGCTCGTCGCGCGGGCGAACCTCATCTTCGGACTCCACGTTCACGTCGGGATCGCGGACCGCGCGCTCGCGCTCCAGATCATGAACGAGGCGCGGTACTTCCTGCCCCATCTGCTCGCCCTCTCGACCAACTCCCCGTTCTGGATGGGCCGGAACACCGGGTTGAAGAGCTACCGCACCAAGGTGTTCGAGAAATTCCCTCGCACCAACATCCCGGAGGTCTTCGAGACACCGGCCGAGTTCGACGACTACGTCCGGATCCTCGTCAAGACGAACTGCATCGACAACGGCAAGAAGATCTGGTGGGACGTGCGGCCACACCCGTTCTTCGACACCATCGAGTTCCGCGTCTGCGACGTGCCGATGCGCGTCGACGAGACGGTCGCGATCGCGGCTCTCATCCAGGCGATCTGCGCGAAGCTCTTCCGCCTCCGCGAGAAGAACCTGGGATGGCGGACCTACCGCCGCGCGTTCCTGATGGAAAACAAGTGGCGCGCGGCCCGCTACGGCATCGAGGGGAAGCTGATCGACTTCGGCAAGGAGATCGAGGTGCCGTTCCGCGAGCTCGCCGAAGAGATGCTCGCGTTCGTGGACGACGTCGTCGACGACCTGGGCAGCCGCCGGGAGGTCGAGTCGATTCGCTGGATCCTCGCCAACGGAAGCGGAGCCGACCGGCAACTTGCCGTTTACCGCGAGAGCGGCGAAGATCTACGCAAAGTGGTGGACTTCATCTGCGAGGAGACGCGGCACGGCCTCGACGCTTCCACGACGGCCGCGGCGGCAACCGGATAGGCGATGATCGGAAACGGAAACGGCTACGACCTCGCGCCCGGGGCGCGCAACGCGATCCGGACCTGCCTCCGGGTTCAGCCCCGGGAGCACGTCACGATCCTGACCGACCGGGCGACCGAGCCGGTCGCGGCGAGCCTCGCCGCGGAAATCCGGGAAGTCGGCGCGCCCTTCGAGCTCCACGTCCTCGAGGACTACGGCGCCCGCCCGATGTTCGAGCTTCCGCAGCCGGTCCGCGACGCCTTCGAGCGCTCGGAAGTCTCGATTTACGCGGGCCAGCCCGCGCCGGGCGAGCTCGCCTTCCGCCGGGAGATGACGGCGATCGTCAATCACCGGCGGATGCGGCACGCCCACATGGTCTCGGTGTCGCCGCGCATCATGGCCGAGGGGATGCGGGCGGACTTCGAGGAGGTGGACGCGATCTCGACACGCGTGCGCGACCGCGCCGTGAAGGCCGAGAAGATCCGCGCCCGCTCGCGCGCCGGAAGCGATCTCGAGGCGACCTTCGATCCCTCCGTGAAATGGCTGAAGACGAGCGGGTTGATCACCCCGGAGAAATGGGCGAACCTGCCGGGGGGCGAGGTCCTGACCGCCCCGGCGCGCGTGGACGGCGTGTACGTGGTGGACGGAGTCCTCGGCGACTATCTCTGCGCGCGCTACGGCGACCTCGAAGAGACGCCGCTCACCGTCTGGATCGAGAACAGCCGCGTTGCCGGCGCGCGATGCGAAAGGCCCGGGGTCCGGGACGACTTCCTCGAATACGTCGACAGCGCCGAGAACTCCAACCGCGTGGGCGAGTTCGCCATGGGCACGAACGTCGCCGTGCAATCGATCATCGGCAACATCCTCCAGGACGAGAAGCTGCCCGGGCTGCACCTCGCGTTCGGGCACCCGTACACGGAGCACACCGGGGCCTCGTGGAGCTGCCCCACCCACCTCGACATCGTCGGCCGCCACTTCGACGTGTGGTTCGACGACGAGCAGGTGATGGCGGACGGGAAGTTCCTGATCTGACCGCCGCAGGCGGTCATCCTGAGCGCAGCGAAGGATCTCTTGATTCTCGCGCTTATGAAGGTGAAGGGGTCAGGCGCGCATTTTGGTGTTTTCGAAGCGGGTCGGCAGAAAAACGCCAAAATGCCTGCCTGACCCCAGATGACCACCCCCAGATGATCGCAGCGCTCCGGCGGGCCTACAACGCCGCATTCACACCGCAGAAATACGCCGACTACCACCGCCGGCTCGAAGAGCAGGGGGGCTGCGAAATCCACTTCCGCCTCTGCGAGACGCCCGTCTTTCTTCCGCCGGAGCTGCGCGACGGGATGGTCCGGGCCGCGACCGAGATCTGGGACGAGCTTTCGAAGCCCACCAACCTCCAACGCTCTCTCGACGCCGTGCCCCGCTCACTCGACGTTCCCGGCTGCACCGAGCGGCCCACGTTCGCCCAGGCGGACTTCGCGATCACGCGCGATACGCCCGACGGGCCTCTCGTCCCGAAGCTGATCGAGCTCCAGGCCTTCGCGTCGCTGTACGCGTTCCAGCTCTTTCAGTCGAACGACCTCGCGGGCATCACGCCGAGCGGCGAGGACCTGGGTTACCTCCTCTCGGGCCTCGACGAGATCGGCTACGCGCGCGAGGTCGGCGAGGCGATCCTCGGGGGCTTCCCGCCGGAGAACGTCGTCCTGATGGACATCGACCCGCCGTCGCAGAAGACCTACGTGGACTTCGCGTTCACCGAGAGACTCTGGGGAGTGCGGCCCGTCTCGGTGATGGACATCGAGAAGCGCGGGCGTGAGCTCTGGTATCGCCGGGACGGAAAGCCGACGCGGATCCTCCGGATCTACAACCGCTTGATCTTCGACGAGCTCGAGGCGAAGGGGATTTCGATCCCGATCGATTTCCGGGAGCCGCTCGACGTGGAGTGGGCGGGCCATCCCAACTGGTACTTCCGGTGGAGCAAGCATTCGTTGCCGGCGCTTCGCCATCCGTCCGCGCCGGAGGCGCGCGTGCTCTCGGATTTCGAGCGCTGGCCGGAGGATCTCCAGAACTGGGTCTACAAGCCGCTCTTTTCCTTCGCCGGCTCGGGCGTCAAGGTCGACGTCACGGCGCCGGACCTCGACGCGGTTCCGCCGGACGAACGCCCCCACGCCCTCCTCATGCGCAAGGTGAGCTACGCGCCGGTCATCGAGACGACCGACGGGAATGCCTCGAAGGTCGAGGTGCGGATCATGTTCGTCTGGAAGGACGGAAGGCCGCTGCCGGTGACGACGCTCGCCCGGCTGTCGCAGGGGAAGATGATGGGGGTCGCCTTCAACAAGGACCGGACCTGGGTCGGATCGAGCGGCTGCCTCTGGCCGCGATCCGTCTAAGCTCGCAAGCGGTACGCCGAGGCGAGCCACCCCATCACGACGTGGTCCAGGTCCTTCTTCGATTCGAGCACGACGGAGTGCGCGAATCCCGCGTCTCCCAGTCGCTCGACGTGGGCGATCCGCTCGTCCTGGATGCGTCGGTTGCTCACGAAAGCGAGTCGAAGGAAGGTCCCCCGAACCGTCACGGCGGCCACGTGATGGGGCGCGGTCAGGTTGATGGAGGTCTTCCCGGGATCGACTTCGAGCGGTCCGAGCTTTCGCAGGCCGGCGACCAGCTGGTCGAAGATCTCGCGCAGGTGCGGATCTCTCCCGCGGAAGTGCTCCTCGAGACGCTTCACCCCGTTAGACATTGGGGTCAGGTCTCCACTTGCCACATCGCTCCTCGATGATGGCAAAGGCTCCGTTCCTCAATGATGGCATTCCGTATCCGTAAAGAGCTGACCCCGCCTACGGCACGTAGCTCCGGATCTGGATCTTCCACCAGGGCCAGTCGTGCCCGTACGGCGGGTCCCACACGTCGCCGCGGTGCCGGATCCCCTTGTCGCTCAGGATGCGGATCATGTCGGTCGTGCCCGCGAGGATGTTGTCCGTCGCACCGGTGACGATGCAGATCTCCATCTCGGAGAGCCTCGCGATCCACTCGCCGTTCATGTTCGGAACGTACGCCGTGGGGCAGTGGAAGTACGCCGTGTCGTCCCAGTAGCCGTCCAAGAACGAGTGAATGTCGTACTTGCCCGAGAAGCCGACGGTCTTGTCCACGAGGTCGGGATGCCGAAACGCGAAGTTGACGGCCTGGTACGCGCCCCACGAGGCACCGAGGGTCGTAACCTTGCGTGGCGCTCCGGTCTTGCCGCCGATCCACGGGACGACCTCGGCCGCGAGGTAGCGGTCGTACTGGTCGTGCCGCGCGAGGCGATCCGCCGGGTGTTTGTATCGCGCGTAGAGCGCCTCCGCGTCGATGCCGTCCACGCACGCCACCTGGATCTGGCCCGCCTCGATGAGATCGCCGACCGCGCCGACCAGGCCGAAGTCCTCGTTCTCGAAGAAGTGGCCGAAAGACGTCGGGAACCAGATCATCGGCCGGCCCGCGTGGCCGTACCAGAGGAGCTCCATCCGGCGCTGGAGCGTGGGCGAATCCCAGACGACGTACTCGCGGTTCATGGCGTGATCCACGCATGCGCCCGCGGGTTCGCCGCGGTGCCGCGTGGGATAATTCCTCCTTCCGGGGCGTAGCGCAGCGGTAGCGTATCTGCTTTGGGAGCAGATGGTCGCCGGTTCGATCCCGGCCGCCCCGACCAGTCCTTTGTCGCGCTCCCTTCGATCCCTGCGGTGATGCAGATGCATCTCGCCGCGTGAGCGCCGCCTTCGCCAAGCTGATTCCACTTGGCGTTCAAGAAGCTCCCGGATCAGGTCGTGCGCCTGGGCGTGCTCGGGCTCGTCGGGATTGCCGCAATGCTCTACGCCCGGCATCGCTTCGTGCCGGCGACCTTCGGCGAGACAGGCCACTACCGGGCCGCCGCGGTCGATGCGGTCGCGAGCGGCAAGATCCAGTACGCCGGCGCGGCGGTGTGCGCCGAGTGTCACGACGACGTCGCGGGGAAGAAGGCCGCGTCCTACCATCGGACGCTCTCCTGCGAGATCTGCCACGGCGCGGCCGCCCGCCACGCCGAGGATCCCGAGGCGCAGAAACCCGTCGTGCCGCGCGAGCGGGGCGCGGCCTGCCTCTACTGCCACGAGTACCTGCCGTCGCGGCCCACCGGCTTCCCGCAGATCATCGAGCGCCTGCACAACCCGGTGAAGCCGTGCATCGGCTGCCACGATCCCCACGATCCGAAGCCGTCGCAGGTCCCGGAATCGTGCTCCGCATGTCACGCGCAGATCTACCGGACCAAGGCGGTCTCGCCGCACGCCAACCTTTCATGCGAGACCTGCCATGCCGTGGATCCCCGCCACCGCCAGGAGCCGCGGGCTTTCCTGCCGAAGAAGCCGACCGACCGCGAATTCTGCGGGCGCTGCCACTCGAAGGAGGCGCCGGGTGACAGGGAGATCCCGCGCATCGACCTGACGACGCACGGCGGACGCTACCTGTGCTGGCAGTGCCACTACCCGCACTTCCCGGAGAGCTGACGGAAAGACCATGCCCGAAGACACCACGCGACGCGAGATGCTGGGCCGGTTCGCGCAGTTTCCCTGCGCGGCGATGCTACTCGCCTGCTGCGGGCCGCTCGCGAGCATCGCCGGGGCGACCGAGCGCAAATACAACGCGAAAGACCACTACTACGGCATGGGCATCCAGGTGGACAAGTGCATCGGGTGCGGGCGATGCGTCGAGGCCTGCAAGGCGGAGAACGACGTCCCGCGCCAGCCGTTCTATTTCCGCACCTGGATCGAGCGCTACCAGATCCGCGCCGGCGGCGAGGTCTCGGTGGACAGCCCCGAGGGCGGGATCAACTCGTTTCCCGCGACCGAGGAGGACAAGAACGTCCTGCGCTCGTTCTTCGTGCCCAAGCTCTGCAATCACTGCGACAACCCGCCGTGCGTGCAGGTCTGTCCGGTCGGGGCGACGTTCAAGAGCCAGGACGGCGTGGTCCTCGTCGACAAGGACTACTGCATCGGCTGCCGTTACTGCATCCAGGCCTGCCCGTACGGCGCGCGCTACCTCGACCCGCGCACGGCGACCGCGGACAAGTGTACGTTCTGCTACCACCGCATCACGAAGGGCCTGCTGCCCGCCTGCGTCGAGGCGTGCCCGACGGGCGCCCGCGTGTTCGGCGAGCTGAAAACGCTGGCCAGCCCGCTCCGCCGGATGATGCGCATGAGCAAGCTCACGGTCCTGAAACCGTCTCTGAACACGGAGCCGAAAGTCTTCTACTCCGACCTGGACGGAGAGGTGAGGTAGGGATGGCTGAGCGCTTCGAGCACCTCCGCGCGGCCCTCGGTCAGGTCCAGGGCTACATCTATCCCAACGAGATCGAGCTTCACTGGGGTCTCCTCGTGGTCCTCTACCCGTACATCACGGGCCTCGTCGCGGGAGCGTTCATCCTGGCGTCGCTCGCGAAAGTGTTCCGCGTCCAGGAAGTCGTGCCGACGTACCGGCTCGCGCTGCTGACGGCGCTCTCGTTCCTGCTCGTCGCTCCCCTGCCGCTGCTCGCGCACCTCGGGCGCCCGGAGCGGTCGTTCGAGATCTTCCTCACGCCGCACTTCAAGTCGGCGATGGCGATGTTCGGCTTCGTCTACGCGTGGTACCTGATGCTCGTGCTCCTGCTCGAGATCTGGTTCGAGTACCGCGCCGACCTCGTCCGCTGGAGCCAGAAGGAGCGCGGCCTGCGGCGCATCATCCACTGGGTGCTGTCGCTCGGGTCCCGGAGCCTCGCGCCGGAGGCCATCGCTTTCGACAAGAAGGCGGTGTACGCGATCACGCTCGTCGGGATCCCCTCCGCCTTCCTCCTCCACGGCTACGTCGGCTTCATCTTCGGGTCCGTGAAGGCGAACCCGTGGTGGTCGAGCGTGCTGATGCCGATCGTCTTCCTCTTCTCGGCGATTGTCTCGGGGATCGCGATGGTGCTGCTGCTCTACTACCTGACGACGCTCCTGCGGCGGCGCGAGCTCGACATGAAGTGCCTCGACAAGCTCGCGTCGTTTCTCCTCTACGCGCTGATCGTGGACCTGTCGCTCGAGACCCTCGACTTCATCCACCGACTCTACGAGTCGGAAGAGTCGATCAAGATCCTGGCCACCCTCATCTTCTCGAAGCTCTTCATGAGCCTGACCATCGTCCAGATCCTGATCGGGACCATCGCTCCGCTCTTCCTGCTCGCGGGCGCGCGCTTCTCGTCTCTGCCCCCGGAGTTGAAGCGCGTCGCGTACTTCATTGCCGCACTGCTGGTGCAGGTGGGCATCTTCAGCACGCGCTGGAACGTGGTCATCGGCGGACAGCTCTTCTCCAAGAGCCTGCGCGGGCTGACCGCCTACAAGCTGGAGCTCGGAGGCATCGAGGGACTCTTCACGGCGCTCGCGCTCCTGGTGCTGCCGTTCGTCATCCTGTTCGTGCTCCTGAAGATCCTGCCGCCCTGGCCGGAGGCGCGGGAGCAGACCGAGCCGGCGGCGCCGGTTCCCGCAACGTCGGAAGGCGGCGGCGCGAAGTAGAGCGCTTCGGCTCTCTCCACTTTCTCTTTCAACCTTCGACGTTTAACGTCGCGGCACGCCTTTCGCACTGAGAAGTGCGGGTTCAGGCACCGGGCTCGTCCACCGACGCATTTCGGAGGAACCGATGAAGCGATTGTGGACGTTGATT
>DATIBN010000160.1:0-15775 GCA_035457525.1 Thermoanaerobaculia bacterium | reverse complement strand
GAGGAAGAGGGACAGCGGGGGAATCGGTAGGCTTCCCCGCGCCTTGACACCGCAGGTCGGCTAGCGCGCGCCGCGCCCCGACAGGACCGCCGGTACCGTTTTCAGCAGGATCTTCAGGTCCAGGTACGGCGTCCACGTGTCGATGTATTTCAAGTCGAGCTCCATCCACCGGTCGAAGTCCAGCTCGCTCCGCCCCGAGACCTGCCAGAGACACGTCAGGCCCGGCGCCATCGAGAGCCGCCGGCGCTGCCACGGCTCGTAGCGGGCGACCTCCTCGGGCAGCGGCGGGCGGGGCCCCACGAGGCTCATGTCGCCGCCGAGCACGTTCCACAGCTGGGGCAGCTCGTCGATCGAGAGGCGGCGGAGGACCCGCCCGACGCGGGTCAGCCGGGGGTCGCGCGCGGCCTTGAATACCGGCCCCGACATCTCGTTCAAGTGGGCTATCTCGGGTAGCCGCCCCTCGGCGTCCACCTCCATCGTGCGGAACTTCAGGAGCGTGAAGTGCCGCCCGTTCAGGCCGCACCGGACCTGCCGGAAGAAGACGGGGCCGCGCGACGTGAGCTTGATGCCGAGCGCCGCCAGGAGCTGGATCGGCAGCGTCAGGAGCGTCAGGAAGAGCGCCAGCACGAGGTCGATCGCCCGCTTGACCACGAGCTGCATCGGGTTCGAGGGCGTCGTCGTGAACGTGAGCAGCGGGACACCGTCGAGCTCCTCGAGCACGGGTCGCGCGAGGACGTGCGGGAATATGTCGAGGGAGACGTGCGCGCGCACGCCGTGGCGCTCCGCGACGAGCAGCGCCTCCTCGTAGTCGCCCAGCTTTCCCTTCTCGATCACGAAGATGACCTCGTCCACGACTTCCCGGAGCAGGATCGTCTCGAGATCCGCGATGCGGCCGAGAGACGTCCAGCGGTTCGACCTCCGGATCTCGCCGCCGTTGTCGTCGTCGAGGTAACCGACCACATTGAAGCCCCAGTGCGGGTGCGCCTCGATGAAGTCGGCGAGCTTGGACGCCTTCGGGCCGGTTCCAACGAGCAGGACCGTGCGGAAGTTGTAACCGCGCGTGCGGACCCACCGCGACAGAAGCCGGAGCGCGACGCGCGTCGCGGAGAGGAAGAAGAAGACGACGATCCCGAAGACCGCGAGGAACCATCGGCTCACGAACTCGAGCCGCAGGCCGTAGACGAAGAGGGTCAGGAGAGCGGTGCCCCCGAACGCGACCTTGCCGACCGACCAGATCTCCTCACCCAGCGGCACCGTGCGGTGGCTGCGGTGGAACCCGACGGAGTAGAGGAGCGGCGCGAAGATCGGGAGGATGAGGAGGAGCAGCACCGTGTAGGCGTCGAAGGTGGGCGCCACCGGGAAGAGCGAAGGAAGGAGCGGCGAGAGGATCCCGTGGCGGATCACGTACGCGACGGGAAGCGCGAGCGCGGTGAGCGCGACCTCTCCGAGGAGCACTCCAAGGGCGATTACCCGCGCTTTCTGCTTCAGCATTGGATTTTGTCGCCGCCGCCGCAGGGCCGCGGGACGCGGGCGATGTTAACGCAGCCCGGTCCCTCGCAGAACCTCTTCGTAGCGATCGGCGACGTCGTCCCAGCGATACCGTTCCGCCGCACGCCGTTTTGCACGCTCTTTCCATACGGACGCCGAATCCGGGTCATCCAGAACGCCGGTCAGGAGACGGGTCAGCGTCTCGGGCTTTCGGACGTCGAACGGCAGCGCCGCGCCGCCGGCGACCTCCTCGTTCTCGGGGGTCGCGTTGTAGGCGACGACCCGGCCGTAACCGAGAGCCTCCACGAGAGCGGGATGCGTGCCCCCCACCTCCGTGGCCTGGACGTAGACCGCCGCGGAGGCGAGGAGCTGCCGATAACCGTCGCCGTAGATCGCGCCGGGGAACTTGACCCTCGGATCCGCCTCCGCGCGCACCCGGGCGATGTAGTCCGCGGCGTACGGTGCGTCTCCCACGATCACGAGGGGTGTCTCTCCGGGAACGCCGCGGTACGCCCGCACGACCGCGTCGGCGTTGTTCTCGGGCTCGAGGCGCGAGACGTAGAGAACGTACCCCTCGCGCGAAAGGCCGAGCCGATCGAGCGCATCGGTCCCCGTGGGTTCCGGGAGATCGGCGCCGTAAGGGATGAAATGGGACTCGAAGCCGTAGCGGTCCCGGTAATAGTCGCGGATGACCTGCGCGTCGGAGACGACGGCGTCCGGGACGATCGTCGAGAGCCTCTCGGAGACCCGGTACGCGAATTTGCCGAGCGCGCTCCACTTGCGGCGGTTCCGCTCGAGGCCGTCCACGTTCAGGACGATGCGCGTCCTCCCCCCGAGCCGCGGCAGGAAGGACGCCGCCGCGTTGATCGCGTTGCACACGAGGACGGAGTCGAAACGCTCGAACGCCGCGTCGATGCCGGAGAGAAATCCGTGGGCGACCGTGTCCAGGTATTTCGTCGGGATGGTCGGCAGGACGCGCACCTTCGCGCCGCGCCACTCCGAGAGCCCGGGCTCGGCGTAGCGGGAGCGCGTGTAGACCGTGACGTCGTGGCCACGCGCGGTCAGACGCGCCGAGAGCTCCTCGGCGAGCGTCTCGAAGCCTCCGTATCGGGCGGGGATGCCGCGGGTGCCGAGGATGCCGATCTTCACGGTGGGGCAACCTCCCCGGCGCGATTCCGCACTTTCCGCTGGATTTCCCGGCGCTTGGCCCAGAGGCGCCGGCGGTTCTTCCAGAGCCACGAAAACGCGGGGAGCGACGAGCGCTCGACGGTCAGGCAGGCGCCGAGCACGACGAGGTCGCGCGCGAGCGTCGGCACGAGCGTCCGGATCATTTCCTCCCGAGTCTGGTTGTTGATCCGCAGGAGGAACCGGTTCTTGACCGAGTGGCGGTTCGCTTCGGCCGACTGGCCGCGCCTCCGGTCCGGGAGGTTGCGGCGGCGGTGCCACGCGACCGCCGACGGCACGTAGAGACACTTCCAGCCGAGGCGCGCGAGGCGCCACGCGAGGTCGGCGTCCTCGCGGTAGAGGAAGAAATCGGAGTCGAAGTAGCCCGTCGAGATCTTCGCGGACTCGAGCGCCTCGCGGCGATAGAGGCCCGCCGCCGCCGTCGTCCCCGCGACCTCCTCCTCCTCGAGATACCGGCCCTCCCCGACCTGTTCGGATCCCCGGTCGAAGTGGCGCCCCGACGCGGTGAAGACGATGCCCGTGGAGTCCAGACGCGACGTCGGCTCGAGCTCTCGGCCGGACCCGCGCCAGATGCGGCCGGATGCGGAGCCCGCGTCGGGACGCGCGTCCAGGCGGCGGACGAGCGTCGCCGCAAAATCGGGCGCGAGGCGGCAGTCCGGGTTGAGGGTCAGGACGTACCGGCCCGAGGTCGCTTCGATGCCGGCGTTCATCCCGCCGGCGAACCCCAGGTTCTTCGCCATCGCGAGCACGCGGATGCGCGGCGCGTACAGAGCGGCCACGGCGCCGCTCGCGTCGCGCGAAGCGTTGTCGACGACGAGGACCTCCGTCGAGACGCCGGTCTGAGCGACCGCCGACGTCAGGGCGAGCGGCAGGTCGGCCGCGGAGTCGTGCGCGACGACGATTATGGAGACCGCGGGGACAGGCCCTGCGGGCCTGCACCCGCCTCCGAAACCAACGTCGGTCACGGGCGCAGAGCCACGCGGAGCGTCCTCAGGTAGGCCACGGCGGACTCGCGGCGCGGCCGCGGGGGGCGCCGGAGCGGAAGCGCCGCGAGGCGCAGGGCCATGCCCGCGGCGAGGAGCGCGCGATAGGCCGCCCGCGAGAGGACGCCGTAGCGGCGGCGGCGGTATCGGATCGCGTTGCGGTAGTACGCGGGCAGGAACCGGGCGTACCCGAGCGCTTCCGAGGCCGCGCCCCCGCGATGCCGAAAGCGTGCGGACGGCCAGTAGACGATGGCGCCCCGTTCGAGCAGCCGCGCGCAGAGGTCCACGTCCTCGAACCAGGCCGGGACGAAGGTCTCGTCGAAACCCCCGACGGCCCGGAAGTCGGACGCGCGGACGGCGAGCGCCGCCGCGGCGGGCTGCTCGACGTCGAGCACCGCGTCGGGATTCCGATCCGCGTACCGGAACTTCCGCCGCGCGCGGCTGTTCGGCGCCACGTGATCGAGGAGGAGGAGCTCGCGCGCGTCGTCGAAGAGCCGCGGCAGCCGCCGGAGCTGGAACGTGAACTGGTCTTCACGCCCCGGCGCCGCGAGACGGCCGGTCGCCGGGGCCTCGTCGACCAGCCGCGGCGCCACCGCGACCGCGTCGGGGCGGAGCTCGAACGCCTTCGCGATCTCGCCGAACGGATCCTCTTCGGCGCGCGCGTCCGGATTGACGAGCAGCAGGACGTCGCCGCGCGCGACCTCCGCCGCCTGGTTCACGGCCGGGCCGAAGCCGCGGTTCCGCGCGTTGACGAGGAGCGTGGCGTCGGGCCACCTCTCGAGCAGCGCCTCCCGCTCGAGAGCGCCCCCGTCGTTGTCCACGACGACGAGCGAGACGCGAAGGCCCGACGGCGCCCGCGCGCGCGCCCGGGCGAGAGATTCGACCGCGGCGAAAGTCTCCCCGGCGTCCCGCCAGGAGACGAGGAGGACGCTGATCTCTTCGATCGCCACCTATGAGCGGATCGCGGCGAGTGAAGTCCGCGCGCGCGGCGCCCCGGCCGCCGGCCAGGAGTCGAGCAGGTTCCTCCCCGGCCGCGCGGAGAGCGCGTAGAGCGGGATCCGGGGCCACACGGCGAACGGGAGAAGCGCACCGCGAACGCCGAGACGGCGCGCGTGGGCGAGATCCGCCCGAAGGAGGCGCGGCAGGTTCCGGAGGATCCACCGGCGCTGGAAGTTTCCGAAGAGCGTCCGCCAGCGGTTCCTCGCCGTCCAGAGCGCCCGCCGCATCGGAGTCCGTCGCCCGGTCCGCGACCCCTCGTGCCGGGCGACGGCCGCGGGGTCGCACGCGAAGCGCCACCCCGCCCGCGCCAGGCGCAGCGAGAGGTCGGCGTCCTCATAGTAGGCGAAGAAGCGGTCGTCGAAGACGCGACCGTGCGGCGCTACGGCGTTCAGGGCCTCGCGGCGGAAGAGCGCGGCGGTCGCGGAAATACCGGCGACCTCGAACGCCTCGCCGGTCACCCGGACGGGGTCGACTCCGGCGAGAACGGGGATCGCCTCGCCCCGCTCGTTCCACTCGATGCCGGCCGTGTCGACCCGCTGCCCGCGCTCGTCGAGCACGAGGCCCTGGACGCCGGCGAGCCGCTCGTCGAGCGCGAGCCGCGCCGCGAGGCGGGCGGCGTAGTCCGGCGCCAGGACCGCGTCGTTGTTGACGACCAGGACGAAGGGGGACCGCGTCCGCACGATCCCCTCGTTCGCGGCCGCGGCGAAGCCCAGGTTGCGCGAAAAGGAGACCACGCGGGCGAGCGGCGCCTCGCGGGCCAGGCGCTCGCGCTCTTCCGGGCGCGAGCCGTTGTCCACGACGACGAGAGAAAGGTCGATGCCCTCCTGTTTCTCGACCGATCGGAGAGCGTCGAAGAGCGCTTCGCCGCCGTCCCGGTTGACGACGACGCAATCCACGTCAGGAAGGGAAGGGATCGGGCTCAAACGGTTGACTCGCCTGCCCGCGCGGGATGAAATCGCGCAACTCATGCTACCACGCGAGTTCCTTCGCGAGAACGCGGAGCGGCTCCTCGCCGATGCGCCGGAGCGCTTCGCGAACTCGGGTATCGAGCGATTCCTGGAGGTGGATGCCCGTCGCCGCGACGTCGTGACGAGGCTCGAGGAGAAACGCCGCCGGCGCAACGAGCTCACCTCCGTGCGCGGCAGACCGGATCCTGCGACGCTCGCGGAGATGAAGGAGCTGAAGGAGGAGATCCGCGCTCTCGAGGAAGAAGCCGAGCGCGCCGAGACGGAGCTCTCCGAGGTCGAGCGCGGAATTCCGAACGTGCCGCACGAATCGGCGCCGCGCGGGACGGACGAGAAGGACAACCGGGTCGAGCGCACGTGGGGAGAGCCGCGGCGCTTCGACTTCCAGCCGGCGCCGCACTGGGACCTCGGCCCGGCGCTCGGCATCCTGGACTTCGAGCGCGGCGCGAAGCTCGCCGGCGCGCGATTCACGGTTCTCACGGGCGCCGGCGCGCGGCTCTCCCGGGCGATCGGCTCTTTCATGCTCGAACTTCAGACGCGCGACCACGGATACACCGAGGTCGCCCCGCCGATCCTGAACAACGCCGAAGCGCTCTTCGGAACGGGGCAGCTTCCCAAGTTCGAATCGGACCTCTTCCGCACGCGCGAAGGGCTCTACCTGATCCCGACCGCCGAGGTCCCGCTGACGAACCTTCATCGGGACGAGATCCTCGACGCGGAGGCGCTTCCGAAAACGTACACGGCGCTCACGCCGTGCTTCCGCGCGGAGGCCGGTGCGGCCGGCCGCGACACGCGCGGGTTCCTCCGGCAGCACCAGTTCGACAAGGTCGAGATCGTGATGCTCACGCTCCCCGAAAACTCGCTCGACGCCCTCGAGACGCTCACGCGTCACGCGGAGGAAGTCCTCCGGCGGCTGGAGCTCCCCTATCGCGTCGTCTCGCTCTGTACGGGCGACCTCGGTTTCGCGTCGGCGAAGACGTACGACCTCGAGGTGTGGCTGCCGGGACAGAACACGTACCGCGAGATCTCCTCGTGCTCGACGTGCGAAAGCTTCCAGGCGCGACGGGCGAGCATCCGCTTCCGCCGAGGGACGGGACACAAGCCCGAGTTCGTGCACACGCTGAACGGCTCGGCGCTCGCGATCGGCCGCACGCTGGTGGCGATCCTCGAGAACTACCAGCGCTCGGACGGCTCGATCGAGATCCCGCAGGCGCTCCGCCCGCACTTCGGGGCGGCCGAAATCCGACCCGCCTGACTCCGCTTCCTGGCCCGGCGAGATCCGGGGGGT
The DNA here is from genome assembly GCA_035457525.1 of Thermoanaerobaculia bacterium. Classification (GTDB taxonomy): domain Bacteria; phylum Acidobacteriota; class Thermoanaerobaculia; order UBA5066; family Gp7-AA6; genus Gp7-AA6. The sequence continues at coordinate 8,867 of DATIBN010000160.1, read as the reverse complement.
CAGGTCTCCACTTGCCACATTGGGGGTCCGGTCTCCACTTGCCACATTTCCGGCCCGTCCCCCGCGGGGCGGGCCGGTCTTATTTCTGGAAGAACCGGGTGAGGACGATCGACCAGGTCGTCCCCTGCCGGAAGGACTCGTCCGAGAGGCTCTCGGAGTAGACCTCGCGGTAGACGCCGGGCGTCACCCGCAGCCCTCGCGCGACGAGAAAGCTCGCGCGCAGGAACACGCCGCCATTGTGGAACCCGGTCCCTTCGTCGGCTTCGCCGCTCCACCGGCCGATCGACTGGTACTGCCCCGCGAGCTGGGCCGCCAGCCCCGTCGTCCCGATCGGCAGGGTGGGGCCGACGGACCACCGCACGCTCGCAGGCGCCCTGTATCCGTGGTCGTTCTCGTAGAGCGGCAGCCGGGCGTCCACGGAAGCACCGAGCCGGAGCCTGCCGAGCGGCCGCGACCACTGGAGAGACAGTCGCGGATCGAACGTTCCGCTTCCGAACTGGATGTGCTCGTGCTCGATCCCGCGGCGGCCGAGGTCGATCGGATCCGGCTCCGTTCGGCCGAACGGGAGGGTGATTCCCGCCCCGGCCTGCCAGTCGCTCCCCAGCGCGAACGCCACGCCGATCTCGCCGTCTCCGACTCCGCGCAGGGTTTCGGTGCGATGGTGAATGTCGCCGTAGGGCGGATCGTAGGGCTGCCCGTCGAGGGTCCGGTAGGAGATGCGCTGGTCCTTGTTCTCGTACGGAAACCGGGCCGTCAGAAGGAGATTCGAGGTCAGCCCGTAGCCAATCGCGAGATCGGTCCGGAAGAGGCCGAGCCGCGCCTTGTGGCGGTGCGGCGGGATGAAGGCCACCGCGCACTCCGGCGCCACGTCGGGGCACTCGGCGACGTGCTCGGTGCGGAATTCACCGTAGGCCGCCGCCAGGCTGACGTTCCAGGCGCCCCGCGGAAGAATCTGTCGTTCGGTCTCTCCGCCGGAGAGATTGGGGTTTGCTCAGGCGGGTCAGGCGTACGCCGCGGGAGCGACCGCGAAGAGCAGAAACAGGAAGGCGAAGAGCGATCGAACGAGCGGACGGGAGAGGCTCAACCGCGGGCCCGCGCCTTGTCGAGGACTTTCAGGAACTGGTCCCAGCTCCCGCCCGTCACGTCGTCCACGAACTTGCCCCGCGAATCGTAGACGCGGACGTACGGGAGAGCCTCGAGCCGGAACTCCGCCGTGGCCTGCTTCGCCGCCGCGTTGTCCCACTTGCCGACGTTGACGCGGCGCAGAGCCATGTTCGGATTCTCGTTCAGGAGATGCTGGAGCCGCTTCTCGAGGAAGTGGCAGGGACTGCACCACTCCGCCCAGTAGTCGACGACCGTGATCTTCCCGGGAACGGCGATCGTCTCGAGGTCGACCTTCTTCGAACCGTCGAAGGAGACGATGTCGAGCTTCCGTACGACTTCCTCGGGCAGCGCCGCGAACTCCTTGCGGTTTTCCCCCGGCATGACGGCGTCGTAGCCGATCGCGTCGAGCGCCTTCTCGATCTTCGTCCGGTCGAACCCGTCCGGGACCTCGACAGTGGCGACGCCCGCCTTCCAGTCGAGGTTCACGTTGCGGACGCCGTCGATCGCCTTCAGGGCCTTGACGATCGGAGGAGCGCACGCCTCGCAGTCGATGCCGATGACGGTGAAACGGAGCGTCTCGGCCGCCAGAGCCGGCACGGCCAGAAGAAGCAGAGCGAAGACGACGGGAGTGACGAACCTTTTCACGACCCGCTCTAACCCCCGTACCACAAGCGAAATTTCGCCGCTATCGCACCATCCCTTAACATGCGCGTTTGAAGGCCATCGCCGGAGAGGTGGGTGAGTGGCTGAAACCAGCGGTTTGCTAAACCGCCGTAGGGCTAATAACCCTACCGCCGGTTCGAATCCGGCCCTCTCCGCCACTCTGACCCTTCCCCGAAGCTAGACTTCCCCCGTCAACCCCGAAGTCGAAGCCGCCGTCCGCCGTCTCGTCGGGAAGGGCGTCCTCACGGACGCCCAGGCCACGCCGCTCCTCCGCGTGGCGCGCGGCGAGCTCATCCCAATCCGCACCGAGCTGAAAACGCTCCTCTACGCCGGCGTGTTCGTCGCGGTGACCGGCGTGGGCTTGTTCATCAAGGACTACCACGACCGGATCGGTCCGGTCGCGATCGCCACGATCCTGACGGCGGGCGCGCTCGCGTGCATCGTCTACGCGTTCCGCCGTTTGCCCCGCTTCTCGTGGCGGGAAACCGTCTCGCCGCACCTCGCCGCGGACTACGTGCTGGTGCTCGGCGCTCTCCTCGTCGCGACGGACCTCGCGTACGTCGAGAAGCAGTTCCGGATATTCGGAGACCGGTGGCCGTACCACTTCCTCGTCGTCGCGGCGATCTACTTTCTCCTCGCCTACCGGTTCGACTCGCGCGCCGTCCTCTCTCTGGCGATCGCTGCGTTCGCGGCGTGGCGCGGCGTTTCGGTCTCTTTCGCCGTGGGACCGCGCGGGCCGATGCCGATCGCGGACATGAGAGCCAACGCGCTCGCGTGCGGCGCCCTGTTCCTCGCGGCGGGATTCGTATCGGCTTGGTCGGGACTGAAGCCGCACTTCGAGAAGGTCTACGCGACGAGCGGGCTTCTCTTCCTCTTCGGCGGGCTTCTCTCCGGCGCGCTCGCCGGATCGTCGTCGGACTGGCTCTTCTGGGAGGCGGCCCTCGGAGTCGTCGGGATCACAGTGCTGGCGATCGCATCGCGGCTGCGCCGCGCGCTCGACTTTGCGATCGCCGTGGCGGCGCTGTGGCTCGGAGTGCTCCGGCTGACCGGGGAGATCCTGGAGCGGGAGTCGCTCTACCTGGCGGCTGCGGCGTGGAGCATCGTCGCGATGGTGATCCTCGTCCGCGCCACGCGGCGCATGAAGGTCGCGCGATGAGGTCGGCGTGGATCGAGGCGGAACGGTCCGCCGAGGTGCGCAAGGCCGCGCGCGGCTGGAAGGAAGCCGGAGCGATCGGCGCGGCGGCTCTCGACGCGGTCGAGGCCGAGTTCCCCCACCGGCGCCTCGAGCTCGCCTGGCCCTGGAAGGTGCTCGTCTTCGTGCTCGTCTCGGTCGCGATCGTCGGGATCCAGCTCGCCGTCTTCGGGCTCGAGGCAAGAGGCTCCGCGCGCTTCCTTGTCTACGCCGTCATTCTCGCCGGAGCCACCGAGGTCCTGCGCGGTTCGCGCATCGCGGGAACCGGAAGCGACGCGGCGACGTCGTTCTGGGCCGTGATGCACCTGATCATCGGATCCGCGGTCTTTCTCGACGTGGAACACAGCGAAGCCGACGTCACCGCGACGCTCCTCGTCGCCGTCGTGGCCTGGGCCGTCGCGTGCTGGCGCTGGGGCTTCGCTCTCTACGGAGCGTTCGCCGCGATCGCCGGGTTCGTCTATCTCGCGCGTTTTCCGTCCGGGAGGCTGGCATGGCTGCTCGTCGGAGCGGCGCTCTGCCCGATTTCGGCGTGGCTCTCCAACCGACCGACCCTCGCTCCGTCGCGTCGCCGGGCGTTCGCCGGCGTCTTCGTGGTCTCGGCGATCGCGCTCTACGGAGCGGTCAACCTCTACAGCCGGGACAGACGGATCCCGGAGGAGGTGCAGGGCTGGGCGGCGTCGCGGAGAGCGGTCGAGCCGGTCGTCCCGCGAGCGGCGTTCGTCGCCGGCACCGCACTCGTGCCGATCGTACTGATCGCCTGGGGACTCCGCGCGGGGCGGCGCCTCGTCCTCGACACGGGCGCGGTGCTCGGCGCTCTTTCGCTGCTCACTTTGCACTACTACCTCCGTTTCGGATCGGTCGTGATCACCGCCTTCGGGCTCGCGGTGATCGGTTTCGCGCTCTGGCTGAACCGCCTCTTCTCGCGCGCTCCCGGCGGGGAGATCGGAGGTTTCACGGCTTCGCCGCTTTTCTCCGTCGAGTCGGAGGCGACGGGCCCGGCCGCCGCCCTCGTCGCGGCCGCGGCCTCACCGATCTCGCCGCCGCATTCCGACCGGGACTTTTCTCCCGGCGGAGGACGCGCGGGCGGCGGCGGCGCGACCGGAACGATCGAGTGAGCGGCGCGAGCTAACATCCCGGCGCTTTGAAGCGCAGAACCCGCGTCGCGGCAGCCGTCGCACTCGTCGTCCTCGCCTTCGCCGGCGTCTGGCTCTACCGCAACGCCTATCTCCCGCGGCTGCGCGCCGAATTCCTCCCGTGGATGCACCGGCTCGAGGCGTGGCGCGACGCGATCGAGGAGATCGAGCGCGCTCTCAAGCGCCGCGAGCCGGGACCGGGCGACCCCTCCGGGATCGCGATGCTCCGGCAATGGGCCTGGTCCGGCCTCGACCGGCTCGCCTTCGTGACGTACGAGGTCCGGAGGCCGACGCACGAGGTCGGGGAGTCTCGTGACGTCACGTCCGGGATCGTTTACTTCACCGTCGGCGGCTTCCGGAAGGACGGCGCGCGCGTCGAGCGATCCGCCGCGGCGACCGTGACTATCGGCGCCCCGCCCACCGCCCGCCTGACGCGCGTGTTCACGGAGGAGGCCGAGCGGCAACCCCGGTTCCGCAACGCGACGGCGGACGCAGGTCTGGGCGCGGTCCGGCGAGACCCGCCGCAACCCGGAACGAACCGACTCATCGCCGGGATCTGGCCCGGATCCGGAGTCGCGGTGCTCGACTTCGACGGCGACGGCGACGAGGACCTCTTCGCCGGCGACGGAGTCCGCTCGATCCTCTACGAAAACGATGGGAGCGGGCGCTTCACCGATGTGACCGAGCGCACCGGGCTCGCGGGCGCGACGGGAGACGGCATCGCCGCCACGGGCGTGGCCGCTGCGGACATCGACGGCGACGGAAAGCCCGACCTCTTCGTGACGGATTCGTTCGGTCCCGCGCGGCTCTTCCGCAATGACCGCGGCGGAAAGTTCGCGGAGGCGACCGCCTCATCCGGCATCCGCGTGGCTCCGAACGCGCGCTCCGCCGCGTTCTCCGACATCGACGGTGATGGCGACCTCGACCTCTTCGTGTGCGTGACCGGCGACTACTACCGGCAGATGCCCGATCCCCCCTACGACGCGGAGGACGGCGGCCGGAACCTCCTTTTCGTCAACGACGGCCGCGGCCGCTTCCGCGAGGCGTCGGCGGAGTGGGGCGTCACGGGCCCGAAGCGCTGGTCGCTGTCGTCGCTCTTCGGAGACTTCGACGGCGACGGCCGTCCGGACCTCGTCGTCACGAACGACTTCGGGTTGAAGAACCTCTACCGCAACGACGGCGGGCGCCGATTCGTGGACGTGACCTCGAAAGCCGGCGTCCCCGACCGCGCGTACGGCATGTCGGCGGCGTGGGGAGACTTCGACGGCGACGGACGGCTCGACCTGTACACCACCGGCTGCTTCACGCAGTGGTATTTCCTGCACGAGTACCCGGGACTTCCGATCCCGTTTCCCGGGCGGCTCTTCCTCTCGACGGCGGTGTCGTGGATGGAAAAGATGACGCGCGGGAACTCCCTCTTCCTCCAGCGTTCCGATGGACGGTTCGAAGACGCGACCGAGGCCTCCGGCGCGAGGCGGGCCGGCTGGAACTGGAGCGCCGTCGCGGCGGACCTGGACAACGACTCACGGACCGATCTCTACGCGACGAACGGCATGTGGGGGGATGGACGGGATCACGACCGCGAGCTCGAGTTCTGGTGGGAGACGCTCGCCTACTGGAACGACTACGTCGGGCTGAAGAAGACATTCGACCGGAAGGGGGCGGGCATCGCCGGCATCGAGCGCGACCGTTATTACGTCAACCGGGGACCGTCCGCGGCTCCGGACGGGCCGATCTTCCGGGACCGCGCTTTCCTCGACGGCCTCGACCTCGAGACGAACGGCCGGGCGGTCGTGGCATTCGACGCGAACGGCGACGGCGCGCTCGACCTCTACGTCCGTTCGGTCCAGGCGCCCGAGGCGCTGTTTCTCGGTTCGCGCGGAAAGGACGAGCACTTCCTGCGCATCCGGCTCACGGGCTCAACCGGAAAGGACAACGCCCAGGGAGTGGGCGCGCGGGTGGTGGCGACTCTGCCCGGCGGCCGGAAGATCCTCGCCGACAACGGCAACGCGAGCGGTTACCTCTCGACGGGCAGCCCCGTCGTCCACCTGGGCCTCGGCGCGGCGACGCTTCTGCAGGACCTGACGGTGCGCTGGCCCTCCGGAAAAACGCAGGCGCTCGGTCCGATCGACGCCGTCGATCGGACGGTGCTCGTCGACTCGGAACGCGGTCTGGTCTTGCCGTAGACTTTCGGAGTCATGGAATCGGGCGACCGCGGGCAGAACGACTTCGACGTCGTCATCATCGGGGGCGCGGTGGCCGGTGCGTCGACGGCGATCCTCCTGCGGCGCCGCGTTCCGCTCGCGCGCGTTCTGGTCGTCGAGAAGTCGGACCGGTTCGACTGGAAGGTCGGCGAGTCCACGGTCGAGGTGTCCGCCTATTTCCTGACGCGCGTGCTGAAACAGTACGACCACCTGTCCCGCGAGCAGCTCCCGAAGCAGGCGTTCCGCTACTGGTTCTACAACTCGGACGTCACGCGGCTGCGCGAGGCGTCGGAGGTCGGCCCGACCCAGCTCGCCCGCACCCCGTCCTTCCAGCTCGACCGCGCGAAGCTGGACGAGCACCTCCTCTCCGTGGCAAAGGAGGAGGGCGCCGAGGTGTGGCGGCCCGCGCGGGTCGCGTCCTTCGAGCTCGAAGGCGACTCCGGCAACACGCTCGTCATCGAGAAGGCGGACGGCACCCGCGCGACCGTGCGCTGCAAGTGGGTCGTGGACGCGACCGGCCGTCATGCGATGCTCGCGCGGAAGCGCGGCGGCGTCACCCCGATCGAGTCGCACCCCACGTCCGCGATCTGGGTCCGTTACCGCGGCGTGAAGGACATGGACGGGGCCGAGGTCGCCGGCACCGACCCGGCCGATCCGTGGGCGCGCGCGGTGCTGGCGTCGCGCCGGCTCGCCACGAACCACTTCACGGGATGGGGATATTGGATCTGGTTCATCCCGCTCTCCGGCGGCGAGACGAGCGTCGGCCTCGTGTGGGACAAGCGGCTCCTGACACCCGAGGGAAAGACGCCGCTGGAGAAGCTCACGCGGTTCCTGGACGGGAACCCGCTGACCCGCGAGCTCGTCGAGCACGCCGAGCCCATCGCCGAGGACTGCCGCTCCTACGGTCATCTTCCCTACTTCGTGGACCGGTTCATCGGACCGGGCTGGACGTGCGTCGGAGACGCCGGCGGCTTTCTGGATCCGTTCTACTCGCCCGGGCTCGACCAGATGGCGTTTTCCGTCCACACGCGCGTGGAGCTGATACGCCGCGCGCTCGGCGGCGAATCACCCGAGGAGATGGCGCGCGCCTACGAAGAACACAACAAGAACTACGCCCGCTACTTCCACTACTTCTACGAGTCGATCTATCGCGACAAGTACTACGTGATGGGCGACTACGACACGATGACCGCGGCGTTCCTCCTCGACACCGCGCTCTACTACGCGGCCGCGGTGATGCCGATCTACCGCTGGAACGCGGATCGCCTCGGTTACCCGCCCTTCTTCCAGGACGGCGCCGAGATCGGCTTCTACCCGATCCGGTTCTACAACCGGCGTCTCGCCGCGATCGCGAAGCGGAAGATGGCGCTGGGGATCTACGGCAACCACAACGCCGGGCGGCGCCCCGGTTTCGTGGGGTTTTCCGTGCGCAGCGCGATGTTCGTGATGCTCGCCCATGGGCTGCTGCGCTGGTGGAAGGCGGAGCTCGCGAACGCGTGGACGTACGTCGTGAAGCCCCGCCGCCTCGCGGGTGCGGAGAGCGCGCCGGCGCGGGAGTCTTCGAGCGCTTCGATCGACTCCCGCGCCGCCCGCTGAATCGACGTCTCATTTGCCGGGCACGACACTCGTCACGGGCGCCTCGAGCGGCATCGGACGGGAGCTGGCCTGGCTCGCCGCGAAGGATCGCCACGACGTCGTCCTCGTCGCGCGGCGGCGTGAGCGGCTCGAGCTCCTTTCCGGAGAGCTCGCATCGCGGTTCGGGATCGTCGCGGACATCGTGATCGCGGACCTCGCCGAGGACGGCGAGGCCGAGCGCGTCGTCGCCGCCGCCGAGAAACGCGGCCCGATCGAGATACTCGTCAACGCGGCGGGCCTCGGCGTGCACGGCTTCTTCTGGGAGACGCCGCTCGACGTCGAGCGCGACACGATCCGGGTCAACGTCCGCGCGCTGACGGAGCTGACCAAGCTCTGCGTGCAGCGCATGGTGCCGCGCGGCAGCGGCCGGATCCTGAACCTCGCCTCGACCGCGGCGTTCCAGCCGGGACCCCTCATGGCCGTGTACTACGCGACGAAGGCGTACGTGCTCTCGTTCACGGAGGCGATCGCCGAGGAGCTTCGCGGAACCGGCGTCACCGCGACCGCGCTCTGCCCCGGACCGACCCTGACCGAGTTCCAGGAGAGGGCTGGCCTCGCCGACGTGCCACTCATCCGCGGGCCGCTCGTCACCGACGCCGCGAAGGTCGCGCGCGCCGGCTGGGACGGGATGAAGAAGGGCAAGAGGGTGGTGATCCCGGGGATCACGAACCGCATCCTCGCCGCGGGGACGCGCGTGACGCCGCGGCGGCTCGCGACGCGGGTCGCGCGGAGGCTCCAGGAGAAGCGGACGCCTCCGCGAAAAGGGTGACCGCTCCTCCGCTGCTACACTGATTTGCCGGAGGAGTGGCCGAGTGGTTTAAGGCGGCGGTCTTGAAAACCGCTGTACCTTGACGGGTACCGGGGGTTCGAATCCCTCCTCCTCCGCCATTGACGCTCAACCTCATGCAGGGCCTAGCCTATGCCTTCAGCCGTTAG
>DATIBN010000159.1:0-24434 GCA_035457525.1 Thermoanaerobaculia bacterium | reverse complement strand
GCGTTTTCGAGGGTCATCCGGCGTCCCGCCATTCGATTCGACGTACTGCCGAACGAGGTCCTTGCCCAGGTTGTAGTTGATGACGTAGCTGCGGTACTGGTCGAAGAACCGCACGCGCTGCGCCGCCCGGTCCGCCGGGTACAGCGCGTACTCCGACAACCACTTCGCCGCTTCAACTCCATCGATCTCGCCGTTCAAGTAGCGCCGCGCGGCCTCGTTGCCCGCATAGGCCAACCGGTCGACGATCCGTCTCACGCGATCGAACTCCTCGGCGCGCGCCGGGTCGAGCCCGGCCAGGGGGTAGAGCGCCCTCTTCTCGTACTCGACGCGCGCGCCGCCCGGAAAGGCCATCTCGATCCCGAAGTTCGCGCTGCCCTCCGCGATGAGGGACTGGGGCGAGAACAGGGGGTAAACCGAATACTCGACCCAGCCCCGGTCCCGCACGAGGCTCTTTTCGAGCAGCGTGTTGTAGACGTGGTGGCCCGGGTAACCCTCGTGGCAGGCCAGGTCGATGGCGCGGTCGATCGTGATCGGGAAGTCCGTGTTGACCTGGATCAGGCTCTTGTAGCCCCCCTGGTACCAGTTGTATCCGCTCCACGACTTCCCGGTGACGTACTCGACGGTGAAGCTCTCTCCCGGAGGGAGCGCCATGTGCGCCGCCGTCCGGTCGCGGCACTCGGCGATCGCCGCGCGGAAGACCGGATCGACCTTCTCTTTCGGGATCGTGAAGTCCTTCCGCCACGCCTCGTAGCGTTCGACGAGGGACGCCGCCCCCCCCGCTCCCGGAAGGACGGAGTCGAGCTCGTCCCGGATCGCGCGGAAGTGGTCCTCGGTCCGGGTCGGCGCGACCGCGTCGTACAGGGCGCGCGACTCCTCGTCGAACGACATCTTCTTTCCGCGCAGAATCGCGACGCGCGCCGTGAGCGCCTGGAGTTGCCGGGTGAGGTAGTTGGAGCGAAGCCGGAGCATCTCGTCTCCGGGCTCCGGAAGAGCCGAGAGCCGAGCCACGAGCGCGTCCGCCTCCGGCGCGATGGCGTCGAGCGGCTTTTTCGCGGCCTCGACCTCGGTCTTCCATTCCGCCGGGCCGTAGAAGGCATCGACGTAGTCCTTGTCGTATCGGCCGACCGCGAGGACGAGCTTCACGTATGCGGGCGCGATGTCGTTCATCACGGAGAGAGTATCGGTGGCCGGGGGCGCCGTGCCCGGAGTCGCGCACGCCGCGGCGAGGACGTAGACAGCGGCCGGGAGGCATCGAAGGAGGCGCGCAGTTCGCATGCGCGAAGGATAATGCGATCCCCATGAAGGCCATCCGCGCCGACGCGCCGGGCGGGTCCGAGACCCTGCGCCTCGTCGACGTCCCCGAGCCGAGGCCGCGCGAGGGGGAGGCGCTCGTCCGCATCGAGGCGGCCGGAATCAACTTCATCGACACCTACCACCGCAGCGGCGCGTACGCCGCCCGGTTCCCGCTCCTCCCGGGACAGGAGGGGGCGGGCGCGGTCGTCGAGATCGGCGCGGGCGTCTCGGAGGTGCGCGTCGGCGATCGCGTGGCGTTCGCGTCCGGGCCCGGTACCTACGCGGAGCTCGTCGCTCTGCCGGCAGCCCGGCTCGTCGTCGTCCCCGAGGGAGTCACGACGCGGCAGGCGGCGGCGGTAATGCTCCAGGGAATGACCGCGCACTACCTCGCCACGTCGACGTACCCCCTCGGACCGGACGACACGTGCCTCGTGCACGCCGCGGCGGGAGGTGTCGGGCTCCTGCTCTGCCAGCTCGCGAAGTCGCGGGGCGCGCGGGTCTTCGGCACCGTTTCCACCGAGGAGAAGGCGCGGCGCGCGCGGGAAGCCGGCGCGGATCAGACGATCCACTACACGACGGAGGACTTCGGCGCGGAGACGCGGAGATTGACCGGAGGGGAAGGGGCTCAGGTCGTGTACGACGGCGTGGGCCGCGACACCTTCGAGAAATCGCTCGACGCCCTCGCCGTCCGCGGCACGATGGTCCTCTTCGGTCAGGCGAGCGGGGCGGTGCCGCCGTTCGATGCCCAGCTCCTGAGCCGCAAGGGCTCGCTGTACCTCACGAGGCCGACCCTGGCGCACTACACGCGGACGCGCGAGGAGCTGCTCGAGCGAGCAACCGACGTGCTCGGTCGGGTCGCAGCCGGGAAACTCTCGGTGCGGATCTTCCGGGAACTGCCGCTCGCCGAAGCGGCCGAGGCGCACCGCCTTCTCGAGTCGCGTCGCACGTCCGGGAAGCTTTTGTTGATACCGTAGGAGTGTCATGCCTCCTTCGCGAAACGACCCGTGCCCCTGCGGCAGCGGCCGGAAATACAAGCACTGTCACGCCGGGAAAGACGCCGAGAAGCCGCAGAGCTCCGGGATGCTCCTCGTCGGGCTGCTCGCCCTGCTCGTGGCGGGCGGCGCGATCGCGGTCGTGATCGGCATCGCGCGCGGCGGCGCGGGCTCCGGCTCGCCGCGCCAGCGCGTGTGGTCGGAGGAGCACAAGCACTGGCACGACGCGGCTCCCTCGCGCGCGAGCGGAGCGGTCCCGTTCGATCCGCGCTCGGCGCTGCCCAACGGCCCGCGACCGGCCCCGGCCGGGACGCCGCCTCCGGGGAAGGTCTGGTCGCCGGAGCACGGCCACTGGCACGACGTGGTCGAGACGACCGGCTCGGCGACCGCGCCTCCGCCCATCGGAATCACCTACGGTCCCGCGCCGCCGCGCTGAGGACTACTGCTCGGTGGGGAAGCCGAGCTCCTTCCAGCGCTTCCAGCCGCCGTCCATCGATAGGACGTTTCGATAGCCCATCTTCTGGAGCGCGTCGGCCGCGAGCGCGGAGCGATAGCCGCCGCCGCAGTAGAGGACGATCTCCGCGTCGGGATCCGGGATCGTGCGCTCGACGTCGCGCTCGATGATGCCCTTGCCCAGATGGATCGCGCCGAGCGCGCGGCCCCGCTCCCACTCGTTGTCCTCACGGACGTCCACGAGGTAGAAGCGCTCGCCGCGCTCCTGCCGCCGCCGGATCTCCTCGGGGGTCGTCTCGCGGATCCGCTTCTTCGAGTCCTTCACGATGTCGAGGAATCCTGGCGTGTGCTGCATGTGCGGAATCAATCCTCGAGCGCGGCGAGGCGCTCGATCAGGTCCACCACCCGGTTCGAGTAACCCCACTCGTTGTCATACCACGAGAGCACTTTCACCCAGCCGTCGCCGGACGCGGCCGTCGAGAGCGCGTCGAAGATCGAGGAGTGCGGGTTGCCGATGACGTCGCTCGATACGAGGGGAACTTCGCTGTACTCGAGGATGCCGCGCAGGCGACCCTCGGCCGCGCTCCGGACGGCGGCGTTCACGTCGTTCGCGCGCGGCGTGGCCCGCACGCGGCACGAGAGGTCGACGACTGAGCCGTCCGGCACCGGCACGCGCATCGCCATCCCGTCGAGGCGGCCTTTCAGCTTCGGCAGGACCTCTCCGACTGCCCGGGCGGCGCCGGTCGTCGTCGGGATGATGTTCTCGGCGGCCGCGCGGCTGCGGCGGAGGTCCTTGTGCGGCACGTCGGCGAGCCGCTGGTCGTTCGTGTAGGCGTGCACGGTCGTCATGAACCCTTCCTCGATGCCGAAGGCGTCGTCGAGGATGACGGCGAGCGGCGCGAGACAGTTCGTCGTGCAGGAAGCGTTGGAGACGAGCCGATGCTCGGAGGTCAATACCGAGTCGTTCACTCCCATCACGATGACGGCGTCGAGTGCGTCCTTGGGGGGAACGGTCAGGATCACACGCTTCGCCCCGGCCGAGAGGTGCGGCTCCAGAGCGGCCCTCTTCGTGTGAACTCCGGTCGATTCGACGACGACCTGCACACCGAGCTTGCCCCAGGGGATCTTGCCGGGGTCCTTCTCCTCGGTCATCACGACCTTCTTCCCGTCGACGTACATGGCGTCGGCGTCGGCCGTCACCTCCCGGTCGAAGACCCGCATCACCGTGTCGTACTTCAGCAGATAGGCCAGGTGCTCGTTGTCGTAGAGGTCGTTGACGCAGACGACTTCCATGTCGCTGCGGTCCGAGAGGATCCGGAACACCGACCGTCCGATGCGCCCGAAACCGTTGATGCCCACGCGAATCGTCATGCTGCGCTCTCCGCCGCGCGATCCAGCTCGACGAAACGCTCGACGAGGTCGACCGCGCGATGCGCGTACCCGAACCCCGAGTCGTACCAGGAAACCGTCTTCGAGACCCTCTCGCCGAGGACCATCGTCGCCAGCGAGTCGAACGTGCTCGAGTACCAGGAGCGCGCCACGTCGGACGACACGATCGGGTCCGATTCGTAACGCAACACGCGCTTCCACCGCTCGGTCGACGCCGCCGTCCGGAGGACCTCGTTGACGGCCGTCTTCGTGACCGGCTTGGTATGCCAGCAGACCAGATCCACGCAGGAGCCGTTCCGCACCGGGACGGCGACGGCGGAACCGGTGATCCGTCCGCGGAGCTCGGGCAGGATCTCCATGACCATCTTCGGGGAGCGGGACTCCTGCGGGATGATGTTCTCCGCCGCGGCCCGGCCGCGGCGCATCTCGTCGGCGGGCACGTCGGCGAGCCGGTGCTGACTCGTGTAGGAGTGCACGGTCGTGAACAGCGCCCGCTCGATCCCGAAAGCGTCGTTCACGATCTTCAGGACCGGAGCCAGACAGTGCACGGTCGACGACGCGTTCGAGACGATCCGGTGCCGCCGCTCGAGCGCCGCGTCGTTGACGCCCATGACGACGGTCACGTCGGGCGGCTCGAGGGGAGGCGCGCACGCGATGATGCGGCGGGCGCCGGCGGCGAGGTGGGCCTCGAGCTCCGCGCGCGTGCGGCCCTTCGAGGTCGACTCGAACACCGTCTCGACCCCGAGCTCCCTCCATGGAGGCACGCCCTGGTCCTTCCCGGTGATCATCCGGATCTGCCGGCCGGCGGCGTAGAGGTGACCCTCCTTGATCGAGACCTCGCCCGGGAAGCGTCCGAGCAGCGTGTCGAACTTCAGGAGGTACTCGAGCGGTTCGGGGTCGCTCCAGTCGCTGATGGCCGCGATGCGGATGTCCTCCCGGTCGTGGAGGAGGCGGAAGAGGTTCCGCCCGATCCGCCCCAGGCCCACGATGCCGACGGTGGTCATGCAGGGGAATCTATCGCGTCGAGGAACCGGCGCCACACCTCGAGGTACGGCTCCCCGCCCACGGCGTAAGTGTCGTTGTGGCCGGCGCCCGGGATCAGGAAGAGCTCCCGGGGCGGGGAGGCGAGCTCGAAAAGCCGTCTTCCCTGGGACGGCGGCGCGATCTCGTCCCTCTCGGCGACGAGGAAGAGCTTCGGGACGGCCACGCGACCGATCCTCGAGCCGGCGTCGAACTTCGACCGGACGAGCAGCGCCGGGACGAACGGATAGTGCTTGCGCGCGAGCGCCGGCACCGAGAGGAACGGCGTCTCGAGCACGACGCCGGCGCACGGGCGCGCGAGGGCGACCTCGAGGGCGACGGCGCAGCCGAGGGACTCTCCCATGAGAACGATCTGCGTCGGCGCAAAGCCGCGCTCGCGCGCCGCGTCGAAGATCGCGAGCCCGTCGCGGTAGAGGCCGGCCTCCGACGGCTTTCCCTCGGACCGGCCGTAGCCGCGATAGTCGACGAGGAACAGGTCCACGCCGAGCCGCTCCGAGAAGAGGCGCGCGCGGTCGAGGCGATGGCTGATGTTGCCGGCGTTTCCGTGGAAGAGCAGGACGGCGAGCCGTCCCCCCGACTTGATCCACCAGCCGTGCAGACGGACGCCGTCGGATGCGGTCAGATGGAGCTCCTCGCCCGGCAGTCCGAAATCGGACGGCGTCGCGTCGAGCTCGCGGACAGGGAAGTAGAGAAGGCGGCTCTCCATGAGGGAGAGGAAAACGAGGAGAGCGATCCAGACGACCGCGAGCGACAGCGCGAACGAGGCGACGGTTTTCAAGGCAGCCCTTCCGCATTGACCCCAATTCAGTGATTCAGCGTTGACCCCAATTCACCCAATTCACTTCCCCGGCACCCACCCGGTTCGCTTTTCGAACCACTTCCTCGGTCCGAAGATCCGGACCTGCTTGTCGTCGTTCGATAGCCCCACGCCCACCGACAGGAGTCCCGCGTCGATCAGAAACGTCCCCCTCCTCGAAGGGCCGCGCGCGAAGTACTCGCCGACGATCTCGAGCTTACCCGTCCGCGCCGCGAGCCGCTGGATTTCGACCCGCGATTCCCCGACGCGGACCGAGGCGCGGGCGGCGAGCGGGTCGTCCAGGCGAAGCAGCTTCTTCGTCCACTCCGGCAGGTCGACGTCCAGGATCTGGAGGAGCGGCTGGGCGTCGCGGGCGCGGGCCGTGGCGCCGGTCGTGAAGAGGAAGGCGCCCTTCGGGCGGAATTCGCCGCGGTCGAAGTCGACGCGGCCCCACCACGGGTGGGCTTTGCCGTCGGGGTCCACGACGGTGGCGTTCGTCAGGTTCAGGCGGCCGCCGTCCAGCCGGCCCCCACCCCACGTCTCCATGCGCACGCCCGAGAGGTCCAGGCGGCCGTCGAACCGGCCGCGCATGGCCACGTCGAGGAAGCGCAGCGCGAGATCGCTCGATCCGTATTCGATCGTGCCCTTCGCGATTCCCTTCTCGACCGAAGCGCGCACCGTCATCCGGCCTCTTCCCCGCTCGAAACGCGTGCCGGGAGGCTCGCCGATGAGATGGTTCAGGACTTCGGCATCGTCCATCCGGGCCGCCGCCTCTGCTTTCCCGAAAACGAACCGGAGCACTTTGCTGCCGGGAAACGCGCGCGGATCCCACGGATCGAACCGCGCCTCGAACGTGGCGCGGACGTCGGCGGCGATCTCGTCCTTCCCCGAGTGAATCGTGCCGTCGCGGATCGCGAGCTTCGACGGGAACACCTGCGCGCGCCGCTTCGGGGTGAGCGAGAAACCCCCGGTCACGCGCGACCGGCCGGTGCAGCGATAACCGTCGATCCAGACCTCGCGCACTTCCTCGATCGCGAGCGAGTCGACGAGGATGGTCCACTCCTTGCCGGTCGCCCGGGATTCCGGCGGAACGGGCCCGACGAGGGGCGGGTCCGGAAATCCCGGGATCGGGGGGAGGCGAGAGAGCCTCGTCGGCGTCGCCTCCGCCGGAGTGAGCCTCTGGCGGACGCGGAAGATCAACCCGCGCCCGGAGAGCCGCGTGACGTGGAAACGGCGGCGGGCGAGGTCCGCGAGCGAGTAGGTCAGCTCGGCGTCCTCGAGCTGGAAGGCCCATTCCGCTCCGGGATCGCGGTCGCGGTAGAGAAGGTTCTTCACGCGCAGCGTGCCGGGCCACCTCGATTTCGCCGACTCGTACTCGAGCCATCCACTGTCCGGGTCCTTGTTCATCTGCTTTCGGATGAAGTCGGAGCGGAGAAGCGCGTTCGGGACCACGAGCGCGACGATCGCCACGAGCGCGGCGATGACCACGAGGGAGAGAGCGATCCATCGCGCCCGGCGGCTTCCGCGCGTATTCACGCGCCCGCCTTCCGCAAGGGACGGGCCAGACGTCCCGTCAGACGGGCAATGCCGTCGGGGTCAGCCGCGTTTCGCCGGCGAATTGCGCCCCGCCGGCTTCTTTTTCGCGGCGGGCGGCTTCTTCGCGGCCGGCGGCTTCTTTGCGAGGGCGGGCGGCTCCCTCTCGGCGGCCCTGGAAATCGCCTCGGCGAGCTTGCCGTGGCCGCTCGCGGGCTCGCCGATGTCCTCGGGCGGCGTCTTGTCCCTCTTCCCGAGCACCCACTCGAGCGCGTAGATCGCCGCCGCGAGCTCGGACACCCAGAAGCCCGAGAGGGATTTCCCCTTTTCGCGCAGCTTTCGGATTTCCTCCCGGATGTCTTTCTCGCTCCGAAGCGCCATCGTCTCGACCTCGCGGGGAGAGTCTATGCGCGGTAGGCTCTGTCCGGAGGGAACGCATGAAACGACCGTCCCGCAGCGTCGTCTTCGCCACGGCGGCTCTCGCGCTCGCGATCGCCGCCGTCGAGTGCTCGAAGAAGGCGGACGCCGAACCGCTCCGGGTCACCTACTACTACCTGCCCGGGTGAATGATCTGCGCGAAGCTGACGCCCGCCGTGAGCGGGCTCGCGCAGGAGTTTCCGGGAAAGGTGACCGGTGAGAACGTCGACGCCCGGAGCCCCCAGGGCGCCGCGGCCGTCCAGGAGCTCGGATTCCAGTCGCACGGCCTCGTCATCCGGTCGGCCGACGGCAAAGTGCTGTGGAAGCAGCCGGATCACGAAGTGGACCTGGACGACGCCCGGGCGGAGCTCCGCCGGCTGACGGCCTCCTGAACTTCCGGCCCTCCTCTCCGTTTAAGGGGATATGACTCCGGTCATCGAGGCGGAGGGCCTCCGGAAGGTCTACCGGGCGCGGTTCGGGACGCGGCGCGTCAACGCGCTCGACGGGATCGACCTCTCCGTCGGGGCGGGCGAGGTGTTCGGGCTCCTCGGTCCCAACGGCGCCGGCAAGACCACGACCGTGAAGATCCTGCTCGGCCTCACCCGGCCGACCGCCGGGGGCGCCCGCCTGTTCGGGATACCGGTCTCCGATCCGGAGAGTCGCCGCCGGGTCGGATATCTCCCGGAGGGACACCGCTTTCCGGGATACCTGACCGCGCGCCAGACGCTCTCGATCTTCGGACGCATGTCCGGGATGGCGCGCTCGGCCGTCGCCGCCCGCATCCCCGATCTCCTCGCGCGCGTGCGGCTCTCGGACTGGGCCGATGTCAAAGTGAAGAAGTTCTCGAAGGGCATGACGCAGCGCCTCGGCCTCGCCGCGGCGCTCGTTCACGATCCGGACGTCCTGCTGCTGGACGAGCCGACCGACGGCGTGGACCCGGTCGGGCGCCGCGAGATCCGCGATCTGCTTCGCGACGAAGCGTCGCGGGGCCGCGCGATCCTCCTGAACTCGCACCTGTTGTCGGAGATCGAGCTGACGTGCGACCGCGTCGCGGTGTTGCGCCGCGGCCGGGTCGCGGCGCAGGGGCGCATCGCCGACCTCACCGCGCAGGGCTCGCGGTACCGCATGACGGCGTCGCCCGTGGACGAGACGCTGCTGGCCGCGTTCCGCGACACCGGAGCGTCGGTCGAGCGTGTGAACGGCCACATCGTCCTCGGCACGCGCGACCTCGCCCATCTGAACTCCCTCGTGGACGCGCTGCGCGCGCGCGGTGCTCTTCTCACCGAGCTCTCGCCCGTCCGCTCGACGCTGGAAGACGTGTTCGTGGACCTCGTCCGCACCGGCGAAGGAGAGGAGAACGTGCAATGAGGGCCTGGGCGGCGAGCGTCGAGGAAGTCTTCCGCGAGGCGTCGGCTCGGTGGACGCTCCTCGCCTACTTCGCGCTTTCGACGCTCTTCATCCTGATCTTCGCGCTCGCCGTGAACCTCGACATCGTCGACGGCGCTCTTGCGGGGGCGAAGCTGTTCGGGAAAGAGCTCGACCTCGCCGGGGAGAAGATCGACATGGACCGGCTCGTGCTCGGGTTCGAGACCGGATTCTCCGGCGTCCTCTTCATGCTCGGCACGTTCCTGGCGCTCTTCGCGACGGCGCACCTCGTCCCGCGGCTCCAGGAGAAAGGGACGATCGACCTCTACCTGTCGCGCCCCGTCGGCCGGACGAAGCTCCTCCTCTCGCGCTACTCCGGAGGGCTCCTCCTCGCCGCCGCGAACCTGCTGTATTTGATCGGGTCGATCTGGCTGATCGTGTTCTGGAAGACGGGCGTCGCCCACCCGCGCTTCCTGCTCGGCGGCGTCGTGATTCTCTTCACGGTCGCCTGCCTGGTCGCCTTCGCGTTTCTGATCGGCGTGGTCACTTCGTCGACCGCGGTCTCGCTGATGGTGACCTACGCGATCTTCTTCTTCGCCATGCTGCTGTCGGCGCGCGAGAAGATCGCGGCCGCAGTCTCGACCGAGTTCAGCGCGAACCTCGTGCGGACGCTCTACTGGATTTTCCCGAAGACGGCGGAGCTCGCCCAGGGAACGGTCGCGCTCGTTTCCGACGGAGCGCACGGCGTCGCACCGGTCGACCCCCTGGCGGTTTACGGCACCACGGCCCTCTTCGGCATCCTCTCGCTCGTTCTCGCCTCCTGGCGCTTTTCCAGAAAGGACTTCTGACCATGAGACTCCTGCGCAGGCTCCCGCTGCCGATCGGCGTCATCGCGCTCGTCGTCGCCGGCTTCGCCGCTCCGACCTCCGCCGCGGCGTCTGACGAAGCGCTCGCGCTCGTCCCGCCCGACGTCGCGTCCGTCGGCCTCATCCGCCTGGATGCTCTCCGTGCGAGCCCCTTCGCCGCGCGGCTCTTTTCGGAGACCGACCAGCTCGCGACCGACGGCGACGCCGCGAAGTTCCTGGCCGAGACCGGGCTCCGGCCGAAGCAGGACGTCGACGTGGTCGTCGTCGCCGGACTCGCTTCCAACCGGGTCCATGGTCCGGAGGACGGCCTCGTGATCTTCGAGGGCCGCTTCGACCCGTCGCGGCTCACGGCCGCGATGATCGCGCGCGGCGCGGTCCGGAAGTCGACTCCCCAGGGGGAATACCTCGTCCTTTCGGGCCGCCACGGCGACGGAGAGCGGGCCGCGCTCGCCTTCGTCGGAACGGGGATCATCGTGGCCGGGAGTCCGGGATCCGTCACCCGCGCGCTGGCCGACCGGGAGGCCGGCGGTTCCGGCTTCCTGCGCGGCGAAGGCCTCGGGCGCGAGATGTCGCGCGTCCCTTCGGGAGCCTCGGCCTGGGCGATCGTGGACGCGACGCGCGCGCCGTTCGCGGGGCCGCGCCGGTCGCGAGAGGGGGACGGAGACGCGGCGGATGCGCTCGTCGGCGCGATGAAGTCGGTCTCGCTGTTCGTCTTCCACGCGACGAGCCGCGGCGACGCGGTCGACCTCTCCGCGACCGGGATCACGGCCGACGAAGAGACTCGCGACCTGCTCGAGGATGCGCTGAAGGGCGTCATCGCGATGTGGCGGCTGGCGATCCACGAGAAGGCGCCGGACATGGTTCCGATCCTCCGCAAGTTCGAGATCGAGACCGACCGCGAGGGCGTCACGATCCACGGGACGCTTCCGGGCGCGTTCCTGCGGGAGATGGCGCAGAAGAGGCAGGCTCGGCGGGAAGACTAGTTCGGGAGCTCGGGCCCTCTTACCACGGCACGTCCCGTCCGCGCCGGTCCAGGAACCGGCCGGTGTCGGACGGGCGGAGCCGATCGATCACATCCAACATCGCGGCGACGCTTTCCTCGGGCGTCAGCTGCGCGCCCGGGCCCCCCATCGCGGTCTTCACCCACCCGGGACTCACGACGACGCAAGCGAACCGCTCGCGAGCCAGCTCGGAGGCGAGCGATCGGACGTACATGTTGAGGGCCGCTTTCGACATCCGGTATGCGACCCAACCGCCGTCGGTGTTCTGCTCGAGGCTCCCGAGGCCGGACGTCAGCGCCACGATCTTCCGCGTGCGGCCGGCGCGGAGATTCGGGAGGAGAGCTCCCGCGACGCGCACGGCACCGACCGTATTCACGTTCAACGTGCGGAGCACGTCCCCGGGGTCGAGATCTCCGACGGCCGGTCCGGCTTCACCGATCGCCGCGTTGTGGACGAGGACATCGACCGCTTCCCGTCCGAGCCGTCGCGCCAATTCCGCGACGCTCCCGTCGTCGGCCACGTCGAGCTGCTCGAGGCGCGCCCCCGTCGCGCGCAGCTCGTCGGCTTTCTCGGGTCTCCGTGCGGTCCCGATGACGCTGTCGCCGCGCTTCGAGAGCGCCCGCGCAAAAGCGAGACCGATTCCGCGGTTCGCGCCGGTGACGACCCAGGTGGCCATGGAGCGGTGATCATAAGGAGGCGGGTAAAAGGCCGTGGGGCCCGTCCGCGCGGCGGGCTAAGATCGCAACGGTGTCGCACGCCATCCCGAGCCTTCCCCCCGAAATCGCCGCGCTCGTCGAGCAGAAGCGGCTGGAGGAGCTCGAGGACGTCTGGACCCAGCGCATGGAGCAGGATCCCGCCGACCTCTCCTTCTTCTTCCGGGTCGCCGCGGCGGTCAAGAAAAAGGCGGGCGCCGAGGGAGCCGAGCAGGCGCTCTCGTGGCTGCGGTTCCTCGCGGACTACCAGTCGGAGCGTGGTGATCCCGAGGCGCGCATCGAGGTCCTCGCCGAGATCGTCCGGATGAGCCCCACCGACGCCTCCGCCCGCGCGGACCTCGAAGCGGCTCTGCGTGAGCGGTACCGTGACCATCCGGCGCTCGCTCCCGTCCTGGCCCAGAACTCGATCGCGACGGCCACGGATCCCTCCGAGACCGCGCGCCGTGTCGCGCGCTGGCTGCGCTTCACGCCCGGAGGGGTGTACTTCCTCGCGGGTCGCGGCGCGGGGCGTATCGCCGAGATGAACCCGGCGCTCGACGTCATTCGACTCGAGGTTGGCGGCGCCCGCGTCCCGCTCTCGCTCGTCTCCGCCGAGAAGAACCTGGAGCCGCTCCCCGCCGGACACTTTCTCCGCGAGAAGGTCGAGAATCCCGACCTCCTTCGGGACCTCTCTTCGAAGGAACCGGCGGAATCCGTCCGCCGGCTGCTCGAGAGCTTCGGGCGTCCGCTCACGGTCGCCGACGTCCGCGAGCACTTCGCCGGGATCGTCGACGACGCGCGATGGAGCGCGTTCTGGACGGCGGCGCGGAAGCACCCCCAGCTTCTCGTGGCGGGAGCTTCGAAGAGCGCGCTCGTCTCCTGGAGCGCGAGCGCCGGAGAGGCCGACGAGACCGTGAAGCGCGACTTCGAGGCTGCCGATCCCCACAAGAAGCTCGAGATTGCCCGAAAGCACGCGAAGCGCTCGCGCGAGCTCACCCGTCTTTTCGCGGCCTCGCTCGCCGACGAGGCGCGTGCCGCCGCCGGCCGCGCCGACCCCGCTCTCGCGTGGGAGTTGTCGCAGGCGGCATTCCGACTCGCGCCCGACGAGCCCGAAGCCTTCCCGGCGGAGGCTCTGCTGGAGGGAAGCGATCCCGGATCCGTGCTCGCGGGAATGCGGGACCACGTGGCCCGCGAAAAAGCGCTACAGGAAATCCGCGCGCGGAGGAGGGACTGGCCGCAGGTTTTCACGGCCCGGTTCGCCGAAGAGGAGGATTCCCGCGTTCTCTCCCTCATCTTCGAAGCGCTCTCCGAGGATCGGGCGAGGCGGGACGACCTCGTCCGGCGGATCATGCGCTCGCCGCGGATCGCTCCGCGCGCGTTCGTCTGGCTCTCGGAACGATTCGGCGCCGACGCGAGCCCGGACGTGGCCCCCTCCGCGCTGTTCCATTCCCTGATGGACGCTCTCCGGCAGGACGAGTTCGGCGCGGTCCGTGCGAGGGTGAAGGCGTTCTTCGAGCCGGGAGGGCTCGCCGTCGATCTCGCGCGGCGCGCGTCGTCGGAGGAGGAGGGGCGCGACCTCTTGAACGCTCTCGCCCGCGCCGGGGGGCTCGAGGAGCACCGGCGCGGCACGGTTCGCGAGGCACTGCTCATGAAGTTCCCGGGGCTCCGCGCTCCCGCGGCGAACCTCCTCTATGCGACGCCGGAGGCGATCGATGCCCGCCGGGGCGAGCTCGCGCAGCTCAAGCAGGTCGAGCTGCCGGCCAACGCCGAGCAGATGCGCGCGGCGAAGGAACACGGGGACCTGTCGGAGAACTTCGAGTACCACGCGGCCCGGCAGAAGCACGAGTACCTCTCGGCGCGCATCGCGAAGCTCGCCGACGAGCTCTCACGGACCCGGGCCCTCGAGCCGTCCCGCATCGATCCTTCCGAGGTGCGCGTCGGAACGCGCGTCGTGCTTCGCGAGCCGGGCAGCGGCCATGAGCGCGTCGCGACGATCCTCGGACCGTGGGACTCCCGTCCCGAGGACGCCGTCTACTCCTACGAGTCGGAATTCGCCGCCGCGCTTCTGGGGAAGAGGCCGGGGGAGCGCGTCGCGGTGCCGGAGGGCGAGCTCGAGGTCGTCTCGATCACTCCGTGGCGGTAGACTCCCGCGCGAAATACCGACTGAGGAGGTTCGTCATGAAGAAGTCCGTCCGGGCTCTCCCGATTCTCGTTTTCGCGATCGCTTTCAGCTCGTCCGTCGTGCTCGGCCAGACGACGGCGCCCGCCGCAACCGCGGCGACGGTCTCTGGTCTCCGCGCGGACGTCATCTGGCAGCTCAACGATCTCGAGAAGAAGCTCGTCTCACTCGCCGAGGCGATGCCACAGGACAAGTTCGGGTGGCGGCCGGGAGCGGGAGTCCGCTCCGTCAGCGAGGTGTACATGCACGTCGCCGGCGGTAACTATTTCCTGCCGACGTTCCTGGGCGCCAAGATGCCGGAAGGTTTCAGCCGCGAAATGGAAAAGACGGTCACCGAGAAGGCCAAAGTCATCGATGCGATGAAAAAGTCCTTCGACCATGCTCGAAAAGCGGTCGAGGCCACCCCGGATTCCGACCTGGACAAGAAGGTCAAGTTCTTCGGGCAGGAGCCGAGCGAACGGATGATGATGATCGTCCTCGTGAGCCACGGACACGAGCACCTCGGCCAGTCGATCGCGTATGCACGGACGAACGGCGTCGCGCCGCCATGGTCGGAGGGACCGCCGCCTGCACCCGAGAAAAAGCCCGCGACGAAATGATCCGGCGGCTCGCGTCCGGGCAGTACCGCCTGTACTCGCGCAAGAAGGATCCGAAGACAGGGAAGCGCAAGAACCTCGGCACTTTCAAGTCGCTGGCGGCCGCGAAGAAGCACGAGCGCGCCGTCCAGTTCTTCAAGCGGAGGTAGCACACCACGCCGACAGAGATGATTTCGTGGCGCAGGGAGTCTCCGCGAAGTAACCGAAGGGAGGAGCCTCGCGCTGCGGGAGCGAGGGCGACGTGAAGTGAGCTGGCCCGGCCCGGCCCCCCGCATCCTCCACGCGGAGCTCGCCGAGTACCGGCGGGAGATCCGTGACGTCCGGGCGGACGCGGAGAAACTCGTCGGCGGATTGTCCGAGGGCGAACTCAACTGGAAACCGTCGCCCGAGAAGTGGTCGATCGCGCAGTGCCTCGACCACCTGAACAACGCCTGGAAAGCGCTGCCGAAGTTCGACAAGGTCATCGCGGCAGCCCGCCACGACGGCCTTCGCAGCGACGGTCCTTATCGACACCCGTTTCTCAGCCGCCTGTACATTCGATGGGTCGAGCCGCCGCCGAGAATCCGCGTCTCCGCTCCGAGGCGCTACCGTCCCGTCGAAGATCAACCGATCGTCGGCGCCGTGCCGCGTTTCCTCGAGCTCCAGACGGAGATCATCGCGCGGATCGAGGCCGCCGACGGACTCGACATCGGCCGCATCCGCATGTCCTCCCCGATCACGAGGCGCTTCCGGATGTCGCTCGGACAGTGGTTCGCTTTCCTCGCCGCCCACGAGCGACGTCACCTCTGGCAGGCGTGGCAGGTCCGCCGGCACCCGGAGTTTTCGGGGGAACGCCCACCGGATTAGCCGGGCGGCGGCGCGGGAGTCGGCGTCGGCGTGCGCGGAGGCAGCTGCGGGCGCGAGTTGGAGTTGTCCCTGTCCGCCGCGATCAACCAGCAAAAGGGGACAGATCGATTTTCTGAAAGCCCAGATTATCGAAAAACAAATCTGTCCCCTTTTCGCTAGGGGCTCCCGGGGCGGGGGACGGCGGGTGAGTACGGGCGCACCGTCGGCGTCGGCGTCGGCGGCCTGGGCCGGGAGTTCGAGTTGTCGATGTCCGCGGCGATCATCCACCGGCCGTCGGCTCCTCGTTTGAGCGCGAGGACGAACTTCCCGGTGTCGCCGGTCTCCGCGCTCGCGCCGTAGGCGCCGATGATGTAACCCACGGGACCCTCGGTCGCGAACGCGAGCGCCCGCAGCACGAGGGGACCTCCCGCTTTCGCGTAGGTTCTCCGGATCGCGCTGCGGCCCCGGGCCGGGGGTCCGCCGTTCGGCAGGACGAACCCGTCTTCGGCGAAGAGACGAGACAGAGCCTCCGCGTTTTTCGCGGTCCACGCGCGCTCGTAGTCGCGGAGGACCCGGTCGAGCTCGGGCGGCAACTCCACCGAGGGAAGCGGCGGCGCCGGCGTCGGCGTGGGGAGGTAGGCGACGGGCGAGGAGGCCACGGGCGGCCGCCCGATGGGCGGAGGCTGCTGACCGGACGCGGAAGACAGGATTCCGGCGAGCACGAGGAGCAGGGGGATCACATTCCCGCCGTCGGGTCGACGTGGCCGCGGTGACAGGTGGAACAGTTGACGACGCGCTCCTCCGGTTTCCCCTCCAGGTTCTGCAGGCTCTGCAGCCGGTCGTTGATCATCTTGTTCATCGCCATCATCTCGCGGGCGGCGCGCTTCTGCCGCTTCTCGTCGCTCGAGTAGTCCGGCCCGTAGTGGCAGTGAAGACAGGAGACGCCGAGCGCGCGGCTGTATCCCATGTTCATCATGCGAACGAACCGCCCCGCCGGCACTCCCTTCAACGACTGGATGTTCTTGAAGACCTGCTCGGCCGGCTCGTTCTCACGGCCCGCGATCCGCTCGAGAACGGCTTTCGCGACCTGGTCGTTCGACTCCTGGTTCGGGTTCGGCGGCATCCCGCCGGCTCGTGGGGCGGCAACCGGCGTGGCCGCGGGTGGCGCGGCGGCCGGGGTCGACTCCGCGGGCGCGACGGTCGGCGTCGGCTGCGGCGGCGCCGTGGTCGCGGTCGCGCATGCGACCGCCAGCACGAGCACGGAAAGGATGGCGGGTCTCATCGGGTCCTCCTTGATGTCCGGAGGGGACTGGTGAAACAGTCTCTCACTCGTCCGGAGGAAGAATGCGTGCTTTTTCGTCCGTCCATCGCCGTGTCGCGACCGCGTTGCGGGTTTGCGTCGCCCTCCTGTCGGCCTGCTCCACGGCGACGCAGCGTCCGCCCGTCGAGCCCGGCCCGTTCCGGGAAGCCGACCTCGTCGAGATCGTGAAGCTCGACCCGGAGATTCACCTCGACGTGCGCTACGCGACGCCGAACAACTTCACCGGACGGCCCGTGTACCAGCAGGCGCGTGCCTTTCTGCAGCGGCCGGCAGCGGAGGCGCTCGTGCGGGTCCGTCGGTCGCTCGCCGAAAAGGGGTACGGCCTGCTCGTTTTCGACGGCTACCGCCCCTGGTCGGTCACGAAGCTCTTCTGGGACATCACTCCCCGGGACAAGCGTGAGAAGGGCTTCGTCGCCAACCCGGCGAAGGGTTCGAAACACAACCGGGGCGCGGCCGTGGACCTCTCGATGTACGACCTCGCGACGGGAAAAGAGGTCGCGATGCCGAGCGCCTACGACGAGTTCACCGACCGCGCGGATCCGGACTACGCCGGCGGCACGGCGGAGGAGCGCGCCCGGCGGGACCTGCTGCGCGCCGAAATGGAAAAGGAGGGCTTCGAGGTGGACCCGGGGGAGTGGTGGCACTTCAACTACCGGGGCTGGGAGCAGTACCCGATCCTGGACGTCGCGTTCGAGGACATCCGGTGAGAGCGGTCTTTTCGGGTCTCCTCGCGGTTTTTCTCGCCTCCGCTCTCGGGGCGCAGGCGCCCGTCGATCTCTCGCGCTTGCCCGAGCCGAAGGACTTCCGAGCGCTGCGATCGTCGTCGAACAACCCGGACCCGGAGTCCAACGACGACAGCAAGCGGCCGATCCCGGGCGAGACGATCACGCTCGCCGACCTGGCCGGGCCCGGCGTCGTCACGCACATCTGGTTGACGGTCGCCGCCAACGAATACGGCTGGCCGCGGCTCCTGCGCCTGCGCGTCTACTACGACGGCAGCGACGTACCGTCGGTGGACGCCCCCGTGGGCGACTTCTTCGCCGTCGGGCACGGGTTTGAGCGGCCCGTCGACTCCCTCGTCATCCGCGCGAGCTCGGAGGGGCGGTCGCGCAACAGCTACTGGCCGATGCCGTTCGCGAAGTCGTGCCGGATCACGGTGACCAACGAAGGGCGCCGTCGCGTCTCGAACGTCTATTACCACGTGGACTGGAAGAAGGTCCCCGCGCTCCCGGCGGACACCGCGTACTTCCACGCGCGATACCGGCAGGCCCTTCCGAACGCCGCCCGCCCGTACGAGGTGCTCTCGGTCGCGGGACGAGGGCACTACGTCGGGACGGTGTTTTCGGTCGTGCAGGCGGAGGCGGGGTGGTTCGGCGAGGGGGACGACTTCTTCTTCGTCGACGGCGAGAAGAAGCCGTCCATCGAAGGCACGGGCACCGAAGACTATTTCAACGATGCGTGGGGGCTGCGCGTCGGAACGGGCCCCTACGCCGGCGCCTCCGTCGCGGAGGGAACGGGCCTCGGATCGCGCATGACCGCGTATCGCTGGCATCTCACCGATCCGATCCCGTTCCGGCGCTCGCTCCGCTTCGAGTTCGAGCACAAGGGGTGGACTTTCAACGCCGACGGCACCGTGAAGTCGGCGTCGGGCGAGCGCACCGATCTCATCTCCAGCGTCGCGTACTGGTACCAGGTCGGGATCGCGAAGGACCAGCCGGAGCCGCCTTACGGCCCGGCGCGGCTGCCGCAGGGAAACGCTCTGCAGGTCGAGGTCGAGAACGCTCTCGGCGACGCGAAGGCGGAGAAGGGGAAGGTCTCGGTTTCGAAGGATCTCTTCTGGTCGAAGGACGTGCTCTTCTTTCAGGCGGAGGGAGCCGGTGCGCGCATCGACGTTCCCTTCGAGGTGGCGGAAGAGGGGGAGTACGAGCTCGTGACCCAGGTCGCGCAGAGCTTCGACTACGGGACGTACTCGGTGCTGCTCGACGGCAAGGCGGTGCAGTCGGCCGAGCTCGAGCACGAGCCGGGCGCCGACGTGCTGCCGACGGGACAGCTCGACGGCTACAAGCCGGAGACGTACGTCGGGCTCGACCTCCTGCTGGGCTGGCCGCGGCTCTCGAAGGGACGGCACGTCGTGACGTTCGTCTGCACGGGGAAGGCGGAGGCCTCGCGGGGCTACAACCTCGGTGTCGACAATCTCGTCCTTGCACGTGTCGGGAGCGGTGCGTGGGCGCAGAGCCTCCAGAAGCAACGAGCCGCGGACGAGGTGCGGCGCGCTCCCGCGAGCCGGCTGTCCGCGGCGCTGTCGGACGCCGATCCCCTCGTCCGCGAGGCGGCGGCCGCGCGGCTCGCCGGAAGCCGCGAGGATGCCGTCCGATCGGTTGCCGGGCTCGGTGCGGCTCTCGACGACCCCGATCCGGTGGTCCGGGGCCTCGCGGCGCTCGCGCTGTCCCGCGTGGGCGACGCGGCGATGCCCGCTCTCGACCGGCTGATCGCGCGCCTGAAGGACGCCGACGAAAACGTCCGGCTCATGTCGGCGAACGCGATCGGAGCTCTCGGGCCCAAGGCCTCTCGCGCCGTTCCCGCCCTCACCGAAGCGGTCCGGGTGTCGAACGACCATGTCCACGTGTTGCGGAGCGCCGCCTCGGCGCTGGGGAACATCGGACGCGCCGCCGCGCCGGCGATCCCGGCGCTCGAGGAGCTCAGGAAGATGCCGCGGGCGCGATGGTCGGCGGAAGAGGCGCTGAAGAAGATCCGGTAGGGCGCTGGATCGACCGGGCAATCTGCTCGCGCACCTGCTCCGCGAGCGTCGGCGCGTCCTCGACGGTCAGGCCCTGCGTCGAGACCGGGGGCAGCACGGTGACCGACGCCGACGTCTTGCGGAACGCAAGCGATCCCTTGGGGAGCGACTCGGCGGTACCCGCGACGGCGAGCGGCACCACGTCCACGCCCTTCTCGATCGCGAGCCGGAACGCTCCTTCCCGGAACGGCCCGACGGTGCCGTCGGGGCTGCGCGTCCCCTGGGGAAAGATGATGACCGAGAGCTTGCGGTCGAGACGCTCGCGCATCTCCGCCATCGCGTGGCGCGCGCTCTCCTTGTTGCCGCGGTCGACCTCGACGTCTCCGGCGACGCGCATCATCCAGCCGAGCAGGGGAATGTCGAACATGGACTTCTTCGACAGCCACTTCATCTCCCACGGGACCATCGCGACGAGAAACGCGTCCGCGTTCGACTGGTGGTTCGCCACGAAGACGTAGGGACAGCGCGGGTCGGGATGGATCTCGTCCACGACATGGAAGTCCCAGAAGGGGTTCAACCGCACGGCGGCGGGCGCGATCGAGTGGAAGAGCCGGCCGACCCTGTATCGGTCGGGATCGGAGCGCAGCGTGGCGAGGCGATAGACGGCAATGAGCGGCGTCCAGAGAATGACGAGGACGACGCACGTCGCCCAGAAGACCATGGAAAGAGGGAGGGCGACCCAGCGGGGCATTACCGGAGAGTGTAAGGGCGTTGGCGAGGGCGCAGGCAATCGCGGAGCACCCGCTTCCGGAGGTCGGGCGCGGCGATCCTCTGCGGCGTTGAGCTCGATGTCGCGGCCCCGGACCGCGCTGCGGAACGCGATCGGCGCGTTAGGATTCCCGCAGCTGTGACCCTCCCGGCGCGCACCCGACTCGGCCCGTACGAGGTGCTGGACCTGCTCGGAAGCGGTGGGATGGGAGAGGTTTACCGGGCGCGGGACACGCGGCTTCACCGCGACGTCGCGCTCAAGGTCCTTCCCGCGAGCCTGTCTTCCGACCCCGCCCGCTTGAAACGGTTCGAGACGGAAGCGCGTTCGGCTTCCGCTCTGAACCATCCCAACATCGTCACGATCTACGAAGTCGGGCAGAGCGACTCCACCGCGTTCATCGTGATGGAGCTGGTCGATGGGCGGAGCCTGCGCGAGATGCTCCGTGCCGGCCCGCTCCCTCTGCGCAAGCTCCTCGCGATCGCCGGTCAGATCGCGGATGGTCTCGCAAAGGCACACGCAGCGGGCATCGTTCACCGGGATCTGAAGCCCGAGAACGTCATGTTCACCCGCGACGGGTTCGCCAAGATCCTCGACTTTGGCCTGGCGAAGTTGACGCATACGGACTCGCACAAGGGACAAACCGAGCAGCTGCCGACGATGCCGGGCGCGACCGAGCCGCACCTGGTGATGGGAACCGCGGGTTACATGTCGCCCGAGCAGGCGATGGGCCAGCGCGTGGATTTTCGCTCGGATCAGTTCTCGTTCGGGGCGGTTCTCTACGAAATGGCGACCGGCCAGCCGGCATTCGATCGCCCCACGAGTCCGGAGACGCTCGCCGCGATCATTCGCGAAGAACCGGAGTCCATCGGTGCGCTCAACGCGAAGGTCCCGGCCCAGCTCCGATGGATCGTCGAGCGGTGTCTCGCCAAGGACCCGAAGGACCGGTATGCGGCGACGGAGGACCTCGCGCGGGAGCTCGCGATTCTTCGCGATCACGCCTCCGACCTTTCCGGCGAGGCCCGAATCTCGCCCGAGACCACGCGGCACTCCGGGAGATGGAGAGCGATCGGTCTCGGGGTTGCGCTGCTGGCGGTGCTGGCCGGAACGTATGTGGTCGGCCGGCGCGTCGAGCGCTCCCAGACCTCCCCGCCGCGTTTCCGGCAGCTGACGTTCGGTAGCGCCGGCATCTCGTCGGCGCGGTTCGCGCCCGACGGGCAGACGATCGTCTATGCGGCGCAGTGGGAGGGGAAGCCCTCCGAGCTGTTCACCTCTCGCGTCGACAGCCCCGGGGAGCGTTCGCTCGGCCTGTCGAGGACGGAGATCCTCTCGATCTCCTCCTCCGGCCAGATGGCTCTCCTGCTCGCGGAGCGGTTCGGCCCGATCTTTCGCTCGCCCCACTCGGACATGGTCGGGCGCGAGGGGGGAGTGCTCGTCGGGACACTGGCCGAGGCGCCGCTCGCCGGCGGAGCGCCCCGCGAGCTTCTCGAAGGCGTGTCCGTGGCCGACTGGAGCGCGGACGGCAAATCGCTGGCCGTCATGCGTTATGGCGGAGGCGTCAAGGGCCGACTCGAGTTTCCCCCGGGCAAGGTGCTCTTCGAAGCGAACTTCCTTCGGGGGAACCGGGTCTCGATCTCGCCGACGGGAGATCGGATTGCGTTCGTGTTGCGTGCTGAACTGCACGTAACCGAGCCCGGCGGCCGGGTGCGCAATCTCGGTGAGCGACCCCTGGAGTTCGTGTGGTCCCGCGCGACGAACGAGATCTGGTTCAACTCCGTCGCGGGTGGGGCGACCGATCTTTTCGCCGTCCTCCCGGGCCGTTCGAAGAGGCGCGTGACGACCCTGCCGGGGGACTTCGCGCTCCACGACATCTCCGCGGATGGTCGCGTGCTCCTCGGGCGCATCTCGGAGAGCTCGGAGATCCTCGGAGACTTTCCCGACGAGCCTCGCCCGCGGAATCTCTCTTACCTCGACCGCTCCGTGGCGGTGGCCCTGGCTCCGAGCGGCGACACCGTTCTCTTCAACGAAATCGGCCAGAGCGGCCGGCGCGCGTTCTATCTGCGGCGGACCGATGGTTCGCCCCCGAAGCGCCTGGCCGACGGCTACGCGTGGGCGCTTTCGCCGGACGGAAAGTTCGTGCTCTCCAGCAACCCTCCGGGGCCGGAGGCGTTCCTCGTCCCGACCGGACCCGGACAATCGAGCCCGCTGCAGACGTCCGGGCTGACGCGCGGCGGGGAGATGGGATTCTTTCCGGACAGCCGGAGGATCTGGTTCCTCGCAGCGGCGCGGGGGGAAAGCGGCCGACGGGCATGGGTGAAGGACTTGAGCGGCGGAAGGCCACGCGCTTTCACGCCTCCGGGAGTCTCGGCACCCGTGCTGGCGGGCGACGGGCGCTTTCTCTGCGCCGCGGCCGCCGACGGCGGCTGGTACCTCTATTCCACGGAGACGGCGGAAGCCCGCAAGGTGACCGGCCTTCTCCCGGGTGAGAGCCCGACGCAGTGGACCGCGGACGGAAAGTACCTCTATGTCCGCAGCGCGAACGAACCGCGTCCCGGCGAGCCCGCCATGACCATCCAGATGCACCGTCTCGACCCCTGGACCGGACGCCGCGAGCTCTCGAAGGAGATCCGCCCCGTCAATCCACTCGCTGGCGGCACCATCGGGAGGATCCTGTTTTCGGCGGACGGCAAGACCTGCGTCTACACGCACCACCGCTTCAGCTCCGAGCTCTTCCTGGTCGAAGGTCTGAAGTGACCGCGAAGCGGTCATCCCGAGCGCGTGAGCGCGAGGGATCTCTCCCTGCAAGGCGATGCACTCGTGCAGCGCTCGTTCTTCTGCTCCTCGCGACAGCCGCGCCGCTCGCCGAAGCCCAGTCTCTTCCGACCGCCACGCTCTCGGGGAAGGTCACAGCGGAGGACGGCGCCGGGCTCTCTGGAATCACGATCCGTCTCGAATCGGAGAGCCTCCAGGGCATCCGGGAGACCTCGACGTCGGGGACCGGCGACTACCTCGCCGCGCTCCTTCCGCCGGGCGAGTACAAAGTCACGTTCGAAGCGAATGGAATGCAGACGGTCTCGCGGATCGTGACGCTCGCCGCCGCGACGACCGTCCGTGCCGATCAGCGGATGCAGCCGCGCTCGGTCAACGAGTCGGTGGAGGTCGACGCGGACGCCGGGGCGTCCGCCGCTCTCACGTCGCCCGCGATCGAGGCCAACTACGGCAAACAGACGACGGACCGCCTGCCGATCGACCGGAGCCTCCGGTCGATCGCCCTGCTGGCGCCCGGAGTGACCGAGAACGGACCCCAGGGAAACGTGGGAACGGTCAACAACCGGAAAGCCCTGATGCTCTCGGGAGCGTTCTCGTACTCGAACCTCTTCCTGGTCAACGGCGTCGTCGTCAACGAGAACCTGCGCGGGCAACCCAACGACCTGTTCATCGAGGACGCGATCGAGGAGACGACGGTCTCGACCGGCAACATCTCCGCCGAATATGGACGTTTCACGGGCGGAGTCGTCAACGCCCTCACGAAGTCGGGTGGCAACGACTTCCACGGCTCCTTTCGCGTCACGTTCAACAACGATCGTTGGACGTCCAACAATGCGTTCGATCGCGCGCTCGATCGCGACGACCGCGTGGACGAGGTCACCGAGGTTTACGAGGAGACGGTCGGCGGACCGGCGTGGAAGGATCACATCTGGCTCTTCGGGGCCGGACGCCAGGCGAAGCTCTCCGATTCCCGGCAGACGCAGCTTGCCACGCGGACCGGAGACCTCGACCCGACTCCCACCGACTACGTCCACTCGACCGAGGAGCGACGCCTCGAAGGCAAGCTGACGATCTCCCCGGTCGCCGCATGGAATCTCGTTGCCTCCTACATCGACGTAAAGTTCGAGGAGCAGAACCTCACCCCGGGCGCCGGCACCCTCCTCGACACCGCGAGCCTCGTCTCACGCGAGGCGCCGTATTCCCTCCTCGCCCTCCGGTCGAGCGGCGTGCTGACCAGCCGCCTCTTCCTCGAAGCGCAATATTCGCGGCGGCGCTTCTCGCTCGAGACCTCGAGCGAGTTTGCCTCCGACCGGATTCGAGGCACGCTCATCTCCGACATCTCGCGAGGCTTCTCGGTGACCTTCCATTCGCCCCTCGGGGTCGGCTTCGAGCCGGACCGGTAC
>DATIBN010000158.1:0-5409 GCA_035457525.1 Thermoanaerobaculia bacterium | reverse complement strand
TGGGAGGGCACGATCGGAGGTCTCGTCGGCGGAACGCTGATCGGCGCGGCCGCCGCGACGTGGTGGGTGTATCCGGAGCTCGGCCCGACCCGGGGCGCGCTGGCGGGGGCGCTCGCGACCTCGGCCGGACAGCTCGGTGACCTCGTCGAGTCGATGTGGAAGCGGGGAGCGGGCGTAAAGGACTCGGGAACGTTCCTGCCCGGGCACGGCGGCTTCTACGACCGGATCGATTCGCTGCTGTACGCCGCGCCGGTGCTGGCATTTTTTATCGGCGGCTCGACGCCGCCGTAAGAGAGTAGACGGCCGCTATTCACCATCCCATGGCAGGGATTCAGCGTCTCGGCCGCTTGATCTCGGAACCCCGGCGCCCTCCTTATAATCAACGGCTCGCCATGAAATCGATCAGTGTCTTGGGCTCGACCGGGTCGATCGGGCGCGCCGCGCTCGACGTCGTGGGCTCCTTTCCCGACCGGTTCCGCGTCGCGGCGCTGGCGGCCGGCCGCGCCCTCGACAAGCTCGCCGCGCAGGTCGAGCGTCACGACCCGGCTCTCGTCTCGATCGAGAGGGAGGAGGACGTCCCGGCCCTGCGCTCGATGCTGCCGCCGGCGTTCCGCGGGCGGATCGTCTCCGGCCCGGCCGGCCTCGAGGAAGCCGCGTCCCGGCCGGAAGCGGACATCGTCGTCGCGGGCCTCGTCGGCGCGGTCGGCCTGCGTTCGGCGCACGCCGCGCTCCGGGCGGGCAAGCGCCTCGCGCTCGCCAACAAGGAGGCCCTCGTCGTCGCCGGCGCTCTCATGGTCGAGACCGCGCGCGCGAGCGGCGCCGAGATACTGCCGATCGACTCGGAGCACAGCGCGGTCCACCAGGCGATCCGCAGCGGGCGGCCCGACGAAGTGCAGCGGATCGTGCTCACGGGCTCCGGGGGGCCGCTGCGCGAACGCGACCTCGCGACCTTTCCGACGATCACGATCGAGGAAGCGCTCGCCCACCCGACGTGGAAGATGGGGCCGAAGATCTCGGTCGACTCCGCCACCATGATGAACAAGGGCCTCGAGGTCATCGAGGCGCACTTCCTCTTCGGGGTCGCGCCCGCCCGGATCGACGTCGTCATCCACCCCCAGTCGATCATCCATTCCTTCGTCGAGTTCGTGGACGGGTCTCTCGTGGCGCAGATCGCCCGGAACGACATGCGGTTCCCCATCCTCTACGCGCTCTCCTACCCGGAGCGCCTGCCCAACCCCTTCGGCCGGCTCGACCTCGTCGGCGTGGGGAACCTGGAGTTCCACGAGGTGGACCCCCGCCGCTATCCGGCCCTCGGCGTCGCCCGGGCAGCCCTGGAGGCGGGCGGGGGGATGCCGGCCGTCGTCAACGCCGCCAACGAGGTCGCGGTCGAGGCGTTCCTGGAGGGGAAGATTTCCTTCCCGGACATCGTTCACGTGGTGTCCGAGACCGCATCCACCCACGGCCGGGTCCCCGCTCCGGCGACCGTCGAGGAAGCGGAACAGATCGACCGAGACGCCCGGCGGTCGGCATCGCGGGTCCTGACGACCCTCGCTCGGGCCAGTTGAAAGCCAACGGAAATTTATGACCATCATCGGAAACACGCTCGCGCTCCTCCTGGTCCTCTCGGTCCTCGTGGTGATCCACGAGTTCGGACACTTCGCGCTCGCCAAAGCCTTCCGCTTCCCCGTCGAGGTCTTTTCCTTCGGATTCGGAAAGCGCCTCTTCGGGAAGAAGATCAACGGGACCGACTACCGCGTCTCGGCGATCCCGCTCGGCGGATACGTGCGCGTCGTCGGCCTCGGGCCCGACGAGTCCACGATCGCCGAGGGGAGCTCGACGGAGGCGCGCCCGGTCGGCAAGCGGTGGCAGCGCGCACTCATCCTTCTCGCCGGACCGGTGATGAACCTGGTGCTCGCTCTCGTCCTCCACTCGGCCGTGTTCGCGGTCGGGGTCGAGGTGCCCGCGTACGAGCTCGAGGCGCCGATCGTCAAGGTCGTCGAGCCCTCGTCTCCCGCCGCCGCCGCCGGGTTCCAGGCGGGCGACCGGATCCTCTCGATCAACGGCAAAAAGACGCCGCGCTGGCGCGACGCGCTCTTCATCTTCGGTTTGAACGCCCGCGAGAAGCTGACCACGATCGTGGAGCGGAACGGGCAGACCGCCGCGCTCGACGTCGTGCCGGTCGCGCGGGACAAGTACGACCTGGGGTACGTCGGCCTTTATCCCGACTTCGGGAAATCGGTGCGGCCGCGCATCTCGATGGCCATCGCCGGATCGCCGGCCGAGGCCGCCGGGCTCCGCAAGGGCGACGTCATCCTCTCCATCGCGGGCAGGGAAATCCGGGGATCGCCGGACGAGGTGTTCACGGCGTTCGTCTCCGCCGTCGCGATAGCGGCGCCGGGACCGTTCCCCGTCACGTTCCAGCGCGACGGAAAGGGGATGACGACGAACGTCCGGCCGCGCCGCGACCCCGACGGGTCGTGGAAGGTGGGGGTGCAGGTCGTCCCGGACCTGCCGGTGGTTCTCGAGCGGTTCCCGGTCCGGCAGGCGTTCGTCGAAGGTTGGCGGCGGGTCGAGACCGATTTCCAGATGACGCTTTCCGTGATCGGACGTCTCTTCCGGGGCAAGGCGAGCATGCGCTCCATGTCGGGCCCGCTCGACATTGCAAAGTTCTCGGGCGAGGCCGCGCGGACGGGCGCCGTGCCGCTCATCTCGCTCATGGCCGCGATCTCGCTGCAGCTCGGCATCTTCAACCTGCTGCCCATTCCGGTGCTCGACGGCGGGCACCTCTTCCTGCTCTCGCTCGAGGGGCTCGCGCGGCGGGACTTCTCGCTGAAGGTCAAGGAGCGCATCCTGCAGGTCGGGTTCCTGATGATCCTCGCGCTCATCACGGTCGTCCTCTACAACGACCTCGCGAAGAACGTCCCGCGCAACTGGTGGCCGTTCTGACGCCGTCAGGGTGAGGGCGGTCAGCCGGTAGAATCGAGCCGATGTCCCAGCTCCCGGTCCGGAATGCTCCTGCCGCGGAGGCCCCTCCGAAGCGCACGCTCGCCCCGCGGCGCCAGACGCGGCAGATCCGCCTGGGCAGCGTCCTCATCGGCGGCGGCGCACCGATCACGGTCCAGTCCATGACGAAGACCGAGACGGCCGACGTCGAGGCGACGCTCTGGCAGATCCGCGACATGATCATGGCCGGCTGCGAGATCGTCCGTGTCACGGCGAACACGATCGAGGCGGCCGACGTCTTCGACAAGCTCGTCGCGGGCTCCTCCGTCCCCGTGATCGCCGACGTCCACTTCGACTACCGCTGCGCGATCCGCGTCATGGAGCGGGGCGTCACCGGCCTGCGCCTGAACCCCGGCAACATCGGCGCGCGCTGGAAAGTCGAGGAAGTCACGCGCATGGCGGCGGACAAGGGGATCCCGATCCGCATCGGCGTCAACGCGGGGTCGCTCGAGAAGGACCTGCTCAAGAAGTACGGCGAGCCGACGCCGGAGGCGATGGTCGAGTCGGCGTTCCGCCACCTCGAGATCCTCGAGTCGCTCGGCTTCTTTCAGACGAAGGTGTCTCTGAAAGCGTCGAACGTGCCGATGATGGTCGACGCGTACCGGCTCTTCTCGAAACAGAGCGACTACCCGCTTCACCTCGGCGTCACCGAGGCGGGCTCGCAGTTCACCGGCTCCGTCAAGTCCGCGATGGGGATCGGCATCCTTCTCTCGGAAGGGATCGGCGACACGATCCGCGTTTCGCTCGCCACCGATCCCGTCGAGGAAGTCCGCGTCGGGCGGGAGATCCTGAAGGGCCTCCATCTGCGCGACGACGGCGTCAACGTGATCGCGTGCCCGACGTGCGGCCGGCTCGAGGTGGACATGCTCCCGATGGTCGAGCGCGTCGAGAAGCACCTCGCGGGGGTGAAGCTGCCGC
Source organism: Thermoanaerobaculia bacterium (assembly GCA_035457525.1). Taxonomy (GTDB): domain Bacteria; phylum Acidobacteriota; class Thermoanaerobaculia; order UBA5066; family Gp7-AA6; genus Gp7-AA6. The sequence goes on along the minus strand of DATIBN010000158.1, from coordinate 1,488 downwards.
TCCAGGTGGCGATCATGGGCTGCTCGGTGAACGGTCCCGGGGAGGCGCGCGAGGCGGACATCGGCTTCGCCGCCGGCAAGGACATGGGCATGATCTACAAGAACGGCGAGCCATATCGCCGGATCGGCGGCCCGAACATGCTGGACGAATTCATCGCCGAGATCGACCGGCTGGTCGAGGAGCGCACGAAGGCGGCGCGTGCCGGCCGTCCCGAGTAGTAGCTCTCTTCCTCGGCTTCTTCGGGGGCTAGCGTTCGGACTCGTCTTTTTCTCCGTGGCTGCGGTCGGCGCCACCCAGACATTTGGCACATTCGAGATACCGACCCCCCCCAGCGTTCCCCGCGATATCGTCGTCGGTCCGGACGGTTCATTCTGGTTTACCGAACCCGGCACTTCTTATTCCACGGGACTCGATCAGATCGGTCGCGTCACGCTGGACGGGAGATTCACCGAATTTCCTGTGCCGACCCAGGGTGGACGACCCTCGGGCATCGCTGTCGGCCCTGATGGGAATCTCTGGTTCACAGAGTTAGAAGCGGGCAAGATTGGACGTATTACTCCTGCCGGCGAAATCACGGAATACTCGCTGCCAGCCGGGAGCAGTTATCCACGGCACATCGTGGCCGGTGCAGATGGAAGCCTCTGGTTCACCAAGCTTCCCCCTGGGATTGGAAGAATCACCACGGAGGGAGTCATCACTCAGTTCAGCGTCCCTTCGAACGACGTCCTCGATGCGATTACTCTCGGACCCGACGGCAACGTCTGGTTTACCGACTGGGCTTCGCGTATCGGTCGCATCACTCCAAGCGGAGAAATACTCGAATTCTCCCTGCCAACACCTGCGAGCTTCCCCCTGGGAATCGCTGCTGGACCCGACGGCAACTTGTGGTTTACGGAGTTCGATGGTCACCGTATCGGCCGGATCACACCCGCCGGGGTGATCACTGAGTTTCCCCGTCTTACTTTTCCACGAAACGAACCCATCGCCATTACCTCGGGCTCCGATGGAAACATGTGGTTCACGGAGCGAAGTTCGATTGGGCGGATTACGGTAGATGGACAGATCACGCAGTTTCCGTTGCCGACGAATCTCAACACGCCTTTGGGAATCACTTCGGGACCGGATGAAGCACTGTGGTTCACAGCGCTCGAGCTCGAGACTGACTTCATCGGCCGAATTACAACAGGGGCGGGCCCTCTTCCAACGCCAACGCCGACACCGGTTTCTGGTCCTCCGATCCCGGTTCCAACATCGTCGGCGCTCGCGCTGGGAGTGTTCGCTTTCGGGCTCGTCGTATCTGCCCTGCACCTCATTCGGTGCTAGCCCGTCACTGACTGGGTCGGCTCGGTTTCGCCGGCAATGCGATGACCGTGTCGCCGACTTTCGCTCTCACCGGATAGTTCTCGAGCACCCAGCTCCAGACCCGCGGGATCCGCCGGGAGTTCGGAATCCCGTCGATCGCGTCGAGCCAGGTCCCGCTCTCGAGGA
>DATIBN010000157.1:0-8172 GCA_035457525.1 Thermoanaerobaculia bacterium | reverse complement strand
CGGCTCTCGATGGGAGGCTTCGGAACCGAGCCGAACAGGAAGGCGTCGTACTCGGCGTTCAGCCTCCGGATCGCCTCGTTCAGGACCCTCAATTCGCGTTCCCAGCTCACCGTTTCCGATAATAGCGCCCGTGAGCGCCGTCCGCCCTCCGTCGATGGACTCCCTCCTCTCCCGGCCCGAGGCGGCCGAGCCGCTCTCCCTCTACGGCCGGGAGGCCGTCAAGGAGGAGTTGCGCAACGCGATCGGGGCCGGCGGTACGGAACCGGAGGCGCTCCTCTCCTCGGCGCGCGACTCGCTCTCTCGCCGCTTCGCGCCCACGCTCGTGCGCGCCGTCAACGCGACGGGCGTCCTCCTGCACACGAACCTCGGCCGCGCTCCGCTGCCCGAGCCCGCGCGCGAGGCCGTCCTGCGCGTCGTCTCGGGGTACTCGACGCTCGAGTACGACGCCGGTGGCGGCCGCCGCGGGACGAGGCAGGATCACGTGCGCCGCGCGGCCCGCGAACTCTTCGCGGCGGAGGACGCGCTCGCCGTCAACAACAATGCCTCGGCGGTCTTCCTCGCCCTTGGAGCGCTCGCGCACGGCCGTTCAGTCCTCGTCTCCCGCGGCGAGCTCGTGGCCATCGGAGGGAGCTTCAAGATCCCCGAGATCCTCGAGGCGTCGGGCGCCCGGCTGCGCGAGGTGGGCACCACCAACCGCACCACCGCCGACGACTACCGGCGCGCCCTGTCGCCCGACGTCGCGCTCCTCCTGACCGTGCATCCCTCGAATTACGAGATCCGGGGCTACGCGGGCACTCCGGAGCCCGCCGAGATCGCGGCAGTGGCGCGCGAGGGGAAGATCCCGTGGCTGCACGACCAGGGGACCGGCAGCGTCGTGCCCTTGGACGAGTTCGGCGTGCCGGGAGAATCGACCGTCGCCGAGTGCCTCGCGGCCGGCGCGGACCTCATCACGTTCTCCGGTGACAAGCTGTTCTCGGGGCCGCAGGCGGGGCTCGTGGTCGGGCGTGCGGACCTGGTGGCGCGCCTGGCCGCGCACGCGGTCGCGCGGGTCGTGCGACCCGACAAGCTCACGCTCGCCGCCCTCGCCGCGACGCTCGGCGCCTGGAAGACCGGCCGCTGGCGCGAGTTCCCCCTTTACCGCGCGGCGGCTGCGCCGCTCGGCGTCCTCGAAGCGCGCGCGGAACGCATCCGGTCGGGCGTCGCCGCCGACGGCGCCGCAGTCTCGCTCGAAACGGTCCCGTCGCTCGCCCTCTTCGGCGGAGGTACGAGCCCCGAGAAGCGTTTCGCTTCCCGCGCGCTGGCCGTCACCGTGCGCGGCGTCGCGGCCGACGAAGTCGCGTCGCGTCTTCGCGCGGCAACGCCGCCGGTCGTCGGAAGGGTGGAATCCGGGAAGGTGCTGCTCGACCTGAGGTCCGTTCTGCCCGACGAGGACGCGGTGCTCGAGAGAGCGCTTCGCGACCTCGTATCGGAGGGTTGAGGGCTACTCGTCCAGCGAGTGCTCCTTCAACTTCGCCTCGAACTTCCGGCGGGTCAATCCGGACTCGAGCGCGGCGGCGGTCCGGTCTCCCTTCGCTTTTTCCAGCGCCCGTGCGAGCCACATCCGCTCGGCCGCGCGCGCGCCGCGCTCCCGCACCTGCTCCAGGGTTTCGTCCCCGCTCTGGGCCGGCGCCTCCGCGCCCTCGGGCGTCAGGCGCAGCGACCTCTCCTCGATGACTCCTCCGTCCGCGAGGATGATCGCGCGCTCCAGGCAGTTGCGCAGCTCCCGCACGTTGCCCGGCCAGGCGTAGGAACGGAGCCGCTCGCGCGCCGCGGGAGCGATCCGGATTCCCTTCTTTCCGAGCTCCTGCGGGAGGTGCCCGAGGAACCAGTCCACCAGCGGGTCGATGTCCTCCGGCCGCTCGCGCAGCGGCGGAATCCAGATCGGGAACACGCGAACCCGGTAGAACAGGTCTTCGCGGAACAGGCCCTGCGACACCATCCGGTCGAGCGGACGGTTCGACGCCGCGATGATCCGGACGTCGACCTGGATGGGAATCGTCCCGCCGACGCGGTGAAACGACCGCTCCTGCAGTACCCGAAGCAGCTTGCCCTGCGTGGCCGCCGAGAGCTCTCCGATCTCGTCCAAGAAAATGCTGCCTCCGTCCGCGAGCTCGAACTTCCCGAGCCGGCGGGCGAGCGCCCCGGTGAACGCTCCGCGTTCGTGGCCGAAGAGCTCGCTTTCGAGCAGCGTCTCGGGTATCGCGGCGCAGTTGATCGCGACGAACGGACGGCCTCGTCGCGTCGAGAGCTCGTGGATCGCGTTGGCGAAGAGCTCCTTGCCGGTGCCGCTCTCCCCCTCCAGGAGAACGGTCGCGTCCGTCGCCGCCACCCTCTGCGCCTCGGCCTGAACCGAGCGGATCGCCTGCGACTCGCCGATGATCGCCGGCATGGAGCGCGTCTGGTTCTCCTGGAAGAGGAGCGACTGGCGCTCGCGCGCGCGCCGCTCGAGGGCGCGGGAGACGAGGAGCCGCAGCAGGTCCGGGTCCACCGGCTTCGTGATGAAGTCCTCGGCGCCCCGCTTCATGGCATCGACGGCCGTCTCGATCGAGCCGAAGGCGGTCATGACGATGACCGGAAGCGTCGGGTCGAGCGCCCGCGCCGCGTCGAGAACCGCGAGGCCGTCGGCGCCGGGCAGCCGCCAGTCCGTGAGCACGAGATCGACGGGCTCGCCCGAGCGGAGCGTCTCGAGGGCCTGGGAGCCCGTCCCAACCCCGCGGACCGAGAGCCCCTCGGCGCGCAGCATCTCCTCGAGCATCGCGCGCAGGGAGTCTTTGTCCTCGACGATCAGGATGCGCGGCATGGCCAAAGCGTAAAACGGGAAACGGCAAACGGAAAACGTTCGGGAACGAGCGCCGGGCCCGTTTCCCGATTCCCGCTCCCCGTTTCCCGTCTAATTGGGCGGCTTCGGCTGGTTCGAAGGGTGCGAAGCGCCCGGGAGGTACCCCGTCTTGCCGTCCGCCGGAGGCTGCGAGGGAGCGTTCGCGGAGGGCGCCGCGTAGAGGCTCCCCCGACCGTACGGTGTCGGGGCGGGCGGCGGAGGGGCGCTCGCTTTCGGGGCCGCGGTCGGAGCCGGAGCCGCGCCGGACGCGGCGGCGGCGGCCGCTCGGTCGCGAGCCGCCGCATCGGTGTCCGGAGATGACCCCGAATCCGGCAGCGGCGGAGCGACCCAGCGTGGCGAGAAACGCAGAGACCCGACCGGCCGCGAGCCGACCGGAATCGTCACGGAGAAGGCGACGGTGCGCGACGGCTCGATGACCCCGTTGGAGACGCCGGCTTCACCCGACGTGATCGTCTGGCCCTTCGAATCGATCGCTGTGACGGTCATGCGCACGTTCATCGCGGGCGTCGCACCCGGATTGCGCAGGGTGCCGCGCACGACGAGCGCGTCTCCCGATTTCTCCTGCGAGTAGTCGGCGACCTCGACCCGGCCGGCGCCGCTGGACGACTCGGCCTCCTTCTCACCTTCGCCCTCCGTAGCAGCTCCTTCCGCCTCCGCTGCCGCGGCCTCGCCGTGAGAGACGTCGGCGTCCGTGATCCGCACGCGCGCCTTCGGGACCTCGCGCGCCGCGCGGGCGGCTCCGGCGAGGGTCGCGGCGGGCATGGGAGTGGCAACCGGGGCGGGCGGGCCCTCCTTCGCCCGCGCGGAGGCCGTCGCCTCCCGGTCGATCTCCGAGACCGGCACCGACAGGAGCGTGCCGTCGGTGCGGGTCAAAAGGACGGTGTCGCCGCGACGCACCGGCGGGCTCTTCAGACTGATGACGGCGCCGCCCTTCAGGACCACGACGTCCGCCGAGAGAACGCCCGCGAACAGGAAAGTGAGCAGGATAGCGGCAGCGCGCCGTCCGAGGATCATGGTTCCTTCCAGTTCTGATTCAAAGTCCGGACCCCTCCGGCGGTTTCCCGCTGGTCGATCGCCCCTCCCGATAAGAGGATGCTGTCGATTATATCGCGACCGGCCGTGGACTGGACCGCGCTGGGGACCCCGACTCCGAGCGATTCCCGGTAGTCGTTGAAGGTTCCGGTCGCCGGCACGCCGAGGTTGTATCCGCGCTGCCCCTCCCGGTAGAAGATCCGGTACCGGTACGAGCTGCCCGCGATGGCGCACGCGCTCGAAGGATCCTGGTTGAACGTCAGGATGGAGAGGTACCCGGCCGTCGAGAAGACGGTCGAGACCGCCTTCTCGTTGATGGTCTTGAAGTCGAGGAAGAAGCCCTCGCCGTCCGGACCCGGGCCGACGCCCTGGGCCGAGGCGCCGCCCGCCGGCGTCACGTTGCGCAGGTCGTCTTCGACGAGCGTCGTCGTCTGGCCGTTGTCGATCACGAAGTGGAAGCGCTGCGCCTCCGTGTTGGCGATGGCGAGGTCCGCCCGGTTGCCCGTGCCGAACGCGACTCCGACGGGGAACCTCGCGGCGCCGAAAGACACGATCCCGGGCTCGAAGAAGATCGGCTGCCGGCGAGTGCCCCCCTTGCTCGCGTCGTAGAGGAGGAAGGGGGTGAAACCTCCGATCTCGCCGTCGCCCAGGGTTCCGCGGCCGGTCTCCAGGTTCGAGGTCAGGTCGAGGCGCCACATCCGACCGTTGACGTCCCCGATGTACGCGACGTCGAGAACGCCGTCGTCGTTCAAGTCCGCAGCGCCGACGCCGCCCGGCATCGGAGCGAAGAGGACTTCGGTGTTCACTCCCGACGCGTCGCCGGCGCCGACCTTGTGGAGGATCTTCCCCGTCTCGACGTCGACGATGTAGAGCGCGCGGCCCCGCGTGGCCTTCTTGAACGGCGCGACGGTCTGGTCCTCGGTCAGGACCGTGTCGCCGGGCTGGAACGTCGGGTCGTTGCCGCCGCCGAAGATCGCCACGTAGCGGTCTTCGAGCGCGTTCGAGTTGTTGATCACGCGGATGCGGCCGAGCACCGGCTTCGACCACGTCTCTCCGAGCGCCGGGATCTCCGTGTCGGAGAACTCCCAGAGGACCTCGGGATACTTGCGGCCGGTCACGCTTCCCGCGGTGCAGCTCGAGTTCCCCCCGTTCAAGCACCCCGGCGACGCGTCCTTGTTGCCGATGATCACGCCGGCGGCGTCGATGTCGTCGGGCTGCGTCACGTCGAGCAGCGCATACTGCGCGCCCCCCTGTCGCAGGCCCACCATCAGCACCGTCCGCCACACGCGGTCCCCCGCGGTCGGGGTCCCCGAGTGCTGCGGGTCCACGAACACGTCGGCGCCGACGACGGGTCCGTCCACGAAGTACTGCGGCGTCGGCGGGAAGTTCAGCAGGCTCGGGAACTTGCCCGGCATCACGCCTCGCGGGGCGTAGGCGAAGATCTCCCGTCCCGTCCCCAGGTCGAACGTGTCGTCGAAGGCTCCGCCGTCGTCGCGGTCCCACACTCCCGAATCGAAGGCGTGGAGGAAGCCGTCGTTCGCTCCGACGAAGGTGACCTTCCGCCGCTTGGCGTGTTTGAGGGCGAACGCCTGGTAGTCGTGGAGGTTGAGCGAAAGGTACTGGAAGTACCGGGGCGGCTCGAGCACGAACGCCGGGGAATGGAAGATGTCGCCCAGCTTGTGCGGATAGCCCTTCGGATTCGCTTCGCCGTCGGTGCGGAACTGCGGCGGAACCGAAGCCGTGCCGGGCTCGGGGATGTCGTCCTGGTACCAATAGGAGTAGGCACGGGCTTCCGTCTCCGGCCCGATCGTCTCGATCGTGCCCGGCTTGACGAGGTTCAAGACCTCGTCGCGGCTTCCCGAGCCCGGCGTGATCCCGCCCCGCAGGAACTGGACCGTCCGCTGAGCGAGCGTGCGCTTGTCCGTGTCGGTCGTCGGCGAGAGGTCCATCGTCATCATCAGATCGTCGAAGCAAGCGCCGGCGCACGAGCCCGTATCGGGCAGCAGGTCCTGTCTCGCGAGCGGCACACCCGAGCCGTTCGCCCAGACCATCTTCCGCCCCGGCCAGACTTTCAAGCCGGGGGCCTTCGCGCCGGGGTTCAACCCCGCGTCGGGCACGGCGGGAGCCGCCTTCTCGCCGAGGTTCCCGACCGGGTCGGTGTAGCCGAGCACGCGACTCGCGTTCCAGACCGGGCTGCGATCGAGAGGGTTCGAGTCGTTCGGCCGGCTCTCGTCGGGATAGAAGACGCTTCCCACGCGGACGCGGGGCAGGAGGCCCGATCCGTCCAGGCGGAAGCTCTTCAGGAGACCGCTCCAGACCGACCAGAGCGACGCCTCTCCGGTGTCGGAGAGGTGGCTGGGGACGACCGCCCCGATCTGCGCGGCGTCGCCGGATCCACCGGTGAACGCGGGAACTGCCGGCGCCGCGAAGACGTTGGCCTGGCGCTTGAAGTTCAGGGCCGAGTCGATGGCGTTCTTCAGGCCCTGCCGGTCGTTCGCCTCGTAGACCTGCCCGTTCGTGTTGTTCAGCGTGAGGCACTTCAACTGGTTGCTCGCCGCGTTCAGACCCATGCCGATCACGAACACCGGGACCCCCGTGACACGGATGCTCGGATCCAGGTCGTGCGCGGCCTGGCGGGAACCGGGGGCGCTCTCGGGGAGCGTGAGCGCCGCGAGGTCTCCGGCGGGACCCTTGCCGGTCGGGCCCCCGCTGCACGGATTGCCGCCGCAGGTCTCGAGGCCGTCCGTGAGGAGAACGACGGCGTAGTTGCGGCAGTTGATGGCCGGGTCGTCGGTCTGAGGAAAGACGCTGTTGACGAAGTAATTGTAGGCGTCGCGCAGCGAGCCCCCGATCGGAGTCGCGGATGAGGAGATGACGACGTTCCTCGCGTCTTCGTCGAGCTGGTAGGCCTCCCACGGGTTCGCATTGGGGTTGTAACGAACGATCGACGACGCGTATCGCAACATCTTCTTGATCACCGGGACGTTCGGCGTGTCGCCCGCGATCCAGTCGCGCTGGAAGGGAACGACCGGCCAGCTCGACTCGCTCGGAGGATCCGGCGCGGCGCTCGGATAGGGATCGAACCCCGTCGGGCCCGCCGGCGCGTAGGAGAGATGCGCGCCGTAGTGCGCGAAGCCTCCGCAGTCGCCGCCGTAGACGCTGCAGCTCCCTCCGGGGCACGGTCGGTCCGCCGCTGCATCGAGCGGGTCGACGTCGGCGTTGTCGGCGTATCCCCCGGAGAACGCGCCGGCGGCGAACATCCCCTTGTTCTGGCGGCTGGAGAACGCGTCGGCCTCTCCGTCCGCGTCGCCGTCGCCCGGATCCGAACCCCACGGGGGGTTGCCGGTCAAGTCGCCGGACTCGTAGACCGGCGGCAGGTTGTAGAGGTCGCCCCGGACGTATCGGACGCGCACCAGGGGTCCGAATGGAACGAGCGTGCCGTCCGGATCGGCCTGCGGATCGTCGAAGCCCCGGCTTTCCAGCGGGAGGAGAAGCGGGGTGCTCCCGCTACCCCAGGCCGGCCCGAGTTCGCCGGAGCCGCGGACTCCATCCCCGTCGGCGTCGATGAACGCGCACAGCCGGGTTGCGCCGCCGGACCCGCTCGGGCACGGCGCGCAGGAGAGGCCGTAGGACTCGGGAACCCCGGGGCAGGGGTTCACGAGCGGCGGCGGCGGAGGCGCGAGGGCGAGCAGACCGCGGACTGCCGTCGAGAACCAGTTCGCGACCGTGGGAAGCGTGCTGCCCGCCGGGAAAGCGCCCATCACGGGGGTCGCCGTCCGCGTGAACGTCCGCGTCGGCGTGGAGGTCCGCGTCGGGGTCGGCGTCCGCGTGTTCGACGGAGTGAACGTGTTCGACGGCGTGAACGTGTTCGTCGCCGTGGGCGTGTTCGTCCGCGTCGGCGTGTTCGTCCGCGTGGGCGTATTCGTCCGCGTGTTCGACGGCGTGAACGTGTTCGTCGGCGTGAACGTGTTCGACGGCGTGAACGTGATCGTCGCCGTGGGCGTGTTCGTCCGGGTCGGTGTGTTCGTCCGCGTGGGCGTATTCGTCCGCGTGTTCGACGGCGTGAAGGTGTTCGTCGGCGTGAACGTGTTCGACGGCGTGAACGTGATCGTCGGAGTCCGCGTGTTCGTCCGCGTCGGAGTGTTCGTCCGCGTCGGAGTGTTCGTCCGCGTGTTCGTCGGGGTCCGGGTGTTCGACGGCGTGAACGTGTTCGACGGCGTGAACGTGATCGTCGGAGTCCGTGTGTTCGTCCGCGTGGGCGT
>DATIBN010000156.1:0-10289 GCA_035457525.1 Thermoanaerobaculia bacterium | reverse complement strand
TATCGCGTAGCCGACGTGGCGGGTCACGAGGGCTCCGGCGAGAGGCGTCAGGGCGTCCAGGCCCGAAGCCACTGCGAAACCCTGAATCGACGTGACCAGCAGGCCTGCGACCGCGAGCAGCGTGCCGAGCGTCAGAGCGAGCGCCATTCAAAACGCGGGGTCAGGCCCCAAGTGTGGGGTCAGGCTTTAGCCTGACCCCTCTTCGCTGACTTCGCCAATCCGTCGACTCCACTGATTACGACATTCTATTGACCGTCTGCGACCGCCGGGACAGAATCGGGCGATTTCTGGAGAGGGGGACGCCATGACCGCCGAGATCCGCACCCTGTGCGACATCTTTCTCTCCGCTTCCGCGTCGGGAAAGCCCGATCTGCTGATCTCGAAGGTCGGCGACGCGTGGACTCCGATCCCGGCGAAGGACTTCGGCTACACGGTCCGCGCGCTCTCGCTCGGCCTGAACTCGCTCGGGATACAGCCGGGCGACCGGGTGGCGATCATGTCGGAGAACCGCCCGGAGTGGGCGATGGCCGACTACGCCATCCTCTGCGCCGGCGGGTGGACGGTGCCGATCTATCCGACTCTTCCGGCCCCGCAGATCGTGCCGCTCTTGAAGGACTCGGGCGCGAAGGCGATCTTCGTGTCGAACCTGGAGCAGCTCGGCAAGGTCCTCCAGATCAAGGCGCAGGTTCCGGCGCTCGATCACGTCATCGTCTCGGACGGGAACCCTCCCTCCGAGCCCGGCTACACGACGTTCTCCGCGCTGGTGGACAAGGGACGGCCATCCCTGGAGATGAACCCCGGTGTCTTCGAGCAGCGGGCGGCGCGGGTGAAACCCGAGGACGTCGCGACGATCATCTACACGTCGGGCACCACGGGGGATTCGAAGGGCGCGATGCTGACGCACCGCAATCTCGTATCCAACATCGCGTCGAGCCTCGAGGTCATGCCGATCACGGGGGACGCCACCGGATTGTCCTTCCTGCCGCTGTCCCACGTGTTCGAGAGGACTCTCGACTACGCCTACCTGTACCGCGGCGCGTCGATCGCGTACGCGGAGTCGGTCGAGAAGCTCAAGGACAACTTCGTGGAGGTCGCGCCCCACTGCTTTGCGCTCGTCCCGCGCGTCTACGAGAAGGTCTACGGCCGCATCCGGGACCGCGTGGAGGCCGGGAGCGGCCTGAAGAAAAAGCTCTTCCACTGGGCGGTCCGCGTCGGTAAGGAGAGGCTCGCATACGAGGAGCGGGGCGAAGAGGTGCCGGCAGGTCTCGCCCGGAAGGCAAAGCTCGCCGACAAGCTCGTCTTCTCGAAGATCCGCAAGGTGCTGGGTTCGCGCTTCCGCTTCGCCTTCTCCGGCGCCGCGCCGCTCTCCCGGGAGCTCGCGGAGTTCTTCCTCGGCGCGGGCGTCACGATCTACGAGGGCTACGGGTTGACCGAGACCTCGCCGGTCATCGCCGTCAACGGGCCGGGGCGATGGCGCCTGGGAACCGTCGGCCGTCCGATCCCGGGCGTCGAGGTCCGGATCGCGCCGGACGGGGAGATCCTGACCCGCGGCCCGCACGTGATGAAGGGCTACTACAACAAGCCGGAGGCCACCGCCGAGGCGATCGACGGCGAGGGGTGGTTCCACACGGGGGACATCGGTCATCTCGACGACGGGGGCTACCTCGTCATCACCGACCGGAAGAAGGACCTGATCGTGCTCGCCGGCGGCAAGAAAGCCGCTCCGCAGCCCATCGAGAACGAGCTGAAGAAATCTCCCTTCATCGAGCTGCCGATCGTGCTCGGCGACCGCCACAAGTTCCTGGCGGCCGTGATCGTCCCCAACTTCGAGCGGCTGCGGGACCACGTCGCGTCGTTGAACTGGAAGGTCGACTGGGAACGCCTGGACGCCGACCCGGAGATCCGCCGCCTCTTCCAGCAGGAGATCGACGCCTACAACGCGGACAAGGCGCACCACGAGCAGATCCGGGCCTTCGCGCTGCTCTCGACGGACCTGACCATCGCGGACGGGTCCATCACTCCAACGCTCAAGGTCAAACGACGCGTCCTCGAAAGCCGCTATCGGGAACTCATCGAATCCATGTACCAGGCGGCCGAGAAGGCGCATGTCGCGTGACGTCGTCATCGTCGAGGGCCTCCGGACCCCCTACGCCAAGGCCGGCACCCTTCTGAAAGACGTCCCCGCGCAGGACCTCGCGCGGATCGTCATCACCGAGCTGCTGGCGCGGACCGGCCTCGAACCGTCGGAGCTCGACCACGTGATCTTCGGGAACATCGCGCAACCGCCGGACGCCGTGAACCTGGCGCGCGTGGCGGCGCTCTACGCCGGTGTGCCCCGCCAGGTTCCTGCCTTCACGGTCAACCGGCTCTGCGGGTCGGGGCTCCAGTCGATCGCCGACGCGTGGTACCGGATCTCCGCCGGCGACGCCGATGCCGTGATCGCCGGCGGCGTCGAGTCCATGTCGAACATCCCGTTGCTGTACTCCCGCGAGAGCCAGGAGATCTTCACCGAAGTGTTCATGGCCCGGGACCTCGGTGCGCGGCTCGCCGCGGCGGCGAAGTTCCGGCCGAAGCACTTCAAGCCGGAGATCGGCCTCCAGAAGGGGCTGACGGACGCGGTCTGCGGCCTGAACATGGGGGAGACGGCCGAGGTCCTCGCGAAGGAGCACCACATCTCCCGGGAAGAGCAGGACGAGTTCGCGCTGCGCTCCCACCGCCGGGTGACGCTGGCCCGCGCCAAGCTCGCCGAGGAGATCGTGCCCGTCCCCGTTCCGCCGGGATACTCCGAGATGGCCACGGCGGACAACGGCGTGCGCGAGAACCAGACGATGGAGGCCCTCGCGAAGCTCCGGCCGTACTTCGATCCACGTTTCGGCACGGTCACCGCCGGAAACTCGTCCCAGATCACGGACGGCGGCGCGGCGACGCTCGTGATGAGCGGCGAGGCGGCCAAAGCGCACGGCTACGCACCCCTCGGCAAGGTGCGCGGGTTCGCGTTCGTCGGAGTCGAGCCGGAACGGATGGGCCTTGGGCCGGCCGCGGCGACGCCGCTCGCGTTGAAGCGCGCGCGTGTTTCGTGGAGCGACATCGGTCTGGTGGAGATCAACGAGGCATTCGCCGCGCAGTGTCTGGCGGTCGCGCGGGTCTTCCCTTCGCGCGAGTGGCACGACCGCTACGGGACGGGCGGACCGATCGGCGAGATCGACTGGGACCGAACCAACGTCAACGGGGGGGCGATCGCCCTCGGACACCCGGTCGGCTCCTCGGCCAACCGGCTCGTGACGACGCTCCTGAAGGAGATGCGCCGCCGCGAAGTGCAATTCGGACTGGCGACGATGTGCATCGGCGGAGGCCAGGGCGGCGCCGTCGTCGTGGAGGCGATGTGAGCGCGTTCCAGCTCGACGTCGCTCCCGACGGGCTCGCGGTCGTCACGTTCGACCTTCCCGGCGAAAAGGTCAACAAGTTCTCGAGGGAGGTGTTCGTCGAGCTCTCCGAGTGGCTCGTGCGTCTCTCGCAGGATCCGCGCGTCCGGGCCCTCCTCGTCGTGAGCGGCAAGCCGGACGTGTTCATCGCGGGGGCCGACATCAAGGAGTTCACGGAGGTCCGGCCGGAGGACGCCTCCGCGGGTTCGGCCCGCGGTCAGGCGCTCTTCGAACAGCTCGCGCGCCTGCCGTTTCCGACGATCGCGGCGATCAACGGCGTTTGCCTCGGCGGGGGAACCGAGTTCGCGCTCGCGTGTGACTGGCGGCTCATGTCGGACGCTCCGGCCGCGCGGATCGGGCTGCCGGAGGTGCGGCTCGGCATCTTTCCGGCGTGGGGCGGTTGCGCGCGGCTGCCGAGGCTCGTGGGCCTCGCGAACGCGCTCGACCTGATCCTGACGGGCAAGCAGATCGACGCTCGCCGCGCGAAGAAGGTCGGGCTCGTGGACGAGGCCGTGCCCGCTCCGATCTTCGACGAGTACGCCCGACGCTTCGCCCGCTCCAAGATCGGCACCGGGAAACGAACTCCGCGGCCGGCCCGGCTTTCCGCCGGCGAGCGCGCGCTCGAGGCCACGCCCATCGGGCGGAGGATCATCCTGAACAAAGCGCGCGAGACGGTCATCGGGCAGACCGGCGGCCACTACCCCGCGCCGCTCGAAGCGCTCAAGGTGATCGAGGAGACGTACGGCAAGCCGATCGAGGCCGCCCTCGAGGTCGAGAGCCGGCGGATCGCGAACGTCTTCGGGGGCGAGGTCCAGCGCAACCTCCTCGACATCTTCTTCGCGACCGAGCAGGTCAAGAAGGAGACCGGGGTGGCCGATCCGAACGTCCGTGCGCGGGACGTCTCGCGCCTGGGCGTTCTCGGAGCGGGTCTGATGGGCGGCGGAATCGCGCAGCTCGCCGCCGACCGCGGGCTTCCGGCGCGCATGAAGGACATCGAGCCGAAGGCTCTGGCGCAGGGATACCGGGCCGCCGCGAAGATCTGGAAGGACGCCGTGGCGCGACGCCGTTTGAACTCGCGGGAGATGGCCACGCGGATGGCGCGCCTGTCCGGGGCGCTCGACTACTCCGGTTTCGCGCAATGCGAGGTGACGGTCGAAGCCGTCGTCGAGAAACTCGAGGTGAAACGGTCGGTCCTCGCGGAGTGGGAGCAGGTCGTGTCGCCCACCGCGATCTTCGGATCGAACACGTCGACGATCCCGATCGCGCAGATCGCGGCCGCGGCCGGGCGGCCCGAGAACGTCGCCGGCATGCACTTCTTCAATCCGGTGCACCGCATGCCGCTCGTCGAGGTGATCCGCGGCGAGAAGTCGTCCGACGAGACGATCGCCACGATCTTCGCTCTCGCGAAGCGACTCGGGAAAACACCCGTGGTCGTGCGGGACCTGCCGGGTTTCCTCGTCAACCGGATCCTCGCCCCATACCTCTCGGAGGCCGTTCGGCTCGTTCGCGAGGGCTCCCGGATCGAAGACGTGGATCGAACGATGAAAGACTTCGGGATGCCCGTCGGGCCGCTCGAGTTGCTGGACGACGTCGGACTCGACACGGCGGTCAAGGCCGGCGAGGTCCTCCAGGCGGCGTTTCCGCATCGGATCAAGTCGGGAGGCGACGAGGCGCTCGTCGCGGCGGGACGGCTGGGACGCAAGACGGGCGGCGGGTTCTACGAATACGAGGGGGGCAAGCGAGGCCGGCCGTCCCGGACGGCCTACGAAATCCTCCGCGCGCAGCCCGCGGCCTCACCCCGGTATCCGCCGGAGGTCATCGAGTCCCGCCTGGTGCTGCCGATGGTCAACGAGGCGGCGTTCTGCCTGGAGGACGCCGTCGTGCCGGGCCCGGGCAAGCTCGATCTGGCGATGATCCTGGGGACCGGGTTCCCCCCGTTCCGCGGGGGACTCCTCCGGTGGGCGGACTCGCTCGGCCTGCCGCGCGTGCGGTCGCTCCTCGAGGAGCTGACGGAGCGCTTCGGCTCCCGGTTCGAGCCGGCCCGGTCGATCCGGCGGCTTGCCGACGCCCGCGGGACTTTCTATGGATCGCCTGCCCAGCCTGTCGACACGGAGGCCGCATCATGAGCGCGAAAGCCGAAGTACTTCCCGATTCGCTCACGTCCCCGATCAAGGCGCTTTTCGGTGGAGAGATCCTCGAGGAGGTGCTCTTCCCCTTTCCCGAGCCGCCCGCCGAAGAGAAGGAGACCGTCGACGCGTTCCTCGGAGCTTTCCGGGAGTTCGCGCGCGATCGACTCGACGGCGCCCGCTTCGATCGCGAGAAGACGATCCCGGCCGACGTGCGGCGCGGTCTGGCGGAACTCGGCATCTTCGGGACGTCGGTGCCGGAACAGTACGGCGGCTATTCCTTCTCGTCCTCGGCCTATTGCCGGGTGACGGAAGAGATCGGCCGGACCGACGCCTCGCTCGGCATCCTGGTCGGCGGCCATCAGTCGATCGGACTGAAAGCCGTCCTGCTCTACGGCTCGGAGGAGCAGAAGAAGAAATGGCTGCCGCCCCTGGCCGCAGGGGAGAAACTTGCCGCGTTCGCCCTGACCGAGCCGGAGGCCGGCTCGGACGCCGCGTCCATCCGGACGACCGCCCGTTACGATCCGGCAAAGGACGAGTTCGTCCTGGACGGCTCGAAACACTGGATCTCCAACGGCGGCATCGCCGACTTCTTCACCGTGTTCGCCAAGGATGTCGCGCTCGACGCGAAGGACGAGCACCGCCGGATCACGGCGTTCGCGGTCACGCGCGACCTGCCGGGTATCGAGATCGGGCCGGAGGAGAAGAAGCTCGGACTCCGGGCCTCGTCGACGGTGCCGCTCCTCTTCAAGGACCTGCGCGTGCCGGCGGGGAACGTCATCGGGCCACGCGGCGCCGGCTTCAAGATCGCCGTGGAGGTCCTGAACACCGGCCGCACTTCGCTCGCCGCGGGTTGTCTCGGCGGGTCGAAGACCATGATTCGGGAAGCCATCCTGCACGCGACTCAGCGGCGTCAGTTCGGCACCCGGGTCGCGGACTTCGAGATGATCCAGGGGAAATTCGCGCGCATGGTGGTGAACGCCTATGCGCTGGAGTCGCTCGTTTACATGACCGCCGGCCTCGTGGACCGCGGCCTCTCCGACTACGCCCTCGAGGGGGCGGCCTGCAAGGTCTTCGGAACCGAGTCGGTCTGGAACACGATCAACGACGCCCTCCAGATCGCCGGAGGCAACGGCTTCATGGAGGAGTACCCGTACGAACGTGCGCTGCGTGACTCCCGCGTCAACATGATCTTCGAGGGTACGAACGAGATCCTGCGCGTTCTCCTCGCACTCTCGGGCCTCCGCGACATCGGATCCGACCTGGAGGAGGTCGCCCGCGCTCTGAAGACGCCGATGTCGAACCTCGGAATTCTCACGGACTACGCCCGCCGCAAGATCCGCGGGTACGTCGCGCGCGAGCATCTCGAGGCCGTCGCGCCGCAGCTCGCTCCCGAAGCGGACCTGGTCGCGCGTTACACCCGGTTTTTCGCCAACGCCGCCGAGGCTTTCCTCGCCCGGTCCGGCAAGACCGTGATCGAACGGGAGTACCAGCAGGAGAGGCTGGCGAACGTCGCCGTGGATCTCTTCGCCTCGCTCGCGGTCCTGTCTCGCGCGAGCTCGGCGGTGGCGCGGGCCGGCGCGGACCGCTCCGCCGAGGAGCTCCGCCTCGCGAAGACGTTCGTTCAGGCCGCGAAGTACCGGATCGTCGGTGAGCTCAAGGAGATGGAGAAGAACCGCGACCGCGACCGGTCCGCCGAGCGCGACGGCGCCCGGACTGCGATTGCGGAGGCCGCTTACGAGGCGATGGGGTACCGCTTCGACTATTGGTAAAGGGATGACCCGGCGTCCCCATCCCCGTCCCGGGAAAGACGCCCCGCCGGAGGGCGGCGCTCACGTAGCGGATCGCGCGGGCGGCCGCGTCTTCGAGCGCGAAACCGAGCGCGAGGTTCGCGGCGAGCGCTGCGGACAGGACGCACCCCGTTCCGTGGAGAGCGAGGGTGTCGATCCGCCGGTGGTCGAAGACCCGGAGCCGGCGGCCGTCCCACAGAACATCGCGCACCCGGTTGCCCGGTCCGTGTCCCCCGGTGATCAGCACCGCGCGCGGGCCGAGATCCGCGATCCGGCGCGCCGCCTCGGCCCGGTCGGTATCGCTCCGGATAGCGATGCCGGCGAGCTTCGAGGCTTCCTCGAGGTTCGGAGTCACGACGTCGCAGAGGGGCAGGAGGCGGTCGCGGAGAGCGCGGATGCCCTCGCGGGGAAGAAGCCGCGTCCCGCTCGTCGCCGCGAACACCGGGTCCAGGACGACGTTCGGAGGTCGGTGGCGCGTCAGCGCGGAGGCGACGGCGCGGACGTGACCGGCGTCACCCAGCATCCCGATCTTCACCGCCGCCGGCGCGAGATCGGAGAGGACCGCGTCGAGCTGCTGCCGGACAAAACGGGGCGAAAATGCCTCCACCGCGGCGATCCGGCGGGTGTTCTGGGCCGTGCCCGCGACGACGACGGTCGCGCCGTACAGGCCGTGCGCCGCGAAAGTCAGGAGGTCCGCCTGGATCCCGGCGCCGCCCCCCGAGTCGGAGCCGGCGACGGTCAACACGCAGACCGGCCGCGTTCTCCTTCTGGCCCGCATCCGGCCACGTTAGCAGACGCATTGCTCTGCTAGAATCCGCGCACACTTGGGAAAAGATCACTTCGGGAGCGAATCGGCGAGACTGACGACGATCGGGTCAACCCATTTTTCGATAGGGAGATCGCAATGAACGTCCGACTTCGTGTCTTTCGGATTCCCCTTCTCGCGATCGCGGCCGTCGCGGCCGTCGTCGTTCCGGCGGCGGCCCAGACCGCACGGACACGCCCCGAGATCGTGAGCGACGCGCCCCTCGTACCCATCGTCGGCGCCGCGAAGGAAGAGCTGCTGCGAACGGTGCTGGCCCACAAGAGCGGCGGGCTCCAGTCGATGAGCCCGGCCCACCACGATTGCACCAACAATCAGGCCCACGTCCAGGGTATCGGGTGCCCCTCGACCACGAACGACCAGCTGACCAACCCGGGCTCCTGCCAGCTCTCCGACGGAAGCTGGGTCGACTTCTACAGCTTCTCCGGCACCGCCGGTCAGCAGGTGACCATCGACCTCTCCTCGACGTGGGACAACTACCTGTTCCTTCTCAACCCGGCGCAGGATGTCGCCAGCGAAGACGACGACAGCGGCGGCGGCACGAACGCCCGCATCGTCCTCACGCTGACGTCCACGGGAACGTGGTACATCGCGGTGAACAGCTTCGCGGCGAACGTCTTCGGCGCGTACACGCTGACGATCTCCTGTACCGGCGGTGGCGGGGGCGCCTGCGTCTCGAACGCGACGACGCTGTGCCTGAACAACAGCCGCTTCCGCGTCACGGTAACCTTCCTGACCCCTCAGGGTCAGAGCGGGAGCGGAATGGCGGTCCCCGAGACCATCGACACCGGTATGTTCTGGTTCTTCAGCTCCAACAACATCGAGGCGATCATCAAGGTCGTCAACGGGTGCGTCCTGAATTCCCGGTACTGGGTGTTCGCGGGAGGACTCACGAACGTCCAGGTCGTCCTGACCGTGACGGACACCCAGAACGGGACCGTCCGCACGTACACCAACCCTCAGGGGACGGCGTTCGCGCCGATCCAGGACACCGCGGCGTTCGCGACCTGCCCGTAGCGGTCCGCCGGCAAGGCCGCCGGCAATCGAACCTTCGAAAGGGGAGCGGGTTTTCCGCTCCCCTTCGTTTCGGAGGTCGGGCGGACGCGACGGGTCCCTGGCGTGGTATCCCGCTTGCACTTATTGGTCCGAGACCCGACACTCATTCGGAAGGAGCCCCGGGAATGAAGGCAATCCAAACGGAGAGACCGACGCGTCGCGAAACTTTTCTCCGAGCCGCAACCGTCGGCGCTGCGCTCCTGTACTGGGCGGCGTCGAGCGCCCCGGCGTCCGCCGCGACGGGGCTCAAACTCCAGCGGAAAGGGGAGGTGCGCGCCTCCTCCGGCGTCGTGCGGACCCTGTCGCCGTCGGCGTGCGTGCCGGCGAGCATTGCCTGCAACGCGACTGTCTCGGGGGCGCTCACCTCCGACGACTGTCCCTACGGTGACGACACCTATTACGACGCCTGGAGGTTCGAGGCCACGGCCGGTCAGCACGTGCGGATCGACATGGCCGCCGGTTGGGACACCTGGCTGGAGCTGTACAACCCGTCCGGCGTCAAGGTGGCGTTCGACGACGACAGCGGCGGCGGGCCGGACGGAACGAATTCCCGGATCGAATACGACGTGACCGTGCCGGGCACCTACACCATCTATGCAAACTCCTTCGAAGCGTTCCAGACAGGGAACTATTCGCTCCAATTGCAGTGCACGGGCGGAGGACCCCCGCCGACCTGCACGGCCACGACGACCTCGCTCTGTCTGAACGACGGGCGCTTCCGCGTCTCCGTGACGTGGCGGGTACCGACGCAGGGCACGTCGGGAGTCGGAACCGCCTCGCCGCTCACGTCCGACACCGGCTACTTCTGGTTCTTCTCGTCCAACAACATCGAGCTCGTGATCAAGGTCGTCGACGGCCGGGCGTTCAACCAGCATTTCTGGGTCTTCTACGGCGCGCTCTCCGACGTCGAGTACACGATCACGGTGACCGATACCGTGAGCGGCGCCGTGAAGACCTACATGAACTCGCAGGGGAACCTCGCGAGCGTCGCGGACGTCGTGGCATTCCCGGGGGGCGCTCCGGGAGCGGCCGAGGCCTCGGCCTCCACGGCGGCGACACGGCCGCCGTCGAT
>DATIBN010000155.1:0-5257 GCA_035457525.1 Thermoanaerobaculia bacterium | reverse complement strand
CGAGGGGAACGAGTGACTCGCCGGCCGGTTCTCCCCGGCGAAGGTGTTCGGGGACGGACCGCTCCGCGAGGAGCCGCGCGGAGTCCGGTGCGGAAAGGAAACGGCCCGCCTCGTCCACGGCGAGAGGAAGAACGTCGTACTTGGAGCGGTCGAGCGCCTGGACGATCGTGCGCGCAGAAATGCGCGAGACCTCCCGTTCCACGGAGCGGCCGCCGTAGAGAACGACGACCTTCAACCGGCCGACCAGCTGACCACCCGCACTTCCTCGACGCCCGGCGCGCGCCGGAGGCGCGCGAGAACATCGGCGCCCGGCGGCGAGTCGACCGCGATCACGGCCGCGGCGCGCTCTCCGTGTCCCCGGGCCAGCGAGAAATTCGCGATGTTGATCCCTCCCTCGCCGAGGATCGTTCCCACGTTGCCGACCACGCCCGGCACGTCACGATTTCGGAGAAAGACGACCGTGCCCTCCGGCCGGAACTCGAGGGGAAGCCCGTCCACCTCGACGACCCGCGCGTCGGTGCCCGCGAAGAGCGTCGCCTGCGCGCTCGCCGTGGAGCGGCCATCGGAGAGCGCGACCCGGAGGGCGCGCGCGTAGTTCCCCGGCTCCTCGTGCCGGGTCTCCGAGACCGCGAGGCCCCGGTCCCGCGCGACGAAGAGAGCGTTCACGAAGTTCACGGTCTCGGGCGTATGGGCTTCGAGCGCTCCCTTCACCGCGGCAACCGCGACGGGCCTCAGGAAATCCTCGGGGAGGCCCCACGTCTCGACCGACAGCGACGTCAGCCGCTCCCCCGCGACGCAGGAGAGGAACCGCCCGGTCCGTTCGGCGATGCGCATCCAGGCGGCGGCTCCCCCGGCGTCCTTCGGACCCCGGAACGGGAGGTTCACGGCGGGGACGTACGACGCGCCGGCGAGCGCCTCCGCGACGGCTTCGGCGGTCTGCAGCGACACGCGTTCCTGCGCCTCCACGGTGGAGGCGCCCAGGTGCGGGGTCGCAACCACGTTCGGGAGCTTCAGGATCGGATCTTCGGGATCGGGCGGCTCCGGGTCGAAGACGTCGAGGGCCGCGCCGGCGAGCCGCCCGGTGACGAGCGCGTCGAGAAGCGCCTCCCGGTCGACGAGGCTCCCCCGGGCGACGTTGACGAGCACCGCGCCCGTCTTCATGCGGCGGAACTGCTCCGCGCCGAGGAGCGGAGTCGACCCCTCGGTCGCCGTGGCGTGCAGCGTGACGATGTCCGAGACTTCGAGGAGTTCGTCCAAGGTGAGGAGCGGGACGCCCATCTCCCGCGCCTTCTCCAGCGGGAGGTAGGGATCGTGCCCGACGAGGCGCGCCTCGAAAGCCCGCGCGCGGAGGGCGACCCGCGAGCCGACCTGACCGAGGCCCACGATGCCGACCGTCTTGCCGGCGAGCTCACTGCCGACGAAGCGAGACTTCTCCCATTTCCCGGCGGCGAGCGACGCCGAGGCTTCCGCGATGCGCCGCAGGAGCGCGAGCAGGAGCGCGAAAGTGTGCTCGACCGCGGAGACGACGTTCCCCGTGGGCGCGTTGATGACGAGAACGCCCCGCGCCGAGGCGGCGGCGACGTCGACGTTGTCCACGCCCACCCCCGCACGGCCGACGACGGAGAGCTTCGGTGCGGCCGCGAGGAGTGCGGCGTCCACTTTCGTCCGGCTTCGTACGAGGAGCGCGTCGGCTGTTGCGAGCTCCTGGAGGAGCCGCTCGCGCGGGGCGCCCGCGACCTCGACGACCTCGTGGCCCCCGCCGCGCAGGATCTCGAGGCCCGCGGGCGACAGCTCCTCGGCGACGACGACGCGGCTCATCACCCGATTCTAGATGCAGCGATTCGCGGGAGGTTCTCGATCCAGGCGGGCAGCTCGGCGAGTCGCGAAAGCCGCGCGTCCGCGTCGACGCGCGCGAGCTCCGCTTCGGAGCGCGACCCTCCGGAAACGAGCACCACGCGGCAGCCGGCCGACCGCGCGAACTCCGCATCGATCTCCATGTCGCCGACGGCGACGGTCCCGCCCGGAGATGCTCCGGCGGCGCGCATCAGCCGTTCGAGCATCTCGGGATGCGGCTTGGGGGGAACGCCCGGCTCCGGCCCGACGATCGCCACGAAGCGGGAAGCGACTCCCTTTGCCTGGAGAATCCGGCGCGAAAAGTCGGCCGGCTTGTTCGAAGCCACGGACATCGCATGCCCTCCGGCCGCGAGCGTCGCGAGGACCGTCGGGACGTCCGGCATCAGCGACGTCTTCTCGTCCGCGATCTGCGCGTAACGTTCGCGGAAAAGCCGCACGCCGTCGGCGACGAGGTCGCGTCCGACCGCCTTCTCGAGGAGGCGCTCGAGGCCCTCTCCGACCATCCCCCGCACCTGCGAGACCGGAAGCGCCTTCCGCCCGAGCCGCTCCATCGCGAATCCCAGGGCGTCGGTGATTCCGTCATAGCCGTCGATGAGCGTTCCGTCGAGGTCGAAGACGAGGAACATGGGCGGCGGTCCGGTGTTCGGCGTCCGGGTTCAGGTGTCGAGTGTCCGGGCACGGTCCAGGCCCGCGAGACGCAGGACCGCGGCGACGATCGCTTCCCGGTCGTCGAATCGGAACGTCGGGACGGAATCGGTTGCCGGGGCATCCGAGACGCGGGCGAGCGCGCCGGGAACGGGCGGGCGGGCCGCGCCGGCGCGCGTCACCTCGATCTTCGGAATCGGAAGCGACTTGAACCCTTCGATGAGAACGAGGTCGCAGTCCACGAATTGCCGGCGGACGACCTCGGGAAGATCGTCGCCGCCGATCCGGCGGCGGACCGTCGCTCTTCCGGGGGTCACGAGCGCCCAGACCTCCGCGCCGCTGGCTCCGAGTCTCTGGGAATCCTTGCCCGGCGCGTCGTCCTCGAAATCCCGCGACGTGTGCTTGATCGCGCCGACCGCGAGTCCCCGCGAGCGGAGCCGCCCCACGAGGTCCTCGACGAGAGTCGTCTTGCCCGAGTCGTGCCCCCCGACGAACGCGACGAGCGCCGGCCGGTGATCGGGATAGAGAAGGAAGGGGTCCCGTCGGGCGAGGAACTTCCTTCCCTCCTCGCGATGGTAGGCAACCTCGGCGGAGGCGCCCTCGCCGGCGTCGAGCGATTCGCGAAAGCGCGCGGAGCCGGTCAGCACGTCGATGGCGGGCCGCGTGTCGAACTCGTAGGGATCGCCTCGCCAGGCAAAGTCGCGCGGGGCGAGGCGCCGCGCGGTCTCGATGACGCGAAGTCCCGTCTCGAACGGCCGGAACGTCGCCGGGTCCGTCACCTCGATCAAGGCGCCGCCGCACGTCTTCCCGGCGTGCTTCTCGAACATCGGCCGGAACCGGGTCGGCAGGAACGAGACCCCGGGCAGCTCCAGGGCGGCGAGCGCCTCGGTCAACGCGAGCGGCTCGAGGAACGGCGCGCCGAACGTCTCGAACGGGCGCGCGGTCCCTCGTCCTTCGGAGAGGTTCGTTCCTTCCAACAGCGCCATGCCCGGGTAAACGCGCGCGCTCTCGACCGTCGGGATGTTGGGAGACGGCGGGATCCAGGGCAGGCCCGTGTCGCGATACGTAACGTCGCGGGCCCAGCCGAGCGTCCGCGACACCGCGAGATCGAGGTCGAGCCCGCGCTCCGCCGCCAGGAGCCGCCCGAGCTCCCCCGACGTCATCCCGTGTCGGACGGCAATCGAATGCAGTCCGACGAACGAAAGGAAGTCCGGATCCTGCGGCGCCCCTTCGACCTCCCCGCCCAGCGGGTTGGGCCGGTCGCAGACCACGAAGCCCTTTCCGAGGAGGGCGCAGGCTTCCATCGCGAGCAACATGGTCCAGTTGTAGGTGTAGTAGCGGCTGCCGACGTCCGGCACGTCGAAGACGAGCGTGTCCACGTCGTGCAGGTCCTCCGGCGCCGGCGCGAGGCTCTCCCGGGTCGTGCCGTAGAGAGAGACGACCGGGAGACCGCTCTCGGGATGGATCGACGAGGACACCCCCTCCATGTACACGGCGCCCCCGTCGATGCCGTGCTCCGGTCCGAAGAGACGGGTGAGCCGCGTTTCGCGAAGGCCCGACAGCGCCTTCCACGAGGGAACTCCGGCCGCAGTGACCGCGGCATGGTTGGTGATGAGGCCGATTCGTTTTCCGGCGATCGGCGTCGGGTCGGCCAGGAGGGCGTCGATCCCGGGCACCGTCGCCCGCGTCCGGGCGGTCAAGCCTCGTCGATCTCCGGGTCGGGACGGGGATGGTGCGCGCGCTCGCCCCTCGCGAGCTCGACGGCGTGCGGCAGGAGATCCGCCACGGCGTGGAGGCAGTCGGCCGCGCCCTTGGGGGAGCCGGGCAGCGCGACGACGAGTGTGCGGCCGCGCACCCCGGCGACCTGGCGCGAGAGATACGCGCCCGCGAAATCCCGACCGGTGTCCGCCCGCATCTTCTCGGCCAGGCCCGGCGCCTCGATCTCGATCACGCGGCGCAACGCCTCGGGCGTCCGGTCGCGTGGGGAGAGACCCGTCCCCCCCGTCAGGACGACCAGGTCGGCACCTCCGGCGTCGGCCTCGGTGCGGACGAGCTCCGCGATCGCGTCCTCCTCGTCGGCGACCACCCGCCGGGCGACGATTTCGTGCTCGATCCCGGACCGAGCGAGGGCCTCCTCACAGGCGGGACCGCCGCGGTCCTCGCGATTTCCCGAAGCCACGCCGTCCGAGACGGTCACGATCGCGACGCGGATGGATGACGGCACGGTCCTCCTCGAAGGCGCGAATGACGAAGCGACGCGAGCGGTTACTATAACTTTCATGTCTCCCCTCGACACCCGCGGACGGCCGCTCCGGAGTCTCCGGGTCTCCGTAACCGACCGATGCAACCTGCGCTGCGAGTACTGCATGCCGGAGCGGGAATACGTCTGGCTGCCGCGGGCCGAGATCCTGACGTTCGAGGAGATCGCCACCCTCGTCGACGTCTTCGTGGACCTCGGAGTCGATCGCGTGCGGTTGACGGGAGGCGAACCCCTGCTGCGGCGCGACCTCACGCGGCTGGTGCGGGCGCTGGCCGGAAGCGGTCGCCTGACGGACCTCGCGTTGACCACGAACGGCATCCTCCTCGCGGACCAGGCCGAGGGCCTGCGCGCGGCCGGCCTCGACCGCGTGACCGTCTCACTCGACACTCTCGACGCGAACCGCTTCCGTGCACTCACGCGATTCGACCGGCTGGGACGCGTGCTCGAAGGGATCGAGGCGGCGGGACGGGCGGGCTTCCGCGCGCTCAAGATCGACTC
>DATIBN010000154.1:0-11619 GCA_035457525.1 Thermoanaerobaculia bacterium | reverse complement strand
GGAGTTCACAAAAAGGGAAGTCGTCACGGTTTTCTCGAGGTTCTTCCCGGTTTCTCTGAACGCTACGGATCGAGGTCGATCGTGACGATCCGTCCGCCGGCGAGCTCGGTCACGTAGAGCAAGTTGCTCTCTTCGTCGAGCGCCATCGAGGTGGGCGCGAAGAGACAGTCGGAGACGAGCGTCGGAGGATCGTCGTCGGGCGTCTCGAACAGTTGCAGGCGACCGGGCTCGGGGGCCAGGAAGTCGGTGCTGAATTCGAGCACCAGGTCGCCCGAGTGATTCGTCGGGAGCACGTCGATCGCCGACGTGAGCCCGTCGATGTACGTGGTCTGGCTCCCCGTCCGCGGATCGATCTGAACCACGACCGACGTGCCCGCGGGGAACGGGAACCCCCGGAAGAGCGTCACCAGTAGCCGGCCATCCGAGTGCGCGATTCCGGTCGGAACGGCCTCGACGACGGGCGGGCCGAACGGCAGCGGGTTGGCGATCGTCGGAAAAGCGGCGAGCTGCGAGAACGCGCCCGAGTCGATATCCGCCTGCCACACCAGGTTCCGCGCTCCATCCGTCACGTAGACCTGGCTGCCGAGGACGACGAGGTCGAAGGGATTCGACTGGCGGAGTCCATTGGGCGAGGTCGGGTCGACCGTCAGGTCCGGGAAATTCGCCACCAGCTCGACCGTAATCCGTTCTCCCGCCCCGTTCCACAGTTTCAATGTTTCTCCGTCGGCCAGAGCCTCATAGTCGTCCGTCGAGAGAGTCCATCCTTCGGTGTTGTTCTCGACGGAGGCGCTGAAGTGGATCGCCAGAACCGAGCTGAAGATGGGCGAGGACACGTCGGGGTTCAACACGGGCCCGGGGAGGACCGAGTCGCCCACGCCGAGGACGACGTAGAGGGTCCGCCCGCGCAGGAAGACGCCGGCCGGCCCCGACGGCTCGCCGACGTCGTTGATTCCGGACGGCAGCCCGTCGAGAAGGGTCCGGCGGACGCCGTCCGGATCGACGATGGAGATGCGGCCGGTGTTCGGCTCGGAGGTGCCGGTCTCGCCGACGATCAGGTTGCCCGGATCGGAACGGGCGATGCCGAGCGGCATCCGCAGGCCCGAGACGAGCTCGGTGGTGGGGCATTGCGCCAGGGCCTTCGAACCGGCGAACAGCAGGATCGCGGCAAGGAACGCGAGCAGTCTCCGCGGGGCAATCGGGCGAGAGAGCAGTCTGGTCATGGACGGATCCTTTCCCCCGGTGAGAGCGACACCAGGACGCCGATAAGATGGAGTCGGCAGAAAAGGAAATCGTCACGGTTTCCTGAAGGTTCTTCCCGGTTTCTCTGAGGAGTCGATCTTCACGGTTACTCTGAGCCGTCGATGAGGGTCGCTTTCGGAGACTGCGTCTTCGACCCGGGGACTCACGAGGTCTTCCGCGACGGCCGTGCGTCGCTCCTTCCGCTCAAGGCGTTCACGCTTCTCGACCTTCTGATCTCCCGTCGCCCGAATGCCGTCTCGAAGGAGGAAATCCACGAGCGCATCTGGCCGGGAACGTTCGTCTCGGATGCGAGCGTCGCCAACCTCGTCGCGGAGCTGCGCGCGATCCTGGGAGACGACGCCCGGAAGCCCAAGATCATCCGGACGGTCCATCGCTTCGGGTACGCGTTCCGCGCCGACGTCAACCCCGCGCGCGAGCAGTCCGCCCCGCTGCCCTTCGACCGGACTTCGTGCCGCATTCTGTGGGACGGCCGCGAGATCCACCTGCGCGACGGCGAGAACGTGATCGGCCGGGAGCCGGAAGCGGCCATCTGGGTCGACGACTCTGCGGTCTCGCGGCGCCACGCCCGGATCGTCGTCGGCGCCGACGGCGCCATGATCGAGGACCTCGGGAGCAAGAACGGAACGAAGCTTCAGGGCCGGAAGATCCGGGACGCCGCGCGGCTCAAAGACAAAGACGTGATCCAGATCGGGCCCGCTTCGATGGTCGTCCGGGTCTACCGTCGGGCGGGCACCACCGAGACCGCGATCGAGGACGGCTCGTCGCAATGAGCCTTTCCGCCGGGACGCGCCTGGGTCCGTACGAAGTGCTCGCGGCGCTCGGCGCGGGCGGGATGGGGGAGGTCTACCGGGCGCGGGACGCGCGCCTCGACCGCGACGTGGCGATCAAGGTCCTGCCCGAGAATCTCGCCGGCGATCCGGTCGCGCTTTCGCGATTCGAGCGCGAGGCCAAGGCCGTCGCCGCGATCTCCCATCCGAACATCCTGGCCATCCACGACTTCGGAACGGACAGCGGCGTGACGTTCGCGGTGACGGAGCTCCTGGACGGCGAGACGCTCCGCGGCCGGCTGGCAGGAGGGGCGCTTCCGTGGCGGGAGGCCGTCGAGCTCGCGGCGGCCGTGGCCGACGGGCTCGCCGCGGCGCACTCCCGCGGGATCGTGCACCGGGACCTGAAGCCCGAGAACATCTTCCTGACCTCGGACGGGCGGATCAAGATCCTCGACTTCGGCCTGGCGCGGCGCGAGAAAGCGCTCTCCCCGCCGCAGCAGACGGCCGCGCGGACCGTGACGCAGCCGACCATGCCGGGCACGGTCATGGGAACCGTCGGCTACATGTCTCCGGAGCAGGTGACCGGTCACGCCGCCGACGCGCGCTCCGACATTTTCTCTTTCGGTTGCGTGCTCTACGAGATGGCGACCGGAGCGCGGACGTTCTCCGGGAGGACCGGCGCGGAGACGATGTCCTCCATTCTGCGAGACGAGCCGCCGGATCCGCGGAAGCTGACCCGCGAGCTGCCGGCCGACGTCGCCCGCGTGATCCTGCACTGCTTGAAGAAAGAGCCCGATCAGAGATTCCAGTCGGCGCGCGACCTCTCGTTCAATCTCAAGGCGATCCTGGCGGGAGCCCCGATCACGACTCTCTCTGTGCCGCACCCCGCGGCGCGCTCCCGGGCTCTCTGGAGGATCGCGGCGGCGGCCGCGGTCGTCGCCGTGCTGCTGGCGGCGGGAATCGGGATCGGGCGTCTCCGGCGGGATTCGTCGAGCGCCGCCGGCGCGATCGAGTCGCTGGCCGTGCTCCGGTTCGAGAACGCGAGCCGGGATCCGGAGGCCGAGTACCTCTCCGACGGGCTCGCCGAGAACCTCATCGATCAGATGACGCGGGTGCGGTCGCTCAAGGTGATGGCGCGCGGGACGGTCTTCCGTGTTCAGGAATCCACGTCTCCGCTGGAGACGGGGCGGAAGCTCGGTGTGGGCGCCGTCCTGGCGGGGTCCGTCTCGCGGCGCGGAAACGACGTCTCGGTCTCCGCGGAGCTCATCGACACCGAGACGGGCGCGCGCCTGTGGGGAGAGAAGTACGATCGGCCGCTCTCGGACCTTCTCCGCGTGCAGGACTCCATCGCCCTGGCCGTCGCCGACGGACTCCGGCTGCGACTGCCGGAGGAAGAGAGGCGCGCCCTGAGCCTCCACGGCACCGAGAACTCCGCGGCGTACGAGCTCATGCTCAAGGCGCGCCACTTCTTCCAGAAGACCACCGAAGAAGCCAACCTGGAAGCGAAGCGGCTCTATGAAGAGGCCGCGGAGGCGGACCCGAAGTTCGTGGAAGCGCGCCTCGGTATCTCGGGCGCGTACTCTTCGATGGCGATCAACGGTTGGGCCCGCCCGTCCGAAGTCTGGCCGCGGGAGGCGGCGGAGGTCGCGAAGATTCTCGCCCTCGAACCGGGCAACGTCCTCGCGCGAACCGCGATCGCTCACCACCGTTTCTACTTCGACTGGGACTGGAGGTTCTGTGAGTCGGAATACCGGGAGCTCGGAATCGACGCGCGGGTTCTTCGCTCGGAGGGATTCCGTCCGATCGGGCTGTACTACTGGGCGCGCGGTCGCAACGAGGACGCCGTCGCGCTGACGGAAAGGGCTCTGCGAATCGATCCGGGAAGTCTCGACACGCGGCTGATGCGGGCGAGTTTCCTCGCCCATGCGGGACGGATCGACGAAGCGATCACGGAATATCGGTTCATCGCGAAAACCGATCCTTCCAATCCCGACCCTCACTATGGATTGGCCGACGTGCTGCGCCGGCGAGGCGACGTCCCCGGAGCGATCGCCGCTCTGCGCACGGCCTACGGGCTCTCGGACGAGGGGGATGGCGCGAAGGCGCTCGCGGAGACGAAGACCGCGAAAGCCCTGGAGGAAGTCGAGCTCGCCGTCGCCCGGAGTCGCCTCGACGATCTCGAAGCTCTCGCGCGAGAGCGTTATGTTTCCCCGCTCGACATCGCGCGCCTGCAGGCTCAGGCGGGGGAGCGAGAGAATGTGTTCACGAATCTCGAAGCGGCGTTCGCGGAGCGGTCGGCCGGGCTCGTGTTTCTGAAGTCCGACCGGGCGTGGGATCGGGTCCGGGACGACCCGCGCTTTGCCGCCTACGTCCGGAGGGTGGGGATCCCGTGACGGGCTGGCGCGCGGGTCTGCTCGGCGCGGCCGCGGTGGTCGCGGTGCTCGGTTTCTGTCCGTCCGCGGCGGTCGCGCAGGCGTTCACTCTCCCGCAGGGCATCGGCGCCGTCACCCTGGCCTGGCAGTACGTCGACAACACGGGTCACTATCTGACCGACGGCTTTCTGCTCGAGGCGGGCCCGAGCGTCTCGCAGAGCGCGCTCCTCGAGCTGGAGTACGGCGTCACGGACCGTCTTTCCGCGACGATCGGGATTCCCTACGTGTGGGCGCGGTACACCGGCCCGCTGCCGCCGGCGTCGAATCTGCCGGTGGACGCGTGCCGCTGCTGGCACTCGGGATGGCAGGACTTCGTGCTCATGGCCCGGTATCGCCTGGGCACCGACAGCATCGCCCTCACGCCGCACGTCAGATACATCTACCCGAGCCACCACTACCGGTCCGAGGGTGAAGCCGTGATCGGACGGAATCTCCAGGAGTTCCAGGTGGGCGCGAGCGCCGGCGCGCGGCTGCCGGGCGTTCTGTCCCGGGCGAGCGTTCAGGCGATCTATACGTATTCGTTTCCGGAGACGGTCGTCGGCGTGTCGATCGACCGGAGCAACCTCGTGTTCGACATCGGCTACGCGCCGACGCGGCGGCTCTACGCGCGCGTGGGCGCGAACTGGCAGAACACCCATGACGGCCTGAGGTTCGGTTCGCTGTCGGGAAAGCCGTTTGGGATTCCGGGCGAGTACACGACGCCGCGCCTCTTCGCGCAGCGGGACCGGCTGGGGCGCGTCAAGTACTGGCAGGTCGGCGGAGGCCTCTCGTACGACGTCGGCCCCGCCGACGTGTTCGCGTCGGTGGCGAGCTACGTCTGGGGTCGCGACTCGCACGACGGTGCGGTCTACACCGTCGGCGCGACCTGGTATCTGGACTTCGGGAAGTAGCGCGCCGCGGCGCGCCGGCAGCCTCGTTCGACCTGGAAGTCGAAAAGGACAGGCTGGGTAATCGGCTGCGGAAAGAAGTTTCGGTGCTGGCTCGGGCGAGTTCGGCGAGATCGGATGAAGTCTGAACCTGTGGCGGCCTGACCCCCGATGTGGCAAGTGGAGACCTGACCCCGCCTAACGCACCAGTGGAGACCTGACCCCGCCTAACGCACCTTTACCTTCGCGCCGGGCTTCAGGTCCTCCGGGGGATGCACGATCACGGTCTCGCCGGAGGAGACGCCCGACCGGATCTCGGCTTCGAGCTCGCCGCGGTGGCCGACGTCGACGGTCTTGATCTCCGCTCGGCGGTCGGCGACGCGGAAGACGGCCCAGCCGTTCCCCTGGCGGAAGAGGGCACTTCCGGGAACCTTCACGACGTCGTCCGCCTGCCACGTCACGACCCGCACTTCGACCCGGTAGCCGTCGCCCAGCGCCGCCCACGCCGCGCGCGGATCCTCGAAGTCGATGATCACGTTGACGCGCTGCTCCTCCACGCCGAGCGCCGAGATCTTCAGGAAACCGCCGGGCTCCACGCGGCGCACGCGGCCGGAGAGCGGCCGCTCCCCGCCCCACCGCTCGATCTCGACAGGCATCCCGGGCTTCATCCGGACGGCGTCCGCCGAGAGGTAGTCCGCGACGATTTCCAGGTTCGCGGGGTCTCCCACCTCCAGCAGCGACTCTCCGGCCGGCACGACGGCTTCGCTCTCGCGCAGTCGCCGCAGCACGACGCCGTCGATCGGCGAGCGCAGGGTCAGGTTCTCCGACGGGGCACCGCTCTGCGCCGACTGAACCTCCAGCGCGCGCGCCTGCGCGGCGCGCAGCTCCTGCAGGGCGCCGGCTGCCGCGCGCTCGGCGGCGGAGAGGGTGCTCTGCGCGCTCTCGAGGTTCTGCTTCGCCCGGTCGAGATCCTCCTGGGAGGAGACCCCGCTCTCCGCCAGGCGTCGGATGCGGGTGTGCTCCGAGCGTGCGAGCTCGAGCTGCGCCCGCGCGCGATCGCTCTCCGCCCGGGCCCGCTGCTCGCCGGCCCGCGCCGCGCCGACGCGGGCTTCGACCTCGCCGCGCGCGCGCCGGTCCAGGAGCGCCGGGTCGCCCGGGACAAAGGTCGCCAGAACTGTCGTCCGGGCCTGCACCGGGTCCCCGGGCTCGAGCTCGATGCGCTTGAGCCGGCCCGCGACGGGCGCGGAGACGACGTAGCGCTCGCGGACCCGCGTCTCGCCCTCCTCGTCGAGCGTCACGGCGAGCCGGCCACGGGAGACGGAAGCCACATCCACCTCCACGGGTGCTTTTCGCAGCGCGAGGAGCAGCACGACGGCGCCGACGGCGGCGAGGCCGCCCCACAGCATCCAGCGGCGGCGGGCGATCGCGTTGTTCTTCATTCCCGCGTCTTCAGCACCGCGACGAGGTCGAGCCGATCCAGCCGGCGTCGCACGGCTGCGGCTGAGATCGCCGCCGAGACGAGCGTGACGAAGCCCGCGCGCGCGAACGTCCGGGGCGCGATCACGAAGGGAATCCGGTAGAGCTCCGTCTG
Source organism: Thermoanaerobaculia bacterium (assembly GCA_035457525.1). Taxonomy (GTDB): domain Bacteria; phylum Acidobacteriota; class Thermoanaerobaculia; order UBA5066; family Gp7-AA6; genus Gp7-AA6. Next base: position 4,703 of record DATIBN010000154.1, on the reverse strand, counting down.
GAAGAGCTCGAGGATCGCGGCCGACATCACGTAACCGAGCAGGAGGCCGGCCGGGATGGCGAGGGCGACGAGCGCCGCGAGCTCGCCCAGGAGGATGTAGGAGATCTCGGCGCGTCGGAAGCCGATCACGCGCAGCGTCGCGAGCTCGCGGCTCCGTTCCGACAGGGAGATACGGGCGGTGTTGTAGACGACGCCGAAAGCGATCACGGCGGCAAAGAGCATATTCACGGTGGTGATGATCGCGAAGTTCCGCGCGATCGTCTTCTCGAAACTTTCGACCGTGGCCCGCTTCAGCAACACGCCGGCGACCCGCGGACTCCTCTTCACGCGACGGTAGAGCGCCGGCTCGGCGGCGCGGTCGACCGCGAGAAAAGCCCCGGAGAGCGTCTCGCCCTCACGCATCAGGCGGCGCAGCGCGCCGATCTCCGCGTAGACGTTCGTGCCGATGTACTCGTCCACGACGTCGGCGACGGGGACATTGAGGACCGGACGCGCGCCCTCGAGAACCTCGAGGACGACGACGTCGCCGCGGTCGGCGCCGAGGATGTCGGCGACCGTGCGGGAGAGCACGAGCCCCTGCGGCGGGAGCGTGACGGGACGGGTCTCGGAGTCCAGGACGCGGTTCAATCGCGGCGCGGCCGGCAGGCCCAGGACCGCGGCCTGCCGCGAGCGGTGGCGGAAGCGGAGCTTCACGGGGACCGACCGGAAGGGCTCGACTTCCCTCACGCCGGGTAGGCGCTCCACCTCGTGCAACGCGCGGGGTGAGGTCGGTTCCAGGAACGTCACCATCGCGTCGTAGCGCTGGGCGAGAAAAAACTGCACGTCCACGATCCGGCGCATCGCGTCGAGGCTGAACGTTCCGACGACCAGCATGGCCGCGCCGAGAGCGATCCCGAGGATCGACAGCGACGCACGAACCGGCCGGCGCGTGATGTTGCGGACGATCATGCGCGCCGGTTGCGACAGGAATCGCTTGACGCCGGCGCGCTCGAGCAGGCTCTCCCGGTATCGCGCCGGCGGCTCCGGGCGCAGCGCCTCGGCGGGCGGGAGCCGCGCGGCGCCGCGAACGGCGCCGAGTGCTCCGAGGCCCGCGGCGACGAGTCCGATGATGGTCCCCTGGACGGCGACTCTCACGGCGAGGCGGTACTCGAGAATGGGGAAGTGGTAGAACTCGGTGTAGAGCCGCGTCATCCCTCTTCCGAGCCACGCGCCGAACGCCACGCCGATCGCGCCGCCCAGGGTGGCGATGAGGAGCGAGAGACCGAGGTAGTGCGCGGCGACCTCGCGGTTCGTGTAGCCGAGAGCCTTCAACGCCGCGATCTGCCCGCGTTCGAGCGCCACGATGCGGGTCAGCACGACGTTCAACAGGAACGCGGCGACCCCGAGGAACACGACCGGTAGCACCCGGCCGGATGAACGGAGCTGGCCGAGCTCGTTCTCGAGATACCAGTGGGACGTCTGGAGCGATCGCGGAATCGCGCCGCGGCCGCCCCAGGGCTCGAGCAGGCGGTCGAGCCGCGCGATGACTTCGGGCGCGGAGGCGCCGCGCGCAAGGCGGAGCACGACGTCGTTGAAGCCGCCCTCCATCTCGTACGCCGCGGCGAGCGCGCGCCGCTCCATCCACACGATGCCGAAGCGCGTCTCGTCCGGCATCAGCTCGCCGGGGCGCACGTTGTAGACGTACTCGGGCGAAAGCGCGAGCCCGACGACTCGCAGGTTGCGCCGCCGGCCGTGCAGGATCGCCGGGAGAACCGAGCCGGGGACGAGGCCGTGCAGCTTCGCGAACGTCTCGGAGAGGAGGACCTCGTCGGGGCGTCCCGCCTCGATGTAGCGGCCCTGCCGCAGGAAGACGTCGTTCAACATCGCGCGGCGCGGCGCGGGGATCCCCACGAGGCGGCCGACCGCCGGCTCGACGAGGCCGGGCACGTCCAGGAGCACGTCCGACACGACGCGGGTCTCGATCTGCGCGACGCCGGGGATGGCGGCGATTTCCGCGGCGAGCGACAGCGGTGCGCGCTTGGCGGACGCAAAGACGTCGGCGAAGCGGTACCGCTCGTAGTAGGTTCGCTGCGTCAGGTCGAGCGAGACCAGCGTCGACTCCATCACCACGTAGATCGCGACGCCGGCGGCGATGACGAGGGCGATCGCGACGGCCTGGCCGCGCAGGTGGCGGAGGTCGCGCCAGAGCTTCTTCGTCAGCGCGCGCATCGCTACCAGTGGATCTCGGAGGGGGAAAGACGGCGCTCGTTTCGGACGTCCCCCACGATCCGGCCGTCGGACATGGAAAGGACGCGGTCGGCGATGTCGCCGATGCCGGAGTTGTGCGTGATCACCGCGACCGAAGTTCCGAGGTCCTCGTTGACGCGGGCGATCGCTTCCAGCACGACGACGCCGGTCGCCAGATCGAGGGCGCCGGTCGGCTCGTCGCACAGGAGGAGGTCCGGCCGCTTCGCGATCGCACGCGCGATGGCCACGCGTTGCTGCTCGCCGCCCGAAAGCTGCGAGGGAAAGTGGTCGACGCGCGCGGCGAGGCCCACGAGCGCGAGAGCGTCGGTGGCCGACAGGGGGTCTTCGACGATCTCGGTCGCGAGCTCGACGTTCTCGCGCGCCGTCAGGCTCGGGATGAGGTTGTAGAACTGGAACACGAAGCCGACCTTGTGCCGGCGGTAGGTGGTGAGCTGCCGCTCGTCGGCGTTCGAGAGGCTCTCGCCCCGGTAGAGCGTCTCGCCGCTCGTGGGGACGTCGAGGCCGCCGAGGATGTTCAAAAGGGTGGACTTGCCGCTCCCGGAAGGGCCGAGCAGGACGACGAACTCGCCTTCGGCGATGGTCAGGCTCACGCCGCGCAGGGCGTGGACCTCGACCTCCCCCATGGGGTAGACCTTCGTCAAGTTGCGCACCTCGAGGACCGGGGCCGCCGCAGCTGCGATCTCCGGCACGATCCCTCCGTCGGGATCATTCTGTCAGGCCGCCCCATCCGCCAGATTCGTTGGGATCAGGCGGAAAAGGGACAGATTTATTTTTCGGAAAGAAAGAAAGGGGGGACAGATCTATTTTTCAGCCGGGATCCGACGTCGAGCGTCAGCGTGTGGCGACCTGACCCTCGATGTGGCAAGTGGAGACCTGACCCCCGTGTAGGCTCAGGCCATGAAGCACATCGGCATCGTCGCCTGCAGCGCCGAGGGGGCCGCGCTCTGCTACCAGACCATCTGCCGCGAAGCCCTGACGGTCGTCGGCAAGAACGATCATCCCCGCATCACGATGGACTCGATCCCGATGGCGCGATGGATGCCGGCGTTCGATGCCGGCGACTCCGCGGGCGTCGCGCAGGTCATGCTGGAGTCCGCGCGGCTGCTCGCCGCCGCCGGCGCCGACTTCGCGATCTGCCCCGACAACTCGGCGCACGTCGCGTGGGATCAGGTCCAGGACGGGACGCCGATCCCCTGGCTGCACATCGCGCGCGTGGTGGGGGAGGAGGCCCGGCGCCGCGGCTTCCGGCGGGTCGGGATCCTCGGGACGCGCTTCACGATGGGAGGAGGAGCGCCGGTCTACCGGCCGGCCCTCGAAGCGCTCGGAATCGAGACGGTCGTGCCCGACGCCGCCGACGCCGGGACCGTGGACCGCATCATCTTCGACGAGCTCGTGGACGGCGTGTTCGCCGACGCGTCCCGCGAGTTCTACAACGGCGTGATCGCGCGCCTGGCCGAACGCGGCTGCGACGCAGTGGCCCTCGCCTGCACCGAGATCCCCCTCCTCGTCCGTCCCGAAGAGTCGCCGCTGCCGACGCTCGACTCGACGCGCCTGCTCGCGAAGGCGGCCCTGCGGGAAGCGACGACGGGGGAGTGAGCGTGGCGAAGGCGCAGACGACCGTTCTCGAAGCCGCCGGCCGCGAGGTCGTCATCACCAACCCGGACAAGGTCTTCTTCCCGAAAGCCGGGCACACGAAGCTCGATCTCGCGAAGTACTACGCGGCCGTCGCCGAGGGAGCGCTCCGCGGGATCGCTGCGCGCCCGATCGTCCTGAAGCGCTACGTCAACGGCGCGGAGGGCGAGCCCTTCTACCAGAAGCGCGCGCCCGAGCAGCATCCCGACTGGATCCAGACGGTCGAGCTTTCGTTCCCGTCGGGCCGGACGGCGCGGGAGATCGTCGTGCGCGACGCGGCGCAGCTCCTGTGGATCGTCAACCTCGGGTGCATCGATTTGAACCCGCACCCGGTGCGCGCCGACGATCTCGATCATCCCGACGAGCTCCGCATCGATCTCGATCCGACGCCGGGCGTCGCCTGGGACGACGTGCGGCGGGTGGCCCGGATCGTCCGCGACGTGCTCGTCGAGCGCGGGCTGACCGGGTGGCCGAAGACGTCGGGGTCGCGCGGCATGCACGTCAACGTGCGCATCGAGCGGCGCTGGACGTTCGGTGAGGTGCGCCGGGCGGCGCTGGCTGTCGCGCGCGAGGTGGAGCGGCGCGCACCGGAGATCGCGACGAGCAAGTGGTGGAAAGAGGAGCGCCACGGCGTCTTCCTCGACTACAACCAGAACGCCAAGGACCGCACCGTCGCGTCCGCGTGGTCGGTGCGACCGACGCCGGACGCCCGCGTGTCGATGCCGCTCGCGTGGGACGAGGTGGCGACGTGCGACCCGGCGGCGTTCACGCTGGCCACGGCCCCGGCCCGCCTGCGCGAGCGCGGCGACCCCGCGGCGGGCATC
>DATIBN010000153.1:0-12357 GCA_035457525.1 Thermoanaerobaculia bacterium | reverse complement strand
ACCGTCAACATCGACCCGACCGCGGAGGAGCTGGCCGAGATCGCGCTCCTGACGGCCGACGCCGTCCGACGGTTCGACATCGAGCCGCGGATCGCGATGATCTCCTTCTCCAACTTCGGCTCGAACACCCACGCGAACGCGTTGAAGGTCGCGCGCGCCGTCGAAATCGTCAAGGCCGCGCGGCCGGACCTGCCGATCGACGGTGAAATGCAGGCGGACTACGCGATCGTCCCGGAGCTTCTCGAGGCCGGGTACCCGTGGGCGACCGTACGGCGGCCGAACGTGCTCATCTTCCCGGACCTCCAATCGGCCAACGCCGCCTACAAGCTCGTGTGGCGCCTGGCGGGCGCCGAGGCAATCGGCCCGATCCTGATGGGAATGCGAAAGCCCGTGCACGTCCTCCAGCGGGAGGTCGAGGTCGCCGACATCGTGAACATGGCCGCGATCGCGGTGGTCGACGCGCAGGAGAAGGCGCGCGCCACGGCCGCCCGGTAGCCCGTCTCAGCGCTGGAACGGCGACTTCTTCTTCTTGTATCCGGCCGGCACCTCGAACGTCGAGGCGGGAACCGCACCTTTCTTCACTTCGGTCGCCTCGGAGGTCGACCGGATCTTCATCATCCCCATGTCGACGTCCATGTCCGAGGCGAGCGGATACCCTTTGATCTTCTTCATCTCGTCGAACATCTTCGAGAACCGCTTGCCGGCCGGGCCCATCGCCGCGTACGAGAGCTTCCGTCCTTCGTAGTACTGCGGGGGCGGCTGCAGGGCCGGCGCGGCGCAGATGTCGAACACGAAGTTGTCGCCCATCTTCAGCGTGTAGTCGTCGCAGGCGTAGCCCGCGATTTTTCGGGAGCCCTTCCCCTTCGTAACCGTCACCGGCTCGTCTCCGCCGAACATGCCGGCGAGCATCGGGTTGTCTTTCACGTCCCGGTACAGCCGATCCATGTAGGACGCCATCTCCTCGAGAGTCGTCTGCCAGTAACTCTTGCTCTTGTGCTCGATAAAGGTCATGGCACCGGTTGGAAAATCGATGATCGTGTCGTTCTCCGCGTCACTCGACTTCGACTTCGTCGACGACATGTACTGCGTCGACGTGCCGGACTTGTCGCCCACCGTGACCTTGGAGACGACCGTCAGGTCTTCAGCGGCGGCGAGCGGCGAGAGGACGGCGGCGAGCGCGAGGGCAAGAGCCGGGCGTGCGAGTCGGATCATTGCCAAACCTCCATTTTCTGAAGAGAGACGAGGGTATCACCGGGTCCGGAGAGCGTATGCTGGCTCGAACGTGAAACCGGGACCGGGGGTCCTGCTGTCGGTAGTCATCGGGTGCGGCCTATCAGCGATCTCTTCTGCGCAGTTCGTTCTCTTTCCGGTCGCGGATCCGGCGCATCAGCAGCTCAAGGGCATTTGCCTGGGCCCGGACGGCAACGTCTGGTTTACGGTGGACAACCGGGTCGGCCGCATGACTCCGGCCGGCGCGCTCACCGAGTTCGATTTGGCGACTGCCGGATCGCGTCCCGGTGACATCGTCGCGGGACCCGACGGCAATCTTTGGTTTCTCGAAGAGGACGTGCCCGCAGTCGGGCGGATCTCTCCGGCCGGCTCGATAACCGAGTACCCGATTCCCGCGGCGGACGCCGGTCCGGGAACGATCGTCGTCGGTCCGGACGGCGCGATCTGGTTCTCCGATTTTCGCCGTGACTCGGTCTGGCGGATGACCCTCTCGGGCGTGTTCACCGAGTACGCGGTCTCTTCTTCGGCATTCGGTCTGTCCGTCGGCTCGGACGGAAATCTGTGGTTCACGACGTATCTGGGCTCTCCCCCCGGCATCGGGAAGTTGACTCTCTCCGGCGACGCGACGATCTTCCCGAGGCCCGGCACCTCCTTCGGGTTGGGGTGCGCGCTCGGTCCGGACGGAAACGTCTGGTACGGGGTGGCCGATCGGATCTTCGGCCGGATCACGACCTCGGGCGCGATCACGGAATTTCGCCTGGCCGGCGATCGGGGAAACGGCGTCACCTCGGTCGCGACGGGACCGGACGGCAACTTGTGGATGGCGGTCGACGAGACGTGGCTTTGCATCCCGTCTCCCTGCACGCCTCCCCCCGATCGAGACGCGATCCTTCGGGTCTCCGTCAACGGAGCCCAGACCCGTTACGAGCTTGCCGCGGAATTCCGGATCGGCGACGGGGCGAAGGTCACTCGAGGGCCTGGCGGTTCCATGTGGTTCACGGCACTCGGGGGAATCGTCCGATTCTTCCCGGCCGAGCTCCCGGGTGGCGCACCTTCCGTCGAAGTCCCGACGATGGGCGACGTCGCTCGCGTCGCCCTCGTCGGACTCCTCGCTGTCGCCGGATTCGCCTTGCTGCGCCGCTAGGGCGAGGCCGTCTCCTCGTCCACCGGCTCGCAGAGCGCGAGCTTCCCGGCCTCCACGTCCCGGACCAGCGACGTCTTTCCCGACGGCCACCGGATCGTCACCCGGTCCGCGCGTTCGGCGTCGCCGAGGCCGAAGAAGAGACTCTTGGAGCCGGAGGACAGGAACGAATAGCCCGCCGAGACGACCTGTGTCCGGGAGAGGCCGCCCGCCTCGACGGTGACGACCGCGCCGAGCGCGTCGCGCGTCGTGCGATATCGGTTTTTCGCGGCGGGCAATCCCTGCAGCGTCACCACGAGCGTCCGGGCGCGCGACGGGTTCCGGTTCATCCAGAGGGTCGGCTTCGAGAGAAAGCCGGTGGCGAAGAGGTCCGGGCTGCCGTCGCCGTCGGCGTCGAAGACGACGAGGCCGCGCTGGTTGGCGTCCGACTCGAGGCCCGTCACCGCGGCGACCTCCGCGAAGCGCCGTCCGTCGAGGTTCTTGTAGAAGCGCTTCGGGGGACGCCCCCACAGGGAGTCGTCGCCGAAGTCGGCGGTCGCGATCCCCTTTTCGAACTTTTTGTACTCGGAGCTCATGAGGTTCCAGAAGTCGATCTCGCGCTCGCGCGGGTTCTTCCCCGTCACCATCCCGTTGACGACGGAGAGGTCCGCCCGGCCGTCGAGGTCGCCGTCCACGAACACCGAACCCCACGACCACGACGTGTCCCACACGTCCGCGTCGTCCGACGTCCGCTCGAACCGGCCGGACGGCGTCCCGCGGAAGAGCGAGGAGCCGCGGGACAACGTCTTCAGGCGCCTCCACACGAGCGGACGGAACAGCGAGTACGGGAACCCGGGCATGGGGTAGCGCCGGTCGCGCAGAAACCAGTTCAGGGGAAACGAGTAGTTCGAGACGAAGAAGTCGAGACGGCCGTCCGCGTCGTAATCGTCGACCGTGACACCCATCCCGAATCCGGGATCCAGAACGCCCGCGGCCTTCGCGCGGTCCCGGAACGTGCCGTTACGTTGGTTGTGGAGGTACGTGTTCACCCCGAAGTCGTTGGCGACGTAGATGTCGGGCCACAGGTCGCCGTCGAAGTCCGCCGCCTGCAGGGCGAGGCCCCACCTCTCGTCGTCCGTCCCCGACTCCTTCGAGACGTCGGTGAACTTCCCGTTTCCCTCGTTTCGAAAGAGGTGGTTGGGCGGCGCGTTGTTCGCCTGGATGTTCGGGCCCCGGTCCGGCGGCCCGTAGACCAGGACGTACAGGTCGGCGTCGCCGTCCCGGTCGTAGTCGAGCGCGGCGGCGGAGGTCGAGTAGTCGTTCCGAGCGACGCCGGCCTCGACGCCGACCTCGTCGAACGATCCATCGCCGCGGTTGCGGTAGAGCAGATTGGGCTGGAAGAGGTAGGTCACGTAGAGGTCCGTGTCGCCGTCGTTGTCGTAGTCGAACGCGAGCGCGCCGATCCCTTCGCCCTTCTGTCCGCCGACGCCGGCCTTCACCGTGACGTCCTCGAACCGCCCGCCGCCGCGGTTTCTCCAGAGCCGGTTGCCGTCGCCCCCCGGCACGAACAGGTCCTCGCGCCCGTCGCCGTCGGCGTCGAGTACGGCGACCCCCGGAGGCATGTGCTCCCCCGGGATCGGGATGTTCCGCGCGGCATTGGGAAGGAACGCCCGGTGCGCGGGAAAGGGCCCGGCTTCCCGGGTGACGTCCTCGTAGAGCGGCGTCGGGGCGGAGGCGGAGACCCATTCGACGAGAGCGGCGGACTCGAGCCCCCAGTTCCCGCGACCATCCGGGGTGAGGAGCGCGCGGACCTTTCCCCCCTCCTGGCGTAGCCGGCCGTCCGCGTCGCGCCCCGTCAGGAGGAGCGAGAGGAGCACGTCGCGCCTTTCGCCGCGGCGGCGGAAATCGAAGAGGATGTTCTCCGTGCGGCCCAGGGTCGCGAAGCGGGAGCGGATCTCCGCGAGCCTCCGGCGGAGCTCCATACCCCCCTCTCCCCCCGGGAGAGGGGATGGGGGTGAGGGGGCGGCCTTTGCCCTGTACACCCGGATCTCGAGCGGCGCCCGCGACGGCGCTGCCGCCAGCGCGTCGCCGGGAAGCGGTCCGCTCCACCGGAAGCTCGCCGCGTAGAGAGAGGGATCTTTCGCTCCCGACTTCCAGTCCTCGAGAAAGCGCTCCGCCCAGATCGAGACTCGATCCGAGTAGTCCTCCAGGGTCGGCAGAGGGAGCTTCCGCGAGGCGCACCCGGCGAAGAGGAGAGGGGCGAGGACCGCGAGTGCGCTTCCGACACGCGAGAGGGTCCTCACCCCGAAAATATAATGCGAGCCCCGTGCCTCACGACCTCGCCGAGCGCTTGCGCCAGCGCATCCGGCGCGAGGGTCCGATCTCGTTCGCCGACTTCATGGAGGCCGCGCTCTACGACCCGGAGGACGGCTACTACTCGAAGGGCGCGCCGATCCGCGAGGGGGGCGATTTCGTGACGTCTCCGTCGGTCTCGCCCGCGTTCGCCGCCGTCCTGGCGCGGCTCTTCGCGCGGGACGCGGAGGCCCTGGTGGGGGATCTCACCTTTCTCGAGGTGGGGGCGGGGGAGGGGGAGCTCCTCGACGATTTCGCCCGGGCTCTCCAGCGGGAGTCGCCGGCGGCCGCTGCGCGGACCCGACTCGCCGCCGTCGAGCGGGCACGTGCCGCGGGCAGCGCGCTCGCCTCCCGGGGCTTCGACGTCCTTTCCGCGCTCCCGGATCCTCCGATCCGGGGGTGGATCTTCGGCAACGAGCTCTTCGACGCCCTGCCCGTCGCGCGGATCCGGGGGGCCGAAACCGGTCTCGAGGAGCTTCGCGTCGACGCCGACGGGAGCCGCTTCGTCTGGACGCCGGCGCCGGCCCCTCCCGAGTGGAGCCGATTACTCGCCCGGTTCGGGGTCACGCTGGAGCCCGGACAAACCAGCGAGATCCGCCCGGGAGCCGCGGAGCTCCACCGCCGTCTCGCACGATCACTCGAACGGGGAAGAATCGTGCTCTTCGACTACGGCCACCGTGCGCGCGTCCTCTACCATCCGCTCGCGCGCCCCGCAGGAACGCTCGCCGTGCACTCGGGCGGAAGACGCGGAGGCGACCCTCTCGAATCTCCGGGCGAGCAGGATTTGACGGCGCACGTCAACTGGGACGAGCTCCTCGCCATCGGCGAGGAGGAGGGCCTCGCGAGCGAGGGTCCGCTCCGCCAGGCGCGGTTCCTCGTCGCCGGAGGCGTCTTCGATTTCGCCGAGGGCGAGGCGGCGAAGTGGCGCGTGTTCCGTCTCGTCGATCCCGGTGGAATGGGCGAAGAGATCTCCGCGCTCGTTCAGTCGCGCGGGATGCCGCCTCTCGCGTTTTGACTGGTCCGACCCGTCCGATACAATGCCCGCCCGGTGTCCGAATATCTTCCGATCCTGATATTCGCGCTGCTCGCGGCGGCGCTTCCCCTCGCGACGATCCTGATCGCGAGAGCGCTGCAGAGCCGCCGGCCGAACCCCGTGAAGCTCGAGCCGTACGAGTGCGGCATCGAGGCCACCTCTCTCGCCCACGACACGCGGTTCTCGGTCCGGTACTTCCTGATCGCGGTCCTCTTCGTGGTCTTCGACGTCGAGACGATCTTCCTCTTCCCCTGGGCCATCATGTTCAACCGGCTCGGGCTCTTCGGCCTGATCGAAATGCTCGTCTTTCTCGTGATTCTCGTGATCGGCTACATCTACGTCTGGAAACGCAAGGCCCTCGATTGGGCGTAGACCGAGCGACATAAGGAGCGAACCCCGAGTGCCCCTCATCGTCGACCGCTTCGAAGACAACGTGCTGACGACCTCGGTCGACTCGGTCATCAACTGGGCCCGCCGGTCGTCCATCTGGCCCATGCAGTTCGGGCTGGCCTGCTGCGCGATCGAGATGATGGCGGTGATGGACTCGCGCCACGACCTGGCCCGCTTCGGAGCGGAGGTCTTCCGGGGCACGCCGCGTCAGTCGGACCTCATGATCGTCGCCGGGACCGTCGTCGAGAAGATGGCGCCGATCGTCAAGCGCCTCTACGACCAGATGCCCGAGCCCAAGTGGGTGATCGCCATGGGGTCGTGCGCGACGTGCGGCGGCCCCTATCGGACGTACGCCGTCACGCAGGGCGTGGACCGGATCGTTCCGGTGGACGTCTACGTGCCGGGCTGTCCGCCGCGGCCCGAGGCGCTCATCTACGGGATCATGGCTCTCCAGAAGAAGATCGACCGGATGAAGGTCATCCGGAAGGCGTCGTAGGAAGGGGCCGTGGCCGACGACGAGACCACGCGGCGTCCCGACGCCGACGCCGGGACCGCGCCACCCGCGGCCGCTCCCGCGGCGGGGGGAGCGGCGCACAAGCCGGCTCCTCCGAAGAAGGTCGAGGCGACGGACGCGTCGGCGCATCCCTGGGTCGCCGGGATCCGCGCCGTTTTTCCGGACGCGGTCGTGTCCGCGAAGGAGTTCGCGAAGCAGGTGACCGTCGTCGTGGCCCGCGAGCGGATCGCGGAGGTCGCGCGGCATCTCAAGGACACGGAGGACTTCCGCTACTGCGTGGACGTCACGGCGGTGGACTGGCGCGACCGGCAGCCGCGCTTCGACGTCGTCTATCACTTCTATTCGTTCTCCAAGAACGACCGGATCCGCGTGAAGTGCGCGGTCGGCGAGGCCGACGAGGTGCCCTCGATCTCGGAGGTCTTCCTCGCGGCCAACTGGTCGGAGCGGGAGACGTGGGACATGTTCGGTATCCGCTTCGCGGGCCACCCGGACCTGCGGCGAATCCTCACCTGGGACGGGTTCAACGGCTTCCCGCTTCGCAAGGACTTTCCCCTCGAGGGAATCGACACCGGGGCAGCCGTCTATCCGGAGGAGTGGCCCGAGGGGGGCGGCCCGTCGCCCGACGATCCCAATGCGAAGGCGGTCTCGTGAGCGACGAGCGGCCCATCTCCGAGACCGAAAAGGGTCTCGCGCTGCGGACCGCCGAAGAGGTCCGGACCGCCGCTCTTTCGGCGGCCGAGTCGGTTCCGGTCTCGCTCCACCCGCCGACGCTCTTCGACGTCCAGGAGATGGAGCTGAACTTCGGGCCGCAGCACCCATCGACTCACGGTGTGCTGCGCCTCGTCGTCCGGGTGGACGGGGAAAAGATCATCGAGACGAAGCCGGACATCGGGTATCTCCACCGCGGCACCGAGAAGCTCTTCGAGACCGAGACCTACCCGATGGGGATCCCGCACACGGACCGGCTCGATTACGTCGCGGCGGCCACGAACAACCACGCGTACTGCCTCACGGTCGAGAAGCTGCTCGGCGTCGAGATCCCGCGGCGCGCGCAGCTCGTCCGCGTCATCTTAGACGAGCTGCAGCGCCTCTCCTCGCACCTCGTGTGGCTCGGCACGTCCGGCATCGACCTCGGGGCGGTGACCCCGTTCTGGTACGCGTTCCGCGAGCGCGAGCAGATCCTCGACTTCTTCGAGGAGTACTGCGGCGCCCGCCTGACCCTGAACTGCATGCGCATCGGCGGCCTTCCGTTCGACCTCACGGCGGGGTGGATCGAGCGCCTGACCGAGTTCATCGACGACCTGCCCTCGCGCATCGACGACTACGAGCAGCTCTTGACCGAGAACCGCATCTGGAAGAAGCGCACCGTCGACGTCGGCGTGATCTCGGGCGAGGAGTGCATCGAGTGGGGAGTGACGGGACCAGTCCTGCGCGCTTCCGGCGTGGAATGGGACCTGCGCCGCGCGCAGCCGTACGAGTGCTACGACGAGCTCGACTTCGCGATCCCGACGCGGGTCAACGGCGACACTTACGACCGGTACGTCGTCCGCGTCCAGGAGATGCGGCAGAGCGTCCGGATCATCAAGCAGTGCCTGGACCGCCTGGAGCCGGGAGAGATCCGGGGGAAGGTCCCGCGCGTCATCAAGCCGCTCGCCGAGGAGGTCTACGCGTCGATCGAGTCGCCCAAGGGCGAGCTCGGGTTCTACTGCGTCTCCAACGGCACGAACCGGCCGTACCGGATGCACGTCCGCCCCCCGTCCTTCATCAACCTCCAGGCGCTGCCGCGGCTCGCCAAGGGCCACCTGGTGAGCGACCTCGTCGCGCTGATCGGCACCATCGACATCGTGCTCGGCGAGGTGGACCGGTGAAGCTCACGCCCGCCGTGCTGACCTACCTGAAGGTCCTGATCCTCGTGGCGGTCGTCCCGGCGATCGTCGGGTTCGTGATCGTGCTCGCCGAGCGGCGCCTCATGGGCTTCATGCAGGTGAGGCTGGGGCCGAACCGCGTGGGCCCGAAGGGGCTGCTCCAGGGCGTCGCCGACCTCGTGAAGCTCGTCACCAAGGAGGACATCACTCCCGCACAGGCGGAGAAGGCGGTCTACTTTCTCGCGCCGGTGCTCGCCGTCATCCCGTCGCTGACGGCGCTCGCGGTGATTCCGTTCGGACCGGCCGTGCAGATCGGGAAGATCAAAACGCCCCTCTGGGTCGCGGCCGACGTCAACATCGGCCTCCTGTTCCTGCTCGCCATCACGTCCATCGGCGTTTACGGGATCATCCTCGGGGGCTGGGCATCGAACAACAAGTACTCGCTGCTCGGAGGGCTGCGGTCGGCCGCCCAGCTCGTGTCCTACGAGGTCCCGATGGGCCTCGCGCTCGTGTCGGTGCTCCTCATGACGCGGTCGCTGTCGATGGTCGAGATCGTCGAGCGGCAGGGGAGGCTCGGGCTCTGGTTCGTCTTCCCGGGTCTGCTCGCCTTCTTCCTGTATTTCGTCTCGGGAGTGGCGGAGACGAACCGCAACCCGTTCGACCTCCCGGAAGCCGAGTCGGAGCTGGTCTCCGGGTTCAACACCGAGTACTCCGGGGTCAAGTTCGCGTTCTTCTTCCTCGGCGAGTACGCCGCGATGATCGTGATCTCGTGCGTCGCCGTGACCGTGTTCTTCGGCGGGTGGCTGCCTCCGTTTCCGAGCGTGGCGGCGTTGAAGTTCCTGGGGGTGATTCCGCCGTTCGGGTGGTTCCTCATCAAGACGGGGTTCTTCCTCTTCTGTTACATCTGGTTCCGCTCGACCTTCCCGCGCTACCGGTTCGACCAGCTGATGGCGCTCGGTTGGAAGTGGATGATCCCGATCGCCCTGGCGAACATCGTCGTCGTCGCGCTCGCGATCCTCGCGACGCCCGGCCGGAGTAACGGGCTCTTCGTGCTCTCGTATATCTTCGGCGGACTCTTCGTCCTGATGTACCTGCTGGCGAAACTGCGGCAGAAGTTGACGCGCCGGGAGCGGCTTGCCGCGGCGCCGGCGTCGGCCTCGGAGTAACGATGGCGCTCAAGAAGTGGCTCGACAAGCTGACGCTGCTCGATCTCTTCGACGGCCTCTCCGTGACCGGACGGCACCTTTTCAAGAAGAAGGTGACGATCCAGTACCCCGAGCAGAAGAAGCTTCCGTCCGACCGGTTTCGGGGGATGTTCCGCCTCGACGAGGAGCGGTGCATCAAGTGCACCCTCTGCGCGATCGAGTGCCCGATCAACATCATCTACATCGACTGGCACAACGAGAAGAATGCCCAGGGGAAGTCCGTCAAGGTCCTCGACCGTTTCGACGTGGATCTGAAGCGCTGCATGTTCTGCCAGCTGTGTGAAGAGGCATGTCCGACGAATCCGAAGTCCATATGGCTCACCACCAAGACGTACGAGATGGCGGCCTACGACCGGAACGAATCGCTCTACCTCGACATCCGGAAGCTGACCGACTGGCGAGCGGCGCCCAACGTCAAGCCGTTCACCGTCGTCGAGCAGGGATAAGGTGACCGGGGCGGAAACCGTCCCCGGCGCGCTCCTGACCGGCGGTGCCGGTTGGGCGTTCGTCATCTTCGCCGGCCTCGCCCTGGGGACGGCGATCGCGGTCGTCGTCGCGAAGAACCCGATCCACTCGGCGCTCTTCCTGCTCTCCTCTTTCCTCCTGGTCGCCTGCATCTTCCTTCTTCAGAAGGCGGAGTTCGTGGGAGCGGTCCAGATCCTCGTCTACGCGGGCGGGATCATGGTGCTGTTTCTCTTCGTCATCATGCTCGTCCACCAGCGCACGGTCCGGGAGACGATCGCGTTCCAGCACCAGTGGGACGTCTCCGTCCTCTTCCTGATCGCATTTCTCCTGCCGTTCCTGTACGTCCTCTGGACCGAGCGCTTCCCGGAGGTCGCCGCCAATCCCGACGCCTTTCGCTCGGTGGGCGGCCGCATCGCGGGCAACACCGAGGCGGTCGCGTGGATCCTGTACCGCGACTACCTCCTGCCGTTCGAGGTGGCGTCGGTGTTCCTGCTGGTCGCGATGATCGGAGCGGTGGTGCTCGGCAAGCGCTCGGTGGAGCGAGTCGATTAGCCGTGACCATCACCATCAACCACTTCCTGGTGGTCTCGTTTCTCCTCTTCTCGATCGGGCTCCTCGGCGTGCTCGTGCGTCGGAACTTCCTGACCGTGCTCATGTCCGTCGAGCTGATGTTGAACGCGGTCAACCTGAACCTGATCGCCTTCTCGAGCCGCCTCTCCGACCTGACCGGCCAGGTCTTCGCGGTCTTCGTGATCACGATCGCCGCCGGCGAAGCCGCGATCGGCCTCGCGCTCACCATTTCTCTCTTCCGGCAGCGGCGGACGCTGAACGTGGAAGAGGCGAGCTCGATGCAGGGATGACCGACTGATGAAAGACCTTCTGTGGCTCGTCCCGCTCTTCCCACTCGTCGGGTTCCTGGTGAACGGGATCGTGTATCTCGTTTCTCACCGGACTCGCGGCGTGGTCGTGGCCCATCCGGTCGCGGATCAGCCGGCGGCCGAATCGAGCCTGGAGTCGGGGCATCCCCACGCCCACGAGCATCTCGAGGCCCATCCCAGGTTCAAGACGCTCCACACGGCCGTGGGGGTCGGCTCCGTGGCGCTCTCCTGCGTCTTCGCGTTCGGCGCGATCTTCGACGTCGGCGTCCGGGCGCTCGCGTCCGGCGCCCACCACGTGATCACCCTCTATCGGTGGATTTCGCTGGGCGTCAACGAGTCGACGGGTCAGGTTCCCGGAGCGCTGGCCGAGTGGTTCGTGGACGCGGCCTTCCGACTCGATTCGCTGTCCGCGCTCATGATCGCGTTCGTCACCTTCGTCGGCTTTCTCATCCACGTCTACTCGGTCGGCTACATGGGCCACGACCGGGGGTACGGCCGCTACTTCGCCTACCTCAACCTGTTCATGTTCTCGATGCTCGTGCTCGTCCTCGCCGACAACTTCCTGCTGATGTTCGTGGGATGGGAGGGCGTCGGCCTCTGCTCGTACCTCCTGATCGGGTACGACTACCACAAGAAGTTCGCGGCCGACGCCGGGAAGAAGGCGTTCGTCGTCAACCGGATCGGCGACTTCGGCTTCATTCTGGGCATCTTCGGAGTCTTCGCGCTCTTCGGCACGCTCGAGTTCGGGACGGTGTTCTCGGCCGCGGCCGCCGACCCGTCCCGGTACGCCCCGTGGATGACGCTCGTGTGTCTCTGCCTCTTCCTGGGCGCCGTCGGGAAGTCGGCCCAGGTGCCTCTCCACGTGTGGCTACCGGACGCGATGGCGGGACCGACGCCCGTGTCCGCCTTGATCCACGCGGCCACCATGGTGACCGCGGGCGTCTACATGGTCGCGCGCCTGTCGTTCGTCTACCTGGCCGCGCCGTCGGTGATGATGATCGTCGCCGGCGTCGGCGCCGCCACCGCGCTGTTCGCCGCGATCATCGGCTTCGCCCAGAACGACATCAAGAAGGTCCTGGCGTACTCGACGGTGTCGCAGCTCGGCTTCATGTTCGTCGGCGTCGGCGTCGGCGCGTGGGCCGCGGGCATCTTCCACCTCGTCACGCACGCGTTCTTCAAGGCCTGTCTCTTCCTCGGCTCCGGCTCGGTGATTCACGCGATGAGCGGCGAGCAGGACATCCGCAAGATGGGCGGGCTCAAGTCGAAGATCCCGCAGACGTATCGCACGTTCGCGATCGCGACGTA
>DATIBN010000152.1:0-16266 GCA_035457525.1 Thermoanaerobaculia bacterium | reverse complement strand
GGGGTCTCCAGGCCGTCGCCGAACCGGACGCACTCGCCTTCGACGAAGAGGTTCACGTGCGCGCGGACCTCGCCCTGCTCATCGAGAACGCGCCGCGCGACTCCGGGGAAGTCCCGCCCGAGCAGGTCGAGCGCCTCCTTGAGCGTCCGCGGCTTCGCGGCGAGGGCGATCTCCGAGCGCCCGCCCGCGAACTCGCGCAGCGGGCCGGGGACGAAGAACCGCACCGCCATCACGCCGCTTTCGCGCGGCGGCGCTTCCGCACGGGAGCGCGCCGCCGGCCCTCGACGTTCCGCACCGTCACGGCGCGGACGCACGTGATGGGCGGCAGGCTCTCCTCGATGACCGACCAGGTGTCTCCTTCGTCGCGGGAGCCGTACAGCCGGCCGTTGCGCGTGCCGAAGTACACGCCGGCCGGATCCTCCTCGTCCGTGGTCATCGCGTCGCGGAGCACCGTGTCGAAACAGTCCTCCTGCGGCAGGCCGCGCGTGAGCGGCTTCCACGAGCGCGCTCCGTCCCGCGTCCGGTACACCCGCAGCTTCCCGTCCGGCGGACAGCGGAACTCGTCGGCCTTCAAGGGCAGCACGTAGACAGTTTCGGTGTCGTGCGGATGCATCGCGACCGGGAAGCCGAAGTCCGACGGGACGCCCTTCGACGCCTCGCGCCACGAGTCACCGCCGTCGTCCGAGCGGTAGATGCCGAAGTGATGCTGGAGAAACAGTCGGTCGGGGCGCGACGGGTGACGCACGATCTTGTGAACACACTGCCCGAACTCGGGCTCCGGCTCCTTCAGAAAGTAGGCCTTGATCCCGCGGTTGCGCGGACGCCAGCTCTCGCCTCCGTCGTCGGTGCGGTAGACGCCGCCCGTCGAGGTCGCGATCGTCAGCCTCTCGCGCCGCGCCGGGTCGGTCAGAATGGTGTGGAGACAGAGTCCGCCCCCTCCCGGCATCCACTTCGCGCGGTGGGGATGGTTCCAGAGCCCCCCGTTCAAAGACCAACTCTCGCCTCCGTCCCGCGACTCGAAGAGCGCCGACGGTTCGACGCCGGCGAAGAGCCGCTCCGGCTCGTCGTCGAGACCCGGCTGGATCTGCCACACGTGCGCGAGCGAGGCGCCTGTCTCCTTCGGGAAGGAGATGCGCGGGACCTCGGGACGGGTCCACGCCCCTCCGAAGTCGTCGGAGCTCACGAGCTCTGCGCCCCAGTGGAGGCTCTTGGGCGCCGCCCAGATCCGGTGTCGCTCGTTGCGCCCGTCGTAGGCGATCGCGTACACGGAGCGTCCGGCGAAATGAGGTCCGCTCATCTCCCAGCGGCGCCGGCCGCGATCGGATTTCAGGAGAAACGCGCCCTTCATCGTGCCGACGAGGAGGAGGACGTCGCCGTCCTTGACCTTGAGAGCCGGGAGTTTCGCTCTTGCCTTTGCCTTTGCCTTTGCCTTTGCCATGCTGCCTATCCTATCCACCGGTCGTAGAGGTCATCGACCTTCCGCTTCAGGTCCTCGATCGTTCCATCGTTCACGATCACGTCCGTGGCGCGGCGGCGCGCCTCCTCCGGAGAGATCTGCGCGTCGACCCGGCGGCGAGCGTCCCCGGCGTCACCGCCCCGCGCCACCCAGCGCCGGATCCGCTCCTCTTCCGGCGCGACCACGAGGAGCACGTGGTCGTACCGGTCCTCCGTGTTCGCCTCGAAGAGCTGCGACGCCTCCGCGACCGCGACGGGGCAGCCGCGCCGCTCCGCGTCCCCGAACCGCCGCTCGATCTCGTCGCGGACGAGGGGATGAATTCGCGACTCAAGCGCGCGCCGCTTTTCCGGATCGGCGAAGACGAGGCGCGCGAGCCGGCTCCGGTCCACGGCGCCGCGGTCGTCGAAAACCGCGTCGCCGAAGAGGTCCCAGGCGGCGGCTTCCCCCGGACGCCCCGCCGTATAGAGCTCGGCGACGATCCGGTCCGCGTCGAAGACCTCCGCGCCGAGCTCGGACAGCCGCGCGGCGACCGTGGATTTGCCGGACGCCAGGCCCCCGGTCAGGCCGACGCGCAGCACCTCACTGCCGCGGGGACGGCGCGCGGACGATCTCCCCGCCCTTCATGACGAAGTCGATCCGCGACAGCACGGAGACGTCGGAGAGCGGATCGCCGGGGACGGCGACGAGGTCCGCCCACGCGCCCGGCGCGACGACCCCCGCCCGGCCGCTCGTGCCCAGGAGCTCCGCCGCGACCGTCGTGGCGCTTCGGATCGCCTCGATCGGGGACATGCCGAGGCGCACCTCGTGCTCGAACTCGCGCGCCTGGTTGATCTCGGTCCAGGGGAACCCGCCCGCGTCGGTCCCGAACGCGATCTTCACGCCGGCCTTGCGGCAGTTCTCAAACGAGCGCGCCTGCGATTTGGGGATTTCAGCCCAGATCGCCCGGCCCTCCCGCGCCCGGGGCTCCGCGACGTACGCCGTCACGGTGAGCGTGGGGGAGAGGAAGATCCCCTTTCGCGCCATCTCCCGGGCGAGCTCCGGGCGGATGGACGTGCCGTGCTCGATCGAGTCCACTCCCGCCTCGACCGCCATGCGCGTGCCGGTGTCCGACGTGGCATGCGCCGCGACCTTCGCTCCCCGCGCGTGCGCCTCGGTCACGACGGCCGCGAGCTCCTCCTTCGTCCAGTTCGGCGGCGACTCGATGTATCCGTCGGACGTGGTGTGGATCCCCCCGGTGTTCGCGTAGACCTTCACCCAGTCGGTCCCGAACGAGAGCTGCTCCCGCACCGCCCGTCGGCATCCGTCGGCACCGTCGCAGAGCTGGACTCCGGTCGGGAACTTCCAGTCCGGGCGGAAGCGGAGGATCGGGTACGTGCCGGTCGTCGAGAGCGCGGGCCCCACGACCTGCATTCGCGGACCCGGGACGACCCCCTCGTTGACCGCGTCGCGCAACGCGACGTCGTCGTAGCCGGCGCCTTCCGTCTCCACGTCGCGCATCGACGTGAACCCGTGCTCGAGCGCGATCTTCATCGCGCGGACCGCGCGCGCCACGCGGTGTGCCGGGTACTCCTTGAGGATCTGCTGCTCGTACTCGGCCTGCGTTGCGTCGCCCTGCAGGAGGACGTGCGTGTGCGTGTCGATCAGGCCGGGCAGGAGGGTGCGATCCCCGAGGTCGATCACGCGCGCGCCCGGGGGAGCCTGCGTGCCGACGCTCTCGACGAGACCCGCCCGGACGACGACGACCGGACGCTCGACGTAGCGCCCGGTCTTGACGTCGAGCAGACGCGCCGCGCGCACGGCAACCACGGGCGCGTCGGGCGGGGGAGCCGCGCCGAGGAGGAGCGCCGCCGCCGCGGCGAGAACGAACGGTTTCTTCACGACCTTGCGGCCGGATCTTATTCGCGTCGGTCCCGGGCAGCTACCTCGAACTCGGGACCGGGACCGCTCGACCCGGCCGGTGCGCGCGGCCGCGCCGGTACCCCCGGCGGAAGTCGTCCAGGCCGTAGTGCTCGGGGTAGAGGTCGCGGAGGTCGTCCGCCGCCTCGTCGAAGTCGCGCTCGCGGAAACGGGTCCGCATCGCGGCTTCGAACCCGGTGCGGTAGGCCGGTTCCGCCGCCGCGAAGTCGCCCCCCTCGCGTTCGTAGTCCGCTTTTTCCGCTTCCCGGATCCCGACCCACCAGCTCTCGCCGGCGGCGTCCAGGCTCTCGGCGTTGTGCGACGCGAGCGCCTCCCGCACCCGGTCGGCCTGTCCGTCGTCCTCCGCCAGCGCGAACACGATCGAGTGGCCCGAGTGAAGGGCGTGCTCGTAGAGGTACAGCTCGTCCTTGGGCAGGCCGTGGGTGAGCTTCTCGTCGAGCGCTTTGCCCGCAACGACGCCGCCCGCCACGCCGCCGGCGCCGAGCACCGCCGCACCGAGTAGCTCGGCCGCGGCGAGCGCGCCGAAGCCCGGGACGAGGAGGCTGGCCGCGAGGGCACCGAGACCCATGCCGGCGGTCGCTCCGAAAACCCCGCCGACGACGCCGCCGACCGCTTTGCCCATGCCGGGCTGTTCCGCTTCCGTCGTGGGCACTCCGGAGTGGACCTGGGCCTCGGTGCTTCGGGGCGTGAGGACGCTGACGTGGTCGCGCGGCACTCCCATCTGCGAGAGCGCCTCCGCGGCGCGGCGCGCGTCCTCCGCCGATCGAAAGATTCCGACGACCGGTTCCACGCTCTACGTCTCCGCCTCGACGGGCCAGGAGCGCTCCACTCCGCGCTCCGCCTTGCTCTTCGGACCGCGGGCGCCCTGCAGGGCCGGGACGTCGTCCGCGCTCTCGTAGATCTGGAGCCGGTTTTCGACGTCTTCGACGCCGCGCACCCCGCGGGCCGTCGAGAGGAGAAGGTCGAGCTCGCTCGCGAGAACGGGACCCGACAGGATCACGACGCCCTGTACCGCCGCGACGTCGATTGCGCCGGGGCTCGCCACCGCCCGGCCGATCGCCGCGCGGACCCGCTCCTCGAGAACGGGGTCGGAGACCGTGTCGGGGTGCGTCATCGCCTTCACCTCGGCGGCGGCGCCCTTCGCGCGGTTTTTCAAGTCGCGCGACCGCGCGTCGATCCGGTCGGTGGCCTTGTGAGCGGCGCGGACCGCCTTGTCACGGACGAGCGCTCGGCGTCTCTTTCCCCGCTCCGGATCGAGCACGTACATGAGCGCCGCACCGAGCCCGACGCCGCCGATCAGCATGGCGCCCATTCGAATCGTCGAATCCGCTTCCCTCTGAAAGAACTTCATTGCGGGCCTCCCCAGAGAAATTCGTACGGTGGAGAGGCATCAAAAAACAGGCCACCGACGCGGGGCGCCGCGGAGCGAATAACGCGCTAGTCGCGTCCGTGGATCCGCATGCTGACGAGCTCGTCGATCGTCACGCCGGGATCCTTCGACTTCGCGCGCCGCGCGAAGTCGGCGCTGACGCCGTGAATGCGCATCGAGACGAGGTCGTCGACGGAGGCGTCCTGGAATCCGAGGTCCCGGATCTGCCGCACGAACGCGGTCGTCACGCCGTGGATCCGCATGGAGACGAGGTCGTCTCCCGAAACGCCCGTGTACCCGAGCTCCTTGAGCTCGCGGACGAACTCGGGACTGACTCCATGAATACGCATCGAGACGAGATCGTCCGCCGAGAGTCGATCGAAGCCCGCCGCCCGCATCTCCCGCACGAACTCGGGCGTCGCCCCGTGGATCCGCATCGAGACGAGGTCGTCGGAGGACAGACGTTCGTATCCGAGCTCTCGCATCTCCCGCACGAACTCGGGCGTCGCCCCGTGGATTCGCATCGAGACGAGGTCGTCGGTCGAGAGGCGCTCGTAGCCGAGAGCTTTCAACTCCCGGATGAACTCGGGCGTCGCTCCGTGGATCCGCATGGAAACGAGGTCGTCGAAGGGGACTCGCGTGTAGCCCACCTCCTCGAGCCCGCGGATGAAGCCGCGTCCGATGTCGTGCATGGCGGACGTGAACTGGTCTTCCTCGGAGAGCGAGTAACCCATCCGTCCCATTTCGCGGAGGAACTCGGGGTTCGGCACGAAAGAGAACCGTCCGGATCCTCCGGAAGAGTCGAGCTGCCCTTCGAAGACGACGCTTCCCGCGTCGCGCGCGAGCTCGAACCGCGCCGGCGCCGGTGTCGCGGAAGCGGGCCGCGCGAGCCCGCGGAACGCGGAAACCGGGTAAGAGGAAGAGTTCGTCGATCTGTGCCGGCCCGAGCCGCGCTTCGTGGTGAGCTGGACCCGGTCCCTGTCCTCATCGAACTCGGCGATCCAGCGCCCCTCGATGGCCGCCTGAGCCGGCCGGGAGAGCGCGAGCGTGGAAGCGGCCGCGAGAATCGCGACGGCGATGCCGAGTCCCCGGCGCGAGCGGTCGTCAGTTCTCATCGTCCGTACCTTCGTCCTTTCCCCGGGTGTGCCGATCGACGAGGTCCTCCAGAGGGATCCGCCGCCCGGCGCGGGAGTTTTCCTTTCGAATTTCGGCCGCCGAGATCCCATGGATCCGGAGCTCCTGGAGATCGTCCGCCGATGCGTCCTTGTACCCGAGCGCACGGATCTCGCGCACGAACTCCGGCGTGACGCCGTGGATCCGGAACGAGACCGCGTCGTCCGCCGAGAACGACGGGGGGGCGAAGCCGAGAGATTTCATCTCGCGGAGAAACTCGCCCGTCACGCCGTGAATCCGGAAGGCGACGACGTCGTCCAGGGAGACGTCGAATCCGAGAGAGCGCAGCTCTGCGGCGAACTCCGGCGACGCGCCGTGGATCCGGGCGCCGACCAGGTCCTCCAGGGAGACGTTGGAATAGCCGAGCCGGCTCCATCCTTCCGCGTCGGCCGGCGAGACCCCGTGGATCCTCGCCGAGACCGCGTCCTCGGCCGAGAGGTCGCGATAGCCCGCCGCGCGAAGTTTTTCGACGTACGCGGCGTCGACGCCGTGGATCCGCATGGAGAGGACGTCGTCGGGAGAGAGCTTTCCGAGCCCGAGTGCCGACAGCTGCCGCACCGCGTCCGGCGTGACGCCGTGGATCTTGAACGACACGTGGTCTTCGAGCGGCTGCTTTCCGAAGAGGCGGTTCATGTCGGCGATGTCGGACGCGGTGACGCCGTGAATCTTGAGCGAGACGATGTCTTCGGGCGCGGCGCGCTCGTAGCCGAGCGCCGCGATCGAGCGGACGTACTCCGGCGTGACCCCGTGAGCGCGGAAGTCGTCCAGCTCTTCGGCCGTGAGCGCCCGGCTGCCCGTTTCTGTTGCCTCGTCCCGAATCACCGGTGGGGACGGTTCGTCGGATGCGTCCTCGATCTCCGCTTCCTCGGGGATCGGAGGCTGCACGTCCGGTTCCTCGCCTTCGCGCGGTTCCATCCCGTTTCCGCCGGAGTCCTCGACGACGGCGGCGCCCGGCTGCACGACGACGTCGGGGACGCCCCTGTCGATGGCCTCGATCGAGTCTCCGGAGCCGGCTTCGTGGTCGCCCGCGGGTCCGACCCGCGTCGCTGCGCCGAGGACGACGATCATCGCGAGCGCCACGATCCCGGCCACCCACCCCGACGGGCGGTCGTCGGCCGGCGGGACCTGCGTCAGGAGCCGCAGGACGCGTTTCCACAGATTGCCGCCGCCCGCGGCGACCGCGAGCGCCGGCGCCGCTCCCCGCATCTCCTCGAGGCGAATGAGAGCGCGCGCGTAAGTGCGGGCGTCGCCGGTCGCGGCGATGGCGAGATCGTCACAGCACTGTTCCCGCTCGCTTCGGATCCGCGCGGAGACCCACCACACGGCCGGGTGGTAGAAGAGGAGCGTCTCGGCCACGGTCTGGAGGAGGTTCACGAGATAGTCGTGGCGTCGGACGTGCGCGAGCTCGTGCGCGATCAGGGCCTCCAGACCCCGCGTCGGAAGACCCAGGAAAACCGTGGCCGGAAAGAGGATGACCGGCCGGAACGCGCCGATCGCCGTGGGAACCTGGACAACGGTCGATTCGAGCAGCTTCACCGATCGCTCGATCGAGAGCCGCTCCGCGATCCGTCCGAGAGTCGCCTGCCAGATCGGAGGCGCGGGCCGTGTCCCTCGGCGCGTCATTCGCTGAGCGGAAGCGAGCCCGCC
This sequence comes from Thermoanaerobaculia bacterium, assembly GCA_035457525.1. Lineage (GTDB taxonomy): Bacteria > Acidobacteriota > Thermoanaerobaculia > UBA5066 > Gp7-AA6 > Gp7-AA6. Next base: position 8,704 of record DATIBN010000152.1, on the reverse strand, counting down.
CAGGAACCGCAGGGCGAGGAGGAGGACCCCGGCGAACCACGCAGCGAGTGCCCACGGCCGCAGCGCCTCGATCCGGTTTCGGACGGTCGCCGGGAGGAACGCCTCACCGGAGACGAAGGCCTCCGACGGATCGGAGCGGGAGAGGAGAAGCTCGCGCGACGCCGCAACGGCCGCCGTCGGAGCCTGGGATGCCGGAGCGCGCCGGGAGAGCGACCACGCCGTCGCGACCGGGAGCGCCAGCATCGTCGCGAGAGCGCCGCAGGACAGCGCATAGCGGAGAGCGGGACTGCGCTCCCGGAGGAGCCAGGCGAGGGCTCCCGAGACGACCGCGACGAGCGCCCCCTGCCAGAGGAAATGAAAGAGCGCCCACCCGAGCGCGGAGTAGAACTGCCCGGAGAAGAGCGCGGCGGTGCTCATCGTTTCTCTCCCTCGATTTCGTCGAGCAGCGTTCGAATTCGTTCGAGCTCCTCCGGAGTCGCCTGCCGGGAGGAGAGCGCCCGCATCACCAGCCGCGAGGCGGAGCCGCCGAAGGCGCGGTCGAGCAGGTCGCCCACCATCTGCTGTTCGGTCTTTTCCCGGGGGACCTTCGGCGCATAGCGGTGCGCCCGTTCCCTTTCGTCCCGGCGGACGAGGCCCTTTTCGGTCATGATCTGTAGCAGCTTCAGAGCGGTCGTGTAGCCGGTGGGGCGCCGGGCGTCCAGCGCCTGCTGGACCTCGCGCACCGTCGCCGAACCCGCATCCCAGAGAACCGCCAGGATCTCGAGTTCGGATTGCGTGGGACGGGGCGGCTCTTTGCTCATTCGCCGTGGGATACGCAAACCTAATACGAAGGTTTTCGTAATGGAAGAAAATTCTTGGACCGGAGACGGCGAGGCGCTGCCGAATTTTATTAGGGCTTTTCCTGATTTCGCCGAATTATTAGTGGACAGCTGGGCCAGTCGCCGAAACTATTGCGCCACGGCGGCTTCCGGCGCGTCGGCACCGGCAGCCGCCTGAACGTGAGCAGCCGGGTCACCGCCTCGATCGCCGAATGGTCTGTTCGCCGTTTGCATTACCTCTTGGACGTTCTGGCTGCGGCAATATTCGAATATTGCGAATTACCAGCCGAGTCAAAGGCGCGCACTCGATACCGGTAGGTTGTATTCGACGCTAGACCCGAGTCGGTGTAGGTCGTCGCGGTTCCTGGTATGGAGGCGATCTGGGTGAAGTTTGTGCAGCTGGATCCCTTGCAGCGCTCGACTCTCACCTCCGTCTGGTTGGTGGTCCCATTGGCCCAACTCAAGCGGATGGATCTCCCCGTCAGAGCTGTGGCTGTCAGATTCACCGGACCAACCGAGGGTGATGCCGTCACGACGATGGAACCGCTCGTTAGCCTCGACTCACCGCTGTTGTCCCGGACTGTCAGGTTCACGTTGTAGGTCCCAGGGTTCGTGTATACGTGGGTGATCAAGGCTCCGGTGCCGAAGGCGCCATCGCCGAACGACCAATCCCACGAAATCACCGTGCCGTCGGGGTCAGTCGATCCGGAGCCATCGAAGGTTACGTTGAGAGGTGCGGAACCCGTCGCGGGACTGGCGGACATGACCGCTGTCGGCGGTAGGTTGCCGGACCCTGCGACGATGGTCGCGATGTTGGAATACGGAGAATCGCCACCGCTGTTGTGCGCGCGGACTCGGTAGCTGTAGCTTTGCCCGGCAATGACTCCGTAATCGGTGTAGCTCGGGGTATTGGGCCACTGCGTCGCGACGAAGCTGTCGAAGTTCGTGCAGCCCGCGCCCGTGCACCGCTCGATGTAGAAGAGTGTCTCGTTCGAAGAGTTGTCCTGCCAGTTGAGGAGAATCAGGTACCCCGAGCGCGAGGCGGTCAGGCCCGAGGGCGCTGCCGGCGGCAGCGGCTTGGCGACGATCGAACCCGTGGCCGTGCTCGAAGCGCCGTTGCTATCGGCGACCGTCAACGACGCCGTGTAGGTTCCCGGGGTCGTGTAGACGTGAGTGATCGAAGGTCCGGTGCCGAAGGCGCCATCGCCGAATGACCACGTCCACGACGTCACGAATCCCTGCGGAGTTGTCGACCCGGAACCATCGAAGGTCACGCTGAGCGGCGCGGTTCCCGTCGAGGGAATGGCCGACAGGACTGCCCGCACCGAGCCGGAGACGCGAAAACATGTGATGAAAGCGTCGTAGCCTCCCGCAGCGCACACGTCGCCATTGGGAAGCGCCGTGGCCCAGACTGTCTCCATTGCCGAAAACGCCTCCCAGAGCAGCGTCCCGCTCGGGCTATACCCGGCCGTAACACCCGGCCAGTAGCCACCCGGAAGCGTGGGACCACCGCGACCAGTCACGACGGTGGTGCCATCCGCCAACACGAGCACGCCGCGCGGGATCTCATCTGTATTCAAACCGCCGTCTCGAACGGCTTCCCACCGCACCGCCCCGGTGGTCTCGAAGGCCACGGTGTACCAGTCGAGGAAGCCCCGAAGGGTCTGACCCGTCGCGACGAGGCTCCCGTCGGGCGCCCGTGCGATCCGGAGACCCGCGGCGTCCTGGGAGTCGGCCGCCCTCTTGTCCCTCCGCCACAGGCGCGCTCCGGTCGCCCGGTCGTAAGCCACAACGGTCAAGAACCCGCTGATTCCGACGTTGCCCTGCCCGGTCACGTAGACGCGGGTGGCATCCACGACGACGTCCCGGGCGGCGATACCCTCGGCCGCCCTCACCAGCCACCGGCGGGTACCGGTGGTGGCGTCGTAGGCGGCCGTGATCCAGGCGGCGCCGCCGGAGATGTCCCCGGTCACCACCACGTCGGTCTCGTCCGGGCCGAACGCCAGCGACGTCGCGATGTCGTTGGCGAAGAAGTCTGTCGAGATCACTTGCGACCATAGAAGAACGCCCGACGCGTTGTACTTGTGCAGCTGTATGTCCTGGCCGTCGCCCACGGAGCTGAAGGCCAGATAGGCGTTGCCCCCGTTGTCGACCAGCAGCCGGGCGACCAACGGCCGGGTGCGAGAGAGGTCCAGCCGCCATTGGAGCCTTCCGTCGGAGGCGCAGCGAACCAGGGTGATGCCGAGTGGATTGCCGCGGGAGTCGACGTTGGTTCCGACCGCCACGAAATCGCCGTTGGGCGCTGCCGCCACCCAGTCTCCGCGAAACGTTCCCAACGAGGGACTGACGGCGCTCTGCCAGCGAAGAGATCCCGTCGCGGTATACGACGTGACGGCGAGGTCACGCCCGGCGGACGGTCCTGACACGACGGCAACGTTGCCGAAATCATCGCTGGCGATCCGGCCGGCCTGGCCCGCGCTGTCGGTCCCCGCGGAGAGACCTCCCCCGGTCCACAGAGCGGGAATTGTGGTTGCGGCAATCACCGGGCCGGCCATGACCAACTGCAGGACGAGAGAGATGCTGCAGCCAGATAGGAAAAGGCGGCGCGCGGCATTGCCCTTCTTCGTTGAGGTCGCGATCGTCTTCATCGTTCCACCGTCCTGCTCGGTTCCGTCGGTTGCCGTCTCCACAAACGGTCGGAGTCTCCGCAACTCTTCTACAGGGAGCAGGGACGGGCTGTCCGTGACTTAGTCACGCAAGTGCGCAATTTCCGGGAGCGCACGATTGGTGAGCTTGCATCTGGAATCTGTCCGGTGATCGTGGCAGGCACGTCGGTGGCCCGCGAATCCGACGGCCAGAGTGCTCAGGGCCGATCGGCAAAATCCCGCAGGAGGGACGCGTTGCGCAGTTCGAGCCGGCCTCGGGCCATCGCGATCGCTCCCATGCGCTCGAACTCTTTCAACAGCCGGCTGACGACTTCGCGCGCCGTCCCCAGCTCGACGGCGATCTCTTCGTGGGTCGCCGCGAATGCGCTGTCCCGGGAGAATCGTTGAATGAGCAGGCCCGCCACCCGGCGGTCCATCTTTCCGAACGCGATCTGTTCGGCCAGCGTCATGACCTCCACGAGTCGCTGAGCCATCGTCTCGAAGACGTAACGGCGCACGACGGCGTGCTCGTTCACCCAGTCTCGAAAGGTCGCGCCGTTCAAGACGACAGCCTCGGTGGAGTCTTCCACGACGGCTGTCGCCATCGCGGGCCGGCCGAGGAGGATACAGAGCATGTTCACGAGGCACGGCTGGCCGTCCTGCACGTGATAGAGCGTCATCTCCCGGCCGGATTCGGCGGTCTTGAAGACGCGGATGTTTCCCCGGCCAACGACGGCGAAGTTCTCACAGGTCTCGCCCTCGCGATAAAACGTCGCGCCGGCCGGCAACACCGCGAAGGCTCCTTCCTTCAGGATCCTCTCCCGAAGGGGCGGCGGGGCTTCCCGGTAGAAGCGGAACTTCTCCAGAACGCGGGTCTTGTCCACGTCTGCTCTCCATCATGTCGGAGAGGTGGCCGAGTGCCCGTTTCTTAGTGAGCTTTAATGCCAGGCCGAGTTCGAGGCGGCGCCGACTTGTCGGGCCGAGAGACATCCTTTTCCCTACAGTAGAAAGTCGAGAGGGGCCCCCGGATCGAACTCCGCGGGCGGCTCGCCCCGGCGGAAGATTCGCGCTCTCGCGCTCCCGCGGAGCGACACGGTGTTTCCCTCGATCCGGAGCATCCCGCTCTCGCGCAGTCCGACGACCGCCTGCTCGTTCTCCTCGTGGAACTGGGCGATGCGCTCCTCCCGCGTCTCTCCCTTGTGCGTGGAAGCCGGGTCGGGGTCGAGGTAGTGCGGGTTCAGGTTGAAGGGGACGAGACCGAGGGCATCGAAGCTCGGCGGCTCGACGATCGGCATGTCGTTCGTCGTTCCGATCGTCCTGCCGGCGACGTTCGACCCGGCGCTCGACCCGATGTAGGGCATCCCCTCGCGAACCCGACGCCGGAGGGGATCGAGGAGCTCCAGCTCGTAGAGGTTCTTCAGCAGCCGGAACGTGTTCCCGCCCCCCGCGAAGACGGCCTCGGCCTCCTCGACGCCGCGCGCCGGGTTCGACAGACGGTGAGCCGACTCGACGTCGTATCCCATCCGACCGAAGCGCTGCGCGACTTTGTCCGCATACGCGTCGCGATCGTGGAGCGCCCAGGGCAGGAAGAGGACTCGGCGGACCGTGCCCAGGAGTTCCCGGATCTCCGTCTCGGCGTGGTCGAGATATCCCGTCGGATGGCAGACCGAGCTGCTGACGAGGAGGATCCGGCGCATCAACGCGGCCCGCGTCGCAGCAGCGCCGCCCGCACGGTGTTGTGAATGAGCATGGCCACGGTCAACGGTCCGACCCCTCCCGGAACCGGCGTGATCCGGGCCGCGACGGGGCAGACGCCGTCGAAGTCGACGTCGCCGACCAGCGCGCGGCCCTTCGCGCCGATCTCGCGGACGATCCGCTCCGAGGACCGCAGGTTGTCCGGCGCCATCTCGAGCGATTCGATCCGGTTGATCCCGACGTCCACGACGGTCGCCCCCGGCTGCACGAAGTCGGCCGTGACGAGGCCCGGCCGCCCGATCGCCGCGACGAGGATCTCCGCTTCGCGGGAGACCGCCGCGAGGTCCCGTGTGCGCGAGTGGCAGACGGTCACCGTCGCGTCGCGCGCGGTGAGGAGCGCGGCGAGAGGCCTTCCGACGAGGGCGCTCCGGCCGAGGATCACGGCGCGACGGCCGGTGAGCGCGACGCCGTAATGCTCGAGGAGCGCGATCACGCCCGCCGGTGTGCACGGAACGAAGCGCGGACGCCCCTGATGGAGCAGACCCACGTTCTCGGGGTGGAGCCCGTCGACGTCCTTCGCCGGGTCCAGGGTATCCAGGACCCGCGCCGCCTCGTGGCCAGCCTCGAGGGGCATCTGGACGAGCACCCCATCCACCGAGGGGTCTCGACTGGCGGCCGCCACGGCCTCGAGAAGCGCTTCCGGCAACGTCCCGGAAGGCAGGCGCACCGTCTCGGCGCGGACACCTGCTTCCTCTGCCGCCCGGGTCTTCGCCGCAACGTAGGTTTCGGAGGCCGGATCGTTGCCGAGGAGGATCACCGTCAGGGATGGCGGCGGGGAGATCTCACGCGCCGCCGCCCGCGCTTCCTCCCGGATCCTCCGGGCGACCGGCGCCCCCTCGAGAAGTTGCACCTAAGAGTAAGGTATCAGGGTGCCTCGGGAGCGAGGGTGAGGGAGGGAGCAGGCGAGCGGTCGAGCCGGGTTTGGCGAGCCGCTCGCCGGTGCGTGAGCAGCTCCCGACCGAAGCCCAAGCGACGGTTTGACAGTGTACCCTCCCATGCGTATCCTTACCCGCCCCCTGGAAGGGCTTAATCCGTCCCCGGCGCGCGGCTTCCAGGCCTGGCGCGCCCCGATTGACAGGTTTTTGCGGAGACTCGATGGGCTCGACTACGCCTATGGTTTCGGTCAAGGACGTCCGCCACGACTGGTACGTCGTGGACGCGACGAATCAGGTGCTCGGGCGCCTGGCCACCCGCATCGCGTGGGTGCTCGGCGGCAAGCACCGCGCCGGTTTCGTTCCCTATCTCGACACCGGGGACTTCGTGATCGTCACGAACGCCGACAAAGTGCGTCTGACCGGTCGCAAGCTCGACGAGAAGCTCTACCGGAGGCACACCGGGTATCCGGGGGGGCTCCGCGAGGTGCGCGCCCGCGAGGTCCAGGTGCGGCACCCCGAGAGGATGATCGAGGACGCGGTCAAGGGGATGCTCCCCAAGTCGCGCCTCGGAAGGAAGCAGATCCGGAAGCTCAAGGTCTATCGCGGAGCGACGCATCCGCACGACGCACAGAAGCCGAAGCCGCTCGCGACAGGAGTCCGCCGCGCGGCTCGCCGGACCACGGAGGCAAATTGACGGTCGAAATCCAGCACAAGGCCACCGGCCGCCGGAAAACGTCGATGGCGCGCGTCCGGCTGCTTCCGGGCACCGGCGCCATCACCATCAACAAGCGCCCTCTCGACGAGTACTTCCCGAACAACGTTCTCAAGATGGTCATCAAGCAGCCCCTCGTGTCGGTGGAGGCGCTCGAGAAGTTCGACATCCACGTTCGCGTCGAGGGGGGCGGGGCGTCCGGACAGGCGGGAGCGATCCGTCACGGAATCTCGCGCGCCCTGACCGAGTACAACGCGGAGCTCCGCGCGAAGCTGAAGAAGGAAGGATTCCTGACGCGCGATCCGCGGATGAAGGAAAGAAAGAAATACGGGCAGCGCGGAGCACGGGCCCGGTTCCAGTTCAGCAAACGATAGAGGGAGAATCACGGCCGGCGCCGCCGGCGGAAAGGGGAGGTGTTTCCTGGTCTCGATCTCGATGAAGGAATTGCTCGAAGCAGGGGTTCACTTCGGGCACCAGACCAAGCGATGGAACCCGAAGATGAAGAAGTTCATCTTCGGCAAGCGCAACGGCATCTACATCATCGATCTGCAGAAGACCCTCAAGCAGTTCAAGGAAGCCGCGAAATTCGTGACGGAGCTCGCCGCCTCCGGCAAGAACCTGCTGTTCGTGGGCACGAAGCGGCAGGCGCAGGACGCCATCTACGAAGAGGCGAACCGCTGCGGGATGTTCTTCGTGAACACGCGCTGGCTCGGCGGGACCCTGACGAATTTTTCGACGATCCGCAAGTCGATCCACCGGCTGAAGGAGATCGAAGGGATCCTCGCGCAGGAAGACAACGAGAACCTGACCAAGAAGGAACGCCTCCGCCTCGACCGCGAGAAGGAGAAGCTCCAGAAGAACCTGACGGGCATCAAGGAAATGGACGAGCTGCCCGACGCGCTCTTCGTGATCGATCCGAAGCAGGAGTACATCGCGGTCAAGGAAGCGAACATCCTCGGGATCCCGGTCGTGGCGGTGGTCGACACGAACTGCGACCCGGACGTGATCGACCACGTGATCCCGGGCAACGACGACGCGATCCGCGCGATCCGCCTTTTCGCCTCGCGCATCGCCGACGCCGCGCTCGAAGGGCTGCACGCCCACGAGGAGCGGGCGGCCGAGGAAGCGTCGAGCGCGGAAGAGCGGCCGCGGACTCCCGAGCTTTCGCAGACTGCGGTCGTCGCGGACGCATCTTAGGTTTCCGGTCTCGGGTATGAGTGTCCGGAGTCCGAGCGGACTCCCGTAGCTCGGTAACGCCTCGACCGGAGGCCGATTCAAGAGGAAGAGATGGAAATCTCGTCGAAACAGGTGGCCGAGCTGCGCTCCGAAACGGGCGCCGGAATGATGGATTGCAAAAAGGCGCTCGTCGAGGCGGGCGGCGACTTCGAGGAGGCCAAGAAGATCCTCCGCAAGAAGGGCCTTGCCGCGGCAGCGCGCAAGGCGGAACGGGCCGCCTCCGAAGGCCTCGTCGTCGCGCGCGTGACGCCGAAGGCCGCGGTGCTGGTGGAGGTGAACTGCGAGACGGACTTCGTGGCGCGCACCTCGGACTTCCGGAGTTTTGCCGACGGGCTCGCCGACCAGATCGCTGCGCACGACGCGTTCGCAGAGACGCGCACGGGCGACGTCGAGCAGCTCGCGGCGCTACCGGCGACCGACCGAACCACGGAAACGGTCGCGGACGCGGTCTCGCACCTCGTCGCGAAGCTCGGAGAGAACATCGCGATCCGTCGCTTCGCGCGCCTCGAACCGCGTCCGGGGGAGCGGTTCGCGAGCTACGTGCACGGCAACGGGCGGATCGGCGTTCTCGTCGGCATCCGCGGCGGCGACCTCGAACTCGGCAAGGACCTCGCGATGCACGTCGCGGCGTCGGACCCCCGGTTCGCGGGTCGCGCCGAGGTG
>DATIBN010000151.1:0-2519 GCA_035457525.1 Thermoanaerobaculia bacterium | reverse complement strand
CCGTCAGGCCGAGCAGGAGCTGGATCGTCGTCGTCTTGCCCGCGCCGTTGGGTCCGAGGAGCCCGAGGATCTCGCCGCGGCGCGCCGAGAAAGAGACGTCGTCGACCGCGGTGACCCCGTCGAACCGCTTGGTGAGGTGCTCGACCTCGAGGACGCCGGTTCCGGTCACGACCTCGGACTCCTCACCCTGGACGAGGGGTCCGGTCTCAGGGGACCAGCGCGATCGCCCGAAGCGGCCCGCCCGTTCCGCCTGCGATCTTCATGGGCAGCGCGACGACCCACGCCCCGCGCTCCGGTACGATCTCGAGGTCCGCCAGGTTCTCGAGGCCCGGCACGTCCGCCTCGGCCGCGACGCGGTGGACCGGAAAGTCGTTCGACGCCCCGTAATCGATCGAGGCCGTGTCGACGCCGAGGGCTCCCGCTTTCCGGTCGCGCACGAGGAATCGTGCCGCCTCCTCGCCGTACGAGGGGAAGTGCAGGTTCGAGGCGTCTCCCGGCGTGTCGTCGCCCATGTACCGCTTCCGGTCGGGCCATCGTTTGCTCCAGCCGGTGCGCAGGAGAACGATCGCGCCGCCCGGGATCGTTCCGTTCTTCTTCTCCCACGCCCGCACGTCCGCAAGCGAGAGGCGGTAGTCCGGGTCCTTCGCGGCCGACGCCGCGACGTCGATCACGACCGCCGGGGCGACCAGCTGCCGTACGGAGATCTGATCGGCGGTCTTCCTTCCGCGCCCGAAGTGGATCGGCGCGTCCAGGTGCGTGCCGCCGTGTTCCGGCGCGCAGAGGGAGTTGGCGGAGTAGAACCAGCCGCCGGGCGTCTGGCCGGACGTGAGCGTGGTCAGCTCGAATTTCGTCGGAGAGGTCGGCCAGTAGATGGTGTCGGAGTCGAAGGGGTGCGTGAGGTCCACGACCCGGGCCGTCCGCAGGTCGGGGGCGGCCGACCGGGCTTTCCCCTGCTGCGCGGCGGCGCTCGAGACGAGGACGATCCCGGCGGCGAGCGCGATCCCCGGCGTGATTCGCATGGCTACTCCTCGGGCGCGCCTCCGGCGCGCGCCAGCTGCTCCATCTTGATCGACCCCACCTTGAAGTTGCGCGCGGACACGAGCATCTTCGAGATCGTCGTGTCGAACTCGGGCCGGTTCGTCCCGCGCTGGAAGCGAAGCGGGTTGACGCGGGCGACCACGAACGCGCGCAGATAGGGGCTCTGCATACCGCGCTCCTTCAGCGCCGCCACCGCGTCGCTGACGGCTTTGTCGAGCGCGAGGACCGTTTCCGCCCGCGCCCGCCGCCGCTCGAGCGCCTCCGGCAGCGGCGCGCCGAAGAACTCGTCCACCTTCTTCAGGACGGGGTGATAGGCGCCGCCGGAGAATCGCCCGTTCGCCTCGTAGCAAAGACCGAGCGTCAGGAACGACGGCTCCTCGAACTCGAGCGCGAAGTCCTTCTCGGGCCTCTTCGGGTTCTTCTCCGCGAGGTCGCGAGCCATGCGGATCGTCTCGAGCGCCTTCTCGCGCAGGTTGTGCGCCTTCTCCGTATTGAGGGCGAGGATCTTGTACGCGACCTCCGGATCCGGCAGGACGAGCGCCGTCACGGACTTCGCACCCAGGTTGCGGAGCGCCGTCAGGCGGTGGCTGCCGTTCGGTGTCCAGTAGAGGCCGTCGGGGGATCGGACCGCGATGATCGGGTCGAGGAACCGGTCGAGACGATCGATGACCGCCGCCAGCCGGGTCACGTGAGCGGGGGAGACGTCACGCTGGAACGGGGTCGGCGCGACCTTCTCGATCGGGAGGCCCGCCAGGACCTGCCAGCGGCCGCCGAGCGGATCGCGATACGCGCAGAGGAGCGATCCGCCGTCGGCTTCGATCTCGCGTTCGAGCTTGCGGACCTCCGCGGGCACGTCGCGGGGGGCGAGTTCCGTCGCGCCGAACCCGCGCGAAGACGGTTCCGCGCTCTTCTTCTTTTTCCGCGGCGGCATGGCGCCTCCCGACGCGACTTATCTTGTCACGCGGCTGTGACTCGCGTCACGCGGAGCTCCCGAATTCCGCTCGCCGATCGGCGTCAACCCGTTGCATCATGGATTCGTCAATCATCGACAGAAGAGTGGACACGATGAAGAGGCTGATTCTTTCCGCCACCGTTCTCGCTCTCGCGCTGCCCGCGCTCGTCTCGGAGGCCGCGCCCAGGCGCGTGGTCGCCCGCGGTCCTCGCGGCGGCCGCGTCTACGTCCGCGTCGCCCCGCCGCGCGCCCGCGTCGAGGTTCGGACCGTCGCGCCCTCGCCGCGCCACGTCTGGATCGGCGGCTTCCACCGCTGGGACGGACGGGCCTACGTCTGGGTTCCGGGACGGTGGGAGCTCGGCCCGCGCCCCGGCGTCGTCTGGGTGGCCGGCCACTGGAAGAACACGCCCGACGGCTGGGAGTGGATCGAGGGCAGATGGAAATGAGGATCTGTGGGGTCAGGTCCTCTGACCACTCACCCCAATGTGGCAAGTGGAGACCTGACCCCCAATGTGGCAAGTGGAGACCT
>DATIBN010000150.1:0-38346 GCA_035457525.1 Thermoanaerobaculia bacterium | reverse complement strand
CGCTCGGCATCACGTTCTCCCGCTCGATGAGCGCGCCCACGAACCACGTCTTATCGCGGATGAGGCCCAGGCGCGAGGCCAGCCCCGCCATTTCCTCGATGACCATGTTCTTCGTCTCGGCTTCGAGCTCCGCGATGACGTGGTCGGCCTGGAAGCAGCTCGCGAGCTCGAGCATCCGCCTCGGCGGACCGGGCGGGCGGGGATGATCCAGGTACTTCGGCGTGATCCCGAGCATCTGGTCGTCCAGCCACGTGTCGATCATCGCTTTCCGGAAACGCCACTGGCTGCCGACCTTTACGCCGGGCAGCGACCCGTCGGAAACGAGCTTGGAGACCGTGCGGTCGTTGACCCGAAGGTACTCGGCCAGCTGCTTGATGGTCATCAACCGGTCTTCCATAGCTTTGTCTTGGAACTTTTACTTCGTTTTACGCCGCTTGTCAAAGAATTACGTGATTTTGCCCTATAATGCACGAGATGCCCTACGAAAAGAAAAAACCAACACCTCCCCGGACGATGTCCGTGTCGGAGGTCTCGAACTTCCTCTCTCTTTCGGCGACGAGCGTCTACCGGCTCGTCGGCGAGCTCAAAGCCGTCCGTGTCGGCGGCCGCTGGCACTTCCGCACGAGCGACGTCGAGCAGTGGCTCCTGAAACAGCGTAAAGCCGACGAGCACCAGATCGAGCCGGTGCGTGAGATCGGTTCGCGGATCCGCCTCTTCCCTCACCTGGAGGAGGGAAACGTCTTCCTGGACGTGCCGGACCGCGACGCCCACACCTTGATTCGAAACGCGATCCGTCGAGCCCGCCTCGATCTCGCCGAGGGTGCCGACGAATCGGCGAGAGATCGGATCTACGAATCCATCATGGAACGCGAAGCGCTCTGCAGCACCGCGCTCCACCCGAACGTCGCTTTCCCGCACCCGCGCGACCCGGAGAAATGTCCGTTCGGCTCGGACCAGATCCTCGTGGTCCGCGCCGCGGAGCCGGTCGACTTCCAGGACATCAATGGCTATCGGCCGAGGATCGTTTTCATTCTCCTGGCGCGGACGGTTTCGACCCAGCTCCTCTGGGAGGCCCGGCTGAGTTTCCTCCTCCAGGGAGACGACGTCGTGAAGGCCGTCCTGTCGGCGAAAACTCCGCGCGCGCTCTGCGAGGTCTTCCGCCCCTGAGACCTCGGAGGGGCCGGAACGCCACGGGCATGGGCGAGCCCGTGGGGTAGCATCCGCGCCCAATCGTGGGTGCCAGTCGGAAGTCCGGGGCTGTTGGCCGGAACGTCCCCCGCAAGGAAGGGCTCGACAAGGTCACGGGCCGGGCGAAGTACGTCGACGACCTCCACTTCGCCGGGATGCTCCACGGACGCACGGTCCGCTCGACGATCCCGAAGGGCACGGTCACCGGCATCCGTTTCGAGTTCGACCGGAAGGGTTTCACCGTCGCGGACTTCCGCGACGTGCCGGGACGCAACGCGATCGCGCTGATCGAGCTCGACCAGCCGTGTCTCGTCGAGCGCGAAGTGCGCCACTTCGCCGAGCCGATCCTCCTCCTCGCGCACGAGAACCGGGAGCAGTTGCTCGACGCGGAGCGCCGGATTGCGATCGAGTATCGCGCCTCCGAGCCGCTCTACGACCCGGCGCGGTCTCCGAAGTGCTTCAAAGAAATCGTCGTCGAGAAGGGGGACGTCGCCGGCGGATTCTCGGAAGCGGACCTCGTCGTCGAGGGGGAATACCGCTCGGGCCACCAGGAGCAGCTCTATATCGAGACCAACGGCGTGATCGCGGTGCCCGAGAACGGCGGCGTCACGGTCTACGGGTCGGTCCAGTGCCCTTACTACGTGCACCGCGCCCTCCGCGTGCTGCTCGATCTGCCCGCGGAGAAGGTCCGGGTCGTCCAGGCGGAGACGGGCGGCGGCTTCGGCGGCAAGGAGGAATACCCCTCGATGGTCGCGGGTCACGCCGCGATCCTCGCGTTGAAGTCGGGCCGGCCGGTGAAGATCGTCTACGACCGGGTCGAGGACATGGTCGCGACCACGAAGCGCCATCCGGCCGTCATCCGGCACCGGACGGGCGTGAAGCGCGACGGGCGGCTGACCGCGATCGACATCGACGTTCTCATGGACGGCGGCGCGTACATGACGCTCTCGCCGGTCGTGCTTTCGCGCGGCGTGATCCACGCGACCGGACCGTACCGCTGCGAGAACGTGAAGATCCACGGCCGGGTGGTCATGACCAACACGCCGCCGAACGGAGCGTTCCGCGGCTTCGGCGCGCCGCAGACCCAGTTCGCGGCGGAAGTTCACATGGAGCGGATCGCGGAGGCTCTCGGAATGGATCCCGTCCGGCTGCGGGAGGCGAATGCCTTCCGACCCGGCGACACCACGGCCACCGGTCAGAAGCTCGGGAAGGATTGCAGCGCCGTCAAGGTGCTGCGCGAGGCCGTCCGGAAGAGCGATTTTCGCGCGAAGCGGCGCGCCTGGCGGGGCACGGACCGCGGCATCGGCCTCTCGCTCTTCTTCCACGGTTCGGGCTTCACGGGAGGCGGCGAGGTCAAGCTCGCATCGAAGGCGTCGCTCGAGCTCACGGAAACGGGCGCGCGCATCCTCGTGGCGTCCACGGAGATCGGCCAGGGGACGCGAACGATGCACGCCCAGATCGTCGCGGACGCTCTCGGGATCCCGTACGGGAACGTCGAGGTCGCGGTCGCCGACACGGCACGGGTCCCGGACAGCGGTCCGACCGTCGCGTCGCGGACGTGCATGATCGTCGGAAAGATCCTCGAGCGGTGCGCGCAGGAGATCCGTCAGAAGCTCGGAAAGACGTCGCCACGCGAATACCTGGCGAAGCACGGACCGCTCGTCGTCACGAAGGAGTACGCCGGGCCCGACGGGCTCTACTGGGACGACGACACGTACCGCGGCGACGCGTACGGCGCGTACGGTTGGGGCTGCGACGTGGTGGAGATCGAGAGAGACCCGATCACCTTCGAGGTCCGCCCGACGCGGGTGACGACCGTGCAGGAGATCGGGAAGGCGATCCACCCCGTGCTGGCCGCCGGCCAGATCGAGGGCGGCACGGCGCAGGGGATCGGCTACGCGCTCCTCGAGGAGGTGGCGATGCGGGACGGCCGCATGGCCAACGCACAGCTCACCAACTACCTCGTCCCGACGACGCTCGACACTCCCGAGATCGGCGTGACGATCCTCGAGAACCCCTACCCGCATGGACCGTTCGGGGCGAAGGGCGTCGGAGAGATGCCGATCGACGGACCGGCGCCGGCGGTGATCAACGCGATCCGGAGTCTCGGCATCGACGTGCGCGAGATCCCCGCCACACCCGAGCGGATCCTGGAGAGTCCGAGGTCGGGAGCCGCCGGCGGATGAAGTTCACTCTCAACGGAAAGACACGGAACGTCGAGGCGCCGCCGATGAAGCGGCTGCTCGACGTGCTTCGCGAAGAGTGCGGCCTCACCGGCACGAAGGAGGGGTGCGGCGAAGGAGAGTGCGGCGCGTGCACGGTCATCCTGGACGGCCTTCCGGTCAACTCGTGCCTCGTGCCGTTCGCGCAGGTGCGCGCCGCGGACGTGACGACGATCGAAGGCCTTCGCGGCCACCCGCTGCAGGAGTCGTTCGTCCTCGAAGGCGGGGCGCAGTGCGGGATCTGCACCCCCGGGATGATCCTCGCCGCGGTCGCGCTGCCGAAGAACGCGGGACGCGACGAGATCCGGACGGGGCTCGCCGGCAACATCTGCCGTTGCACCGGCTACACCGCCATCTACCGGGCCGTCGAGAAGGCCGCGAAGACCCGGACCCTGCGGCGCGCGGGGAACTGAATGCTGCTCCTCCGAGCCCTCTTCTTCACGCTGCTCATGCCGGGCACCGTACTGATCCTGGTTCCATGGCTCCTGCTCCGGGGCCAGCCGTCGTCGGACGTCTGGCACCTCGACCCCCGGAGTGTCTTCGGACTCCTGACGATGGCGGCGGGCGCGGGAGTGCTCCTGTACTGCATTCGCGACTTCGCCGTCTCGGGGCGGGGCACGCTCGCGCCGGTCGATCCCCCGCGGAAGCTCGTCCGGGTCGGCCTCTACCGCCACGTCCGAAACCCCATGTACCTGGGCGTCATCCTCGTTCTGGTCGGGGAGGCGGTTTTCTTCGAGTCGCGGGTCCTGAGCTTCTACGCCACGATCGTGGCGCTCTCGTTCCACCTGTTCGTCGTGCTCTACGAGGAGCCGACGCTGCGCGCGCTCTTCGGAGAGGAGTACGACGCCTATCGGTCGGCGGTCCCCCGCTGGATTCCGCGACTCCGGCCCGCACGCCGATTCGGAGGAAGCTCGTGAGGACCGCCGTCTCGAGCCTCGAGCTCCTTCAGCCGCGCAGCGTGCGGGAGGCGCTCCGCATGATGCGGGACGAGGGCCCCCTCGTTCCCCTCGCGGGCTGCACCGACGTCTACGTCAATTTGAATTTCGGGACGCTCCCGGCGACGCGATACATCGACCTCTGGCCGCTCGAGGAGCTGCGCCGGATCCGCGTCGAGGGCAACCGTCTGTCCATCGGCGCGCTCGCCACGTACACGGAGATCATCCGATCGGCGGCCGTGGGCAGGCGCCTCCCCATCCTCGCCGCCGCGGCCCGGGAAATCGGCGGCGTACAGATCCAGAACCGCGGCACTCTCGGCGGCAACGTGGCCAATGGCTCGCCCGCCGGCGACACGCTGCCGGTCCTCGCCGTCGCAGAGGCGACCCTGGTCCTTGCAAGCGCAGCGGAGGAGCGCCGCGTGCCCTTCGCATCCTTCTACACGGGCTACCGGAAGAGCGTGCTCCGGCCCGACGAGCTCATCGCGGCGATCGAGATCCCGCGGGTCGAGGGGCGTCAGTGGTTCCGCAAGGTGGGAACGCGCGCCGCACAGGCCATCTCCAAGGTGGTCATGGCGGCCGTGCGGTCCGGGCGGCCTCGCGTCGCTCTCGGCAGCGTCGCGCCCACTGTCGTGCGGCTCCCGGAGACGGAGGCGAGGCTCGCAGCCGGCGCACCGATCCGCGAGGCGCGGCGGACTCTCGAAGGGGAGATCCATCCGATCGACGACCTGCGCTCGACGGCTGCGTATCGGCGCCGCGTCTCGGGTAACCTCCTCGAGCAGTTCTGGACCGAGACGTCGTGAAGCAGTCTCTCTCACCCGAGGACGTCGAGCTCCTTCTCGAGGAGCTCGCCGAAGTGAACCGGGCGTTCGCGCGCCGCTACCCGGGCGACTCCCCCCGCCGGCAGCCGGTGCACACCGTCTACGGAGGCGCCCAGGTCTTCCAGTCGGACACGGCGCCGAAGCTGGGGGCGCTCGCCCGGAAGGCGCTCCAGGAGTACGCGCCGTCGGCGTCCGAGCTCGGCCGCGTGCTCGCCCTGGACGGGAAGCTCGCGGAGATCATCTACGACCGCGTCGTCGCGAAGCTCGCCCGCGAGCCGGTCGAGGATTTCCGGATCGACTTCGAGGACGGGTACGGCAACCGGCGCGACGACGAAGAGGACGGGCACGCCGCTTCGACGGCGGCCAAGGTCGCGAAGGGACTCACGGCAGGGACGCTGCCGCCGTACCTCGGAATCCGCATCAAGCCGTTCACCGAGGACCTGAAGCGCCGGGCGATCCGCACGCTCGACGTGTTTCTCACGAGCCTCGTCCGGGAGGCGGGGCCGCGGCTGCCCGAGAACTTCGTCGTCACCCTGCCGAAGGTGACGTTGGCCGAGCAGGTCGCGACGCTCGCGGCGCTCCTCGATCAGCTCGAGCGTCACCTGGGGCTGCCCGAGCGCGGCATTCCTTTCGAGATCATGGTCGAGACGCCGCAGTCCGTGTTCGACCCCGGCGGCAGCACCGCGCTTCCGGGTCTGATCGCGGCCGGCCGCGGCCGATGCATCGCCGCGCATTTCGGCACCTACGACTACACGGCCTCGTTGAACGTCACGGCGGCGTACCAGACGATGACGCACCCCGCGTGCGATTTCGCGAAGAGCGTGATGCAGGTCGCCCTCGCCGGGACGGGGGTGTGGATCTCGGACGGCTCGACGAACGTTCTTCCCGTGGCGCCCCACCGCGCCGCCCCCGGCGGTCCGTCGCTCACCCCCCAGCAGGCCGCCGAGAACCGGGCCGCGGTTCACGCCGCGTGGAAGCTGCACTACGACCACGTCCGCCACTCGCTCGCGCACGGGTTCTACCAGGGGTGGGACCTCCACCCCGCGCAGCTTCCGACGCGTTACGCCGCGCTCTACGCGTTCTTCCTGGAAGGGATGGACGAGGCGTCGGCGCGCCTCCGGAACTTCGTCGCGAAAGCCGGGCAGGCGACGCTCGTCGGCGAGGTGTTCGACGACGCCGCGACCGGTCAGGGACTCCTGAACCACTTCCTGCGCGCGTGGGCGTCCGGCGCGATCACCGCCGAGGAGGCGGTCGAGAAGAGCGGGCTGACGCTGGAAGAGCTGCGCGGCCGCTCGTTCGTCCGGATCCTGAAGAGCCGGCGCGGCTAGGTCCGGCCCAGCCCGGCCCGACCCGTTTCAGAGGGTGAGCGTCGCCGACTGCGCGGTCTTGTCCACCACGAAGAAATACGCGGTCGCCCGGGCGGACTTGACGTTGCTCCCGGAGGGCGCCTGCGAGACCAGCAGGTAATTGCCGGGCATCGGATCGATGTTCATGTTCAGCCGATGGGTCGTCGCGCCGACGGTGTTCCCGCCGGCGTCGAGCTCGACGACGTTGACGCGCTCGACGACGACCGGATCGGTGCCGTTCACGTAGTTTCCGTTGACCAGAATTTCCCCCTGGGGACTCTTGGTCAAAGAGATCTTGAAGTTGACCATCGCTCGATTCCTCCTTGTCCGTTTATGAGTCGGAACGCTGCGCGTTTCGGGTCACCGTCGCCTCGATCAACCCGTACGGCTCCTCGGTCGCGACGAAGACGTCGTTTTCGTTCTTCCGACCGAAGGGGGACAGATCGACCAGCAGGTGGTGCTTGTTCGGCATCGTCAGGCGGATCTCGGAAAGCCCCGGATGCCCGTCGAGCGCCGCCTCTCCCATCGCGTAGAGGGTGTGCTGGACCGACAGGCTTTCGTGGGCGGCGAAGGCGTCGAGCATGGTCCGGCGCACCGCGCCCCACGATCCCGCGAACGGCCCGGCGGGCGAAGCGTGCGACCACGCCGCCGTGAGCGAGGTCGCCAGGATACGGTCCGTCGTTTCCTTCAGCGTCGTGTAGGCGTCGCGCTTGAACCCGGAGAACCCGGAGTGCGTGCTCTTCAGGATCAGGAGATCCTTCAAGCCCGACTCGACCGCCGCGCCGCTTCGCGAGCGCGAGACGCGGGCGGTCCGCCGCTCGTTGCTCGAGCCTTCGAAGGCCGTCCAGCCGAGACGATCCCAGAGCCTTTCCTCGATCGTGACGTCCACCCGCGAGGCGGGAGGATTGTTGCCGAGGAAGTGGTCGGAGAGCGCGAGAGCGAACTCCTCGATCTCCTCCACGCCGCGATCCTTCGCGAGCGCGTAGACCGTGTTCTTCATCGTGTCGGTGGGGAGGACGTCGGCGTTGTCCCCCGCCACATGCGCGGCGGCGAAGTCCCCCTCGAATCGGACGGCGACCGTCAGGTCCTGCACGTCGTGCCGCCCTTCCCGTCGCGCGATCCGGACGAGGCGGATGCCCGATTTGCCGTAGCTGTTGGCGCCGAGAGGCATCTGGAAATCAGCTTCCCCGGTACGCCGAGTAGCCGAACGGCGAGAGGAGAAGCGGCACGTGGTGGTGCTGCGCCGGTTCGCGCACGTCGAACTCGATCTGCGCGACGGGGAAGAACCCCTCGACGTCGGTCGACTCGAAATACGCCGCCGTGTCGAAGATCAACCGGTAGCTGCCGGCTTCGATGTCGCCGTGGCAGATCTCCCTCGCGCGACCGTCGGCGTCGGTCTTTCCGCGTCCGATCGTCCTCCATTCGTTTCCGACCCGTACCTGCAGCGTGATGGGCACACCGACTGCGGGGCGTCCCCGCGCGGTGTCGAGCACGTGCGTGGTGATCCGGCTCAAGCGCCCTCCGCCTCGAGCAGCTTCGCGAGCCGCAGCCGCATGATCTTGCGCTGCTCCTCGGCCGCGATCGCGAGCTCGGTTTGCGGGTCATTATGCAGCCGCGACTCGGCGAGCGCGAGCATCTCGGCGGCGCTCTTTCCGGTCGCGCACACGATGAAGATGTGGCCGAAGCGCTCCTCGTACTCCCGGTTCACGTCCGCGAGGCTCGCGAGCGTCTCGGGCGAGGCGCTCTTCGTCCCCGCCTGCTCCCGGCGCGCCCTGGCGTTGGAGGACGATTGGCCGATGCGCGGATGGGCGGCAAACGCCTCGAGCCAGTCGTCGGCGGGGAGAGACCGCCAGATGCGATCGGCCGCATCGGCCAGGTCGTCCGCGCTTGCGAACGGGCGCTCCGCGGCAAGCCGGCGGGCCCACTGCCGCGACCCGCAGCACTCGAGCAGTTGCGTCTCCGCGTGCTCGCGCGGAAGCGCGTTCAGCCGGTCGAGACCCCCGATCACGCGATCGTGCCGAAGAGGCGCAGTCGCGCGACGCCGCCGTCCGGGTAGATGTTCAGCCGCGCGTGGGTCGCGGCCGGGGCTGCGACGACCTCCTCCTCGAAATGGTGCACGGCGTCGGGCCGGAGAGGCGTGCGAGGAAGAATCTCGCGCCACTCGGCCGCGCCCGAGAGCGGGTCGCCGCCTTCCAGCACCTCGAGAGAGCAGCTCCCGGGAGCGTTCCCCTTGAACCACGTCGTGTCCACCTCGATGCGCCGGATCGCACCGGGCACGCCGAGCTGCACGATCGCCCAGTCGTGCCCGGGGCCGCGCCGGCGGCGCGTCTCCCAGCCGTCGTGCATCCCCCGCGGCGGTCCCGGCAGGATCAGGTTGTGTCGCGCTCCGAAGAACATGTCGCTGGCGGCGACGACGAGCGCGCCGTTCTCGAGGGCCGCGAGGTCGACCTCGTGCGCGACGGACAGTCGCTCCGCGTCCGGAACCGCCCCGCCGTAAACGCGCAGCCGCGCGACCCCTCCGTCCGGATAGATGTGCAGCTTCACGTGCGTGAAGCGGCGATCGCTTTCGATCGGGAAGAGGTTTTCGCAATCGCCCCGGAGCGGCGCGCGCGGGAGGATCTCGACCCACGGTCCGTCCTCCCCCTCCGATGCTTCGAGCGAGCAGGACTCCGGAAAGTTGCCTTTGAAAAAGGACGTGTCCACGGCGACGCCGCGGATCCGCCCGGGAAGGCCGAGCCGCACGACACACCAGTCGTGGCCGGGCTCCCGGCGCCGTCGCGTTTCCCAGCCGTCCATCCACTTCCCACGATCGGTGTATTCGTGCTCGAGGAACACGGGACGCGACGCCTTGACGAGATTTTCCTTCGGAGCGAAGAACTCGTCGTTCGCCTCGATCGCGGCCCCGCCGAGCCGCTCCGACGCCAGGTCCACGAGATCGGTGAAGTCGCCCATCTAACGCCGCGGGGACAGGCCCCACGGGCCTGCACCCGCCTCCGAGCTCAATCCCTGGAACGCGCCACAGTTCACCTGAGGATCCTTCCCCTCGGGGGTCCCAGGAACCTCCCGTTTTCGAAGATCTTCTCACCCGCGAGAAACGTGGCGTGGACTTCGCCGTGGAGCGCCCGCCCGAGGTACGGGGAGAGCGGGTGGCGATGGTGAATGGCCCCGGCGCGCACCTCGAACGCGGCCTCCGGATCCCAGACGACGAAGTCCGCGTCGGCGCCGGGCGCGATCGACCCCTTGCGGTTCGCGATTCCCGCCAGTTGCGCCGGGGCCTCGCACAGCCACGCGGCCAGGCGCTCGATCGGAAAGCCACGCCGGCGCGCCTCTGTCCAGACGGCGGGCAGGCGGAGCTGGAGCGAGGAGATCCCTCCCCACGCCGCCAGGAAATCCCCCGTGTCGCGGCTCTTCCGCGCGGCGGGCGCCGGGGAGTGGTCGGAGACGATCATCCCGATCACGCCCGCGGCGAGGCCGTCCCACAGGCGGTCGCGGTTCTCCGCATCGCGGATGGGAGGCGCGCACTTGAACTCCGTCGCTCCGTCGGGGATCGTCTCCGCGGCGAAGAAGAGGTAGTGCGGACACGTCTCTGCGGAAATCGGCAGTCCTTCCTCGCGCGCCCGCCGGATCTCCTCCAACGCCCCGGCCGACGAGAGGTGCACGACGTGGATCCGCGCGCGCGTGTTGCGGCAGAGACGCACGAGGAGCGAAACGGCCTCGTTCTCCGCGCGGGCCGGGCGCGTGGCGAGATAGGTCGCGTACTTCCGGTGGTCGCCGGCCGGCCGTTCCGTGATCCCGCGAGGGTCCTCGGCGTGAACCAGGAGCACTGCGCCGATCCGGGCGATCTCGCGGAGAGCCGCCTCGAGGTCGGCCTCGGACACCTCGGGGAATTCCGGGACGCCGGAGGGAACGAGGAAGCACTTGAATCCCGGCACGCCGAGCTTCGCCATCTCTGCGAGCTCGTCCGCGTTGCCCGGAACCAGGCCCCCCCAGAAACCGACGTCCACGAAACACTTCGGCGATGCGGCCTCCGCCTTTTCGTCGAGCGCGGCGACCGAGGTCGTCGGGGGCACGCTGTTGAGCGGCATGTCGAAGAGTGTCGTGACTCCCCCGGCCGCCGCGGCGCGCGTCGCGGTCTCGAAGCCCTCCCAGTCCGTCCGTCCCGGCTCGTTGACGTGAACGTGCGTGTCGACGAGGCCGGCCATGACCACACGGTCTCCGAAATCGACGGTGTCCCGCCCGCCGGAGCTGCCGGGCAGAACCGATTCGATGACCCCGCCGCGGACCACCACCCGCGCGGGACGGACCCCATCGGGGGTCACCACCCGGCGACTGGAGAGGACGAGTTCGACTCCGTTCAATGATTCAATCCGGCTGTGATTCTCTCAGGCCCGGTTCCGGACCCGGGTTCCGGCGAGGACCGGTCGCTCGAGCTTTCGAGCGACACGTTCCGCGAGCTCGTCGACGCGGCGACGACGCGGCTCGTCGAGTACGTCGAGTCGCTGCCGTCGCAGCCGTCGGCCGATACCGAGGGAGGCGCCGCTCTCGCGCGCTCTCTCGCCGAGCCGCTGCCCGAGACGGGCCGGCCGTATGAAGAGCTGCTCGACCTGCTCTTCGAAAAAGTCGTCCGGAAGGGCTTCGGGACCGCGGGCCCCGGCTACCTCGCGTACATCCCGGGCGGCGGGATCCTGCACTCCGCGGTCGCGGATTTCATCGCCGACGGCGTCAACCGCTACGTCGGCGTATTCGCCGCCGCCCCGGGTCTCGCCGCGATCGAGGCGAACGTCGTGCGTTGGTTCTCCGACCTCGTCGGATACCCCCCGGGCGCCGGCGGATTCCTGACGACCGGCGGGTCGCTCGCGAATTTCTCCGCGCTCGTGACCGCGCGGAGGGAACGGCTGCCCGACGACTTCCTGGCCGGAACGCTGTACGTCTCCGACCAGACGCACCACTCGGTGGCGAAGGCCGCGATGCTCGCCGGCTTTCCGGAGTCGAGCGTCCGCGCCGTGCCTTCCGACGCGGACTTCCGCGTCCGCCTCGACGCGCTGGAGGAGGCCGTTTCCCGGGATCGCGCCGCGGGACGGCGGCCGTTCTTCGTCGTCGGCAACGCGGGCACGACGAACCCGGGCGCGGTGGACGACCTCGCCGGCCTCGCCGGCTTCTGCGAGCGCGAGCGGCTCTGGCTCCACGTCGACGCCGCGTACGGAGGTTTTTTCCTCCTGACGCCGGAGGGGCGCGAGGCCCTGCGCGGCATCTCGCGTTCGGACTCGGTCGTCCTCGACCCGCACAAGGGGCTCTTCCTGCCGTACGGGACGGGGTCGCTGCTCGTCCGGGACGGCGGCGCACTGACCCGCGCGCACGCGCTCTCGGCCGACTACATGCCCGAGATGCAGCAGGACCCGGAGCTCGTCGATTTCAACCTCGTGTCGCCCGAGCTCTCGCGCGCCTGGCGCGGCCTGCGCGTCTGGCTGCCGATCGCGATGCACGGCATCGCGCCCTTCCGGCGGAACCTCCAGGAGAAGCTCGATCTCGCACGGTGGGCCGCCGCGGAGCTCCGCACGATCCCGGACGTCGAAATCCTGGCGGAACCGCAGCTCTCGATCGTGGCATTCCGCGTCCGCCGGCGCGGCCTCGACGAAGACGCGGCGAACGCGCTCAACCGACGGTTCCTCCAGGCGATCAACGCCCGCAAGCGCGTTTACCTGACGGGAACGATGCTCGGCCCGCGCTTCGCGCTGCGGATCTGCGTCCTCTCCTTCCGGACTCACGCCGACCGGATGCGCGAGGCGATCGCGGACATCCGCGCCGCCGCGGCGGAGGTCGTCGAGGACCTTTAGAGCCGCTTCAGGAAGTAGATCGCGGCCGCCGCGAGCGCGAGCGCCAGCAGTCCCATCATCGGCCCGGAAAGCGTTGGCACGACGGCGGTGGGGCCGCCCGGGCCCGTCGGCTGCGTGGGCGTCGCGGTCGCGGTTCGCGTGGCGGTCGCCGTCGGCGTGGCCGTGGGCGCCGGTCCCCCTCCCGCGACCTGGACGACGAGGTTGTCCATCGCCCACGACTCGTCGTCCAGGCTCTGGACTCCCTCGCCCTGCATCACGAAAGTGATCGTCGCCGACGAGGCGGTGTGGGGAATGTTGCTGAATCGCGGATCGACGTAGAAGTTGTACGCGCTGTCGAGGTAGACGCTACCCGTCGTGAAGCCCAGATCGACACGGCGCGCCAGTTCGGCCCCGGCCGGCGGCACGTAGCTCTGAACCTGGCTCTCGAGCGCGTTGGCGAACGACTCGTTGAAGAACGACGTGCCGTCGATCGAGACGTTGAAGAAATCACCCGACGGGAAAGTTCCCGTCCCGTCCAGGGAATCGATCGCGGCGAAGAGAAACAAAACGTTCATGGAGGTGTGCGCCGGCAGGCCGTTCAGCTGGAGCGTCACGACGTTGGCCGTCGCACTGCGCAGGAAGGATCCTCCGAACTGGTTGCCCGTCGGGCCGAGTCCGGCGTACCCCTGAACGCCGGAGAGCGTGGCCGTTCCGGGAGAGATCTCGGATGGAATCGAGGCGCCGTCGAAGTTCGTGCTGAACACGGTGGTCTGGGCGGCCGCCGCGCCGCAGAGGAGAACGAGCAGCAGGGCGCCCGTAGTGAGTGCCTTCATCGACCGCTCCTTTCCTGTGAATCCGGGGCTTCTCGACCGTTTGCTTGCGGCGCTTGTACACCCGGGCCGAAGAGTTCGTCAAGACGACATCGACGCGCGACGAACCGGATCGAGCTCGGCGCGACCGCCGGCCGTTTCCTTGCCGGAAACCTTTCCTTCCTCGAGACGTACGCATAAAGTCACGTTTCCTCAGGAGGATCGATGAAAATCCCCAGCCGAAACCTCTTCCTGGCCGGCTCGATCGGGCTCCTTCTCGCGTTCAGCGACGCCTCGGCGCAGCCTCGCGCGAAATCCGCCGCTTCGGATTTCAAAGTGCCGGTCGAGTACTACAAGCTGCCGAACGGCCTGAAGGTCGTGCTCTCGCGCGACACCACGGCGCCGACGGCGGTCGTGGCCGTCTATTACAACATCGGTTTCCGCATCGAGCCACGCGACCGCACCGGCTTCGCCCACCTGTTCGAGCACATGATGTTCCAGGGCTCCACGAACCTCGGCAAGATGGAGTTCGCAAAGCTCGTCCAGTCGAACGGAGGCGTTTTCAACGGCTCGACGCGGTTCGACTTCACGAACTACTTCGAGATCGTCCCCTCGAACACGCTCGAAACGAACCTCTGGGCCGAGGCCGACCGCATGCGCGGCCTCGCGATCACGCAGGACAACCTCACGAACCAGCAGGGGGTCGTCAAGAGCGAGGTCCGCGTGAACGTCTTGAACCGCCCCTACGGCGGCTTCCCCTGGCTCGACCTGCCCCAGTACGCCAACACGAACTGGTACAACGCGCACAACTTCTACGGCGACCTGAAGGACCTCGACGCGGCCACGCTCGACGACGTCACGAAGTTCTTCCAGACCTATTACGCGCCGAACAACGCGGCGCTGGTCGTCGTCGGAGACTTCGACCCGGCGCAGGCGCGCGGTTGGATCGAGAAGTACTTCGCGGGGCTCCCCGCGACTCCCCGCCCGGCCGCTCCCGACGTCTCGGAGCCGCGCCAGGAAAAGGAGAAGCGGGCCTCGAAGCCGGATCCCCTGGCCACGCGGCCGGCTCTCGCGATCGGCTACCAGATGCCCAAGCGCAACACGCCCGAGTACTACGCCATGGGACTCCTCGACCAGATCCTGCTGCAGGGGAAGGACAGCCGTCTTTACGAAGCGCTCGTTCAGAAGAACGGCCTGACCGGTGACGTGAACGGCGGGATCAATCTGCTCGGCAACATGCACAACATCAACGGACCGACGTTGTGGATCGCCTCGCTCTTCCACGATTCGGACAAGACGCCCGACGCGATCCTGAAAGTGTTCGACGCCGAGATCGAGAAGCTGCGCACGACGCCGGTCGATGCGGCGACGCTCGACCTCGCGATCGTCAAGACGCGCTCCGACCTCTACGACAGCATGGAAGGACTGTTCGGCTTCGGCCGGGCGGACCTCCTCGCGAGCTTCGCGCTCTTCGACGACGATCCCGGCAAGATCAACCGGCTGGAGGAGGAGTTCCGGCGGGTCACGCCGAAGCTCCTGCTCGCCACCGCGAAGGAGTATCTGCGGCCGACGAACCGGACGATCCTGACGATCGAGCCGAAAGCCCCGGAGAAACCCGCGACCGCTCCCTCGGAGAAAAAGTCATGACGATGAAGAAAACCCTGATCGCGGCGGCTCTCGTCCTCTCGGCGGGCGCGACGAGTTCAGTTTTCGCGCAGAAGCAGACCCCGCCGGCCCCCGGACCGGCGAAGAGCTTCGAGGTGCCGACGCCCGCGAGATTCCGGCTCGACAACGGGCTGGAGGTTTCGCTCGTGCCCTACGGGACGGTCCCGAAGGTGCGGGTCGAGCTCGCGGTCCTCGCCGGAAACGCGTACGAGAGCGCGAAGCAGACGTCGCTCGCCGACCTGGCCGGCAACCTGATGCGGGAGGGGACCGCGACGAAGAGCGCGACGCAGATCTCGCAGGCCGCCGCCCGCATGGGGGGATCGCTCGACGTCAACGTCAGCGCGAATGCCACCGAGATCTCCGGAGACGTGCTCTCCGAGTTCGGACCGGAGATGGCGCGCCTCGTCGCGGACGTCGCCCTCCATCCGAAGTTCCCGGAGTCCGAGCTCCCGCGGCTGAAGGCGGACTCCCTGCGTCAGCTCTCCATCGCGAAGACCCAGCCGCAGCAGATGGCCCTCGAGAAGTTCCGCGGCGTCCTCTACCCCGACCACGCCTACGGAAGGGTCTTCCCGACCCCGGAGATGGTGCAGGGCTTCACGCTCGCCGACGTCCGTTCCTTCTACGACGAGAACTTCGGAGCCGCGCGCGCCCACCTCTACGTCGCCGGCCGCTTCGACCGTGCGGCGATGGAGGCCGCGATCCGCGAGGCGTTCGGGGGATGGAAGGCGGGGAAGCCGTCGAATCTCCAGGCGCCTTCGCCGAAGTCGACGCGGACCGTGTACCTCGTCGATCGACCCGGCGCGGTCCAGTCGACGATCCTGCTCGGCATGCCGGTCCCGGACCCCTCCAACCCGGACTTCATTCCGCTGTCGGTCGTCAACACGCTTCTCGGCGGTTACTTCTCGTCCCGGATCACCGCGAACCTGCGCGAGGCGAAGGGGTACACCTACTCGCCTTTCAGCCAGGTCTCGACCCGGTATCGTGACGCCTACTGGGCCGAGCAGGCGGACGTCACGACGAACGTCACCGGACCTTCGCTCAAGGAGATCTTCTACGAGATCGACCGGCTGCAGGCGGAGCCGCCGTCGGCGGACGAGCTCAAGGCGGTCAAGAACTACATGGCGGGCGTGTTCGTCCTGCAGAACTCGTCCCGCAGCGGGATCATCAACGTTCTCGAGCTGGTGAACCTCCACGGCCTGCCCGCGGACTACCTGAAGACCTACGTCCAGCGGGTGAACGCCGTGACCGCGGAGGACGTGCAGAGGCTGGCGAAGAAGTACATCGACGACGAGAAGGCGACGATCGTGGTCGTCGGGGACCGGAAGGTCATCGAGGAGCAGGTCAAGCCGTACGGAACGATCGCGCCGTAGGGACGGCCGGAGAAACGGGAAACGGGAACCGAACCCGGATTGCCCTCGTTTTCCCTTTCCCGTTTCCCGTTTCCCGCCGCTATCATCATCGGCCTCAAACACCCCTGACGGAGGCAATGATGGCCGGCAACGAGATCCGTCACCCCGACGGAAGGGTCGAGCTCTCCGACACATCGCGGGTCGACGCGAGCCCCCTCTCCAACCCGGACCTCGCTCCCGTTCCGATCCGGCGGCGTAACTGGACCACCTACAACTACGCCGCGCTCTGGATCAGCATGGCCCACTGCATCCCGACTTACATGCTCGCGTCGGGCCTGATGGCGAGCGGGATGAACTGGAAGCAGGCGCTGCTCACGATCCTCCTCGGCAACACGATCGTGCTGATCCCGATCCTGCTCAACTCGCACCCCGGGACGAAGTACGGGATACCCTTCCCCGTCTTCGCGCGCGCCGCCTACGGGACGCTCGGCTCGAACCTCCCGGCACTCATGCGCGCCATCGTCGCGTGCGGATGGTTCGGCATCCAGGCCTGGATCGGCGGCGAGGCACTGCACACGTTTTTCTCCGCGATCTTTCCGGGCTGGCCGAGTCTCCTGGGCGCCGGGTTCGGCGGCCACACGACGACGGCGTGGCTGTCGTTCCTCCTCTTCTGGGCGATCAACGTCGCGATCATCTACCGCGGCATGGACCTGCTGAGAAAGGTCGAGAACTGGGCCGCGCCGTTCGTGCTCGTGATGACGGCGATCCTCCTCTGGTGGGCGATCGACAGGGCGAACGGTCTCGGTCCCCTTCTCGCGCAGCCCGGCAAGTTTCCGACGTTCCGCGAGTTCTTCCCGGTCTTCGTCCCGTCGCTCACGGCGATGATCGGGTACTGGGCGACGCTGTCGCTCAACATGCCCGACTTCACGCGCTTCGGAAAGAGCCAGCGAGAGCAGGCGATCGGACAGGTCGTCGCGCTTCCGACCACGATGACCGTGTTCGCTGCGATGGGCGTCCTGATCACGAGCGCGACGGTCATCATCTATGGCCGCGCCATCTGGGACCCGGTCCAGCTCGTCGCGCAGTTCAAGGCTCCCGTCGTCGTCGCGATCTCGATGTTCACGGCGGTCGTGGCCACGCTCGCCGTCAACATCGCGGCGAACGTCGTGTCCCCCGCCAACGACTTCGCGAACGCCTTCCCGCGCCTGATCCGGTTCCGGACCGGCGGCCTGATCACCGGGATCATCGGGATCCTCATGCAGCCGTGGAAGCTCCTCGCGGATCCGCAGGGGTACATCTTCCAGTGGTTGCTCGGCTACTCGGGGGGCCTCGGGTCGATCGCCGGCGTGCTGATCGCCGACTACTGGCTCGTGCGCCGGACGGAGCTGTCGCTCGAGGATCTCTATCTTCCGAACGGCGCCTACCGATACTCCCGGGGATGGAACTGGAAGGCGGTCGCGGCGACGCTCGTCGGCTGCGCGCTCGCGTGGGGAGGCCTCGTCTTTCCTCCGCTCAAGCCGCTCTACGACTACGCCTGGTTCGTCGGGTTCTTCGCGTCGGGCCTGCTGTATTGGGCCCTGTCGTCGCGCTCCCTTGCTCGGGATCTGCCTTCGGCACCGGCGAGCGGCTCGCCAAAACCGGCTCGACCGCTCGCCTGATCCGATGGACTGCGTGCGGGTGCAGGCCGGGAGGCCTGTCCCCGCTCCAATTACTTGGCGCTCCCGCGGCGCGAGGCTCCTCCCTCGATTACCTCGGGAGACTCCTCGCGCCGCGAAGGGTGAGGGGCGAACTCGCGAAGACGCGGCCCTTGAGCCGGTAAGCTCCGACAGTGCGCCGAGTCATCGAGCGGTTGGCCTACCTCACCGGTTTTCTCGTCGGGGGACTCTGGTTCCTCCTCTGCTCCGCCGCCGGGATCCTGTGGCTCCTCGTCCGCCCCCGCAACCGCCAGGCGCTCTATCTCTATGGAAGGGTCTTCTGCCGCGGGGTCGCATCCCTCATGGGATGGCGGATCGACGTCGCGAACCGGGACCGGCTGGACTCCGCCCGGCCCTGCGTCTTCGTCGCCAACCATCAGAGCTTCCTGGACGTCGTCACGTTCGGCTCGATCTTCCCGGAGCGGACCGTCTCGGCAGGCAAGCGCGAGATCGGCCGGATCCCCGTTTTCGGCTGGTTCTACCGGTTATCGGGGAACCTGGTGATCGATCGGAGCAACCCCCGGGGCGCCCGAGACTCGCTCGAGGAGGCGGCGCGGACGATCCGGGAGGAACGGGTCTCCGTCTGGTTCATGCCGGAGGGCCACCGCAATCCGGGGCCCGAGCTTCTGCCCTTCAAGACGGGCGCCTTCCGGCTCGCGGCGGCCGCCGGGGTCCCGATCGTTCCGATCGTGGCCGAGCCGGTCGCCGTTGTCGCCGATACGAAGCGGCGCCTCGCGCGGCCGGGGACCCTCCGGATCACCGTCCTCGAGCCGATCCCGGCGGACGCGGGCGCACCGCGGGGAGTGGCCGAGCTCGCCGCGCTGACCCGGGAGCGGATGCAGGAGGAGCTGGACCGGCTCGCCGGAGGCCGCTGACGCGGTGGCAAACCTTTTGCTGTCTACCCTCGTCGGCGTGATGGTCCTACTCCTGATCCTGGCTCTCTTCGGCCTCGCTTACGGCGCCCTGCGCCTCGTGCGTCACCGGCAGGATCCCGACTCCTGGGAGGGCGGCCTCCTGTGGCTGATGTCCTTCCTGGTGGTCGTGATCCTGCTCGCGCGCACTTAAGCAGCGCCGTCGAGCTCCCGGCGCGCGGCCGGTCGAGCGAGAGAATCTGTTACTCGAAGTACCCGGTGACGTCGAGGACGAAGTCCGTCGAGCCGGACGCCATACCGCAGAACACCGCGATCTGACCGGCCCAACCGAGCGGAATCACCGCATTGTTCGCCCGAACGGCACCGGCTCGGAAGTTGATCGTGCTCGCCAGCGGCAAGGCACCCGCGGCGGGATAGACCGTCAGGTGCCCGGGTCCCGTCGGGTTGACAACCGTCTGATTCACGGCGACGGAGATCGCCGAGAACGGCACGCCACAGACGCCGGCCACGGGAAAGTTCCGCACCGCGCCGGCGACGAGCGCCGGCCCGCCGAGCGGGCCGTTCGCATTGCGCGTATCCGCGATCCGGCAGGGCGAGACGGTATGGAACGAGGCGCCGGAGCCCGGCGGGGGTGAGGTCGGCGTGGGAGTGGGCGTCGGCGTCCGTGTCGGCGTCGGCGTCACGGTCGGTGGCACGACCTCGAACTGGGACATCATCCCGTCGTCCTCGTGTTCGGTCATGTGGCAGTGGAAGACGTAGCGGCCCGTGAAATCCGTGAACTTGAGCTTCACTTCGATCGTCTCGCCCGGGTCGAGCAGCCAGGTTTCCTTCATCGTTTCGTACGGGAAGCACGCTCCACCGTTTCGGGTGACACACTGCTGGTCGATCCCGTGCAGGTGGACGGTGTGGGGCGCGCCGGTCGGATTCTGGAAGACCCATTTTTCCGTGGTCCCGAGCACCGGCAGCGCGTCGACCCGATTCGGGTCGAACCTCAAACCGTTGATCGTCCAGTGACCGTCGGTCTTGTCGAAGCTGAACGAGCGGGTTCGTGTCGGCTCGCCGACGACCGGTAACGCGCGGAGCGCCGACGGGATGCTGCTGTTGTCCACGAGATCCTGGGTCACGCGGAATTGCAGGACGTCGACCCCGCTCGCGGCGTCCCGGAGATAGAGCGTCTGGCCGAATCTGCCGGCGAAATCGACGACGACGTCGAGCCGCTCCGCCGGACCCGCCCGCATCTGGGTCCGGACGACGGGCGCCGGCAGGAGGCCACTCTCCGTCCCGATCTGGACGAAAGACCCGCCGGTCGAGAGGACGAAGTTGTAGATCCGCGCGTTCGACGCGTTGAGGATCCGGAACCGATATTTCCGGTCGCCGACCTCGAGATAGGGTCGATATGCGCCGTTCACGAGAATCTTGTCGCCGGTCACGCCGGCGGCGTTGAAGACGTAGGGGATCTGGTTCTGGGAGTCGAACTGTCGATCCGCGATCGCGAGCGGCACGTCGAAGGCTCCCGACGGCAGCGTCGCGGGGTCGGCGGCATCGTCCAGGATGTAAAGGCCGGCGAGCCCCATCCACACGTTGCGCGCGGTCACGTCCATGCGATGGTCGTGGTAGAACTGAGTCGTCCCCCGCTCGTTTTCTCCGTTCTCGACGTGCCCGTAGGTGTACGTGCGCGACCCGCCCGTGCCGATCAGGAGCTCGTCCGGCCGGCCGTCGTTCTCGGGAGAGGCGTGAGCGCCGTGATTGTGGACGGTCATCTCGCCCGCGGACGGCGGCAGGTTGTTCGTGAACGTCACCTGCGTGGTCTGACCCGTGGGGCGGCGGATCGTCAGGCCGGGGAACGATCCGCCGTAGGTCCACAGGTTCGTGCAGGGCCCCGGCAGAATCGGCAGACAGGCGGGTTGAATCGAGATCGAGATGTTCGGCGAAGTCGTCGATGGCGGGAAGGATAGAGGGGTTGCGAAGGGGAAGGCGGTCGGCGTCGGCGTCGGCGTTGGAGTGATCGTCGGCGTCGACGAAGGCGTCACGGTCGGCCCGGTGCTCGTGAACGTGATCGTGAGCGCGGGACGATTCGCGAGGATCGAGTTCTCCCGGGTGTCGAACCGCTTGGAAGACCGGTCCTCGCTCTCGTTTCCGAGCACGATCCAGCCGAAGTTCCCTGCCGGGTTGTTCAGCCACGCCTGCACGTCGGAAACCATCGGGGCGGAGCTCCAAACGTAGCTGCCGGTGCCCGCCACCGACGCGGCCGCGCTGGCCGCGCCCGCGAAGTCACCGCCCGCCGACGCCCAAAGGGTCGTGTTGTAGAACCGATGGATCCACGTCGCGTCTCCGGGTGTCGCGGGGGCGCCCTCCCCCTCCTCGTTCAAAGCGTTCGAGGTCCCTTCTCCCCAGGAGGCCAGCAGCCGACGCAGTTCCACGGTCTCGGCCGTGTTGTTCTTCGTCTTCGACACGTTAAGGGTCAGCACGACCCCGGTCACCGTCGAACCCGCGGGGATGTTCCCGGCCACGTCGAATGCGATCACCCCCCGCCGGATCAACCCGTTTCTCGTCTTGCCCGCGAAGAAATACGAGCCGGCGCCGTTGCTCAAAGACCCGGTGGCGCTCTCATAGAGCGTGTTGTCCTTCACCGTCGTGATGGTGACCGTAGCCGCACCGGCGACGGCGGCGAGCGCGAGGCCCAACCCGACGAGCCCCACCTTCGCCGCCCGCGACCTCTTCATGGGTCCATTTGGGCGCGAATCGCAGCTCCGGGCCGTGATGCAAAAGCATCAGCGCCGGTCGTGTCCCGTGCCGCCGGCGGGGCGCCGGCCCTCTACTCGAAGTACCCGGTGACGTCGAGGACGAAGTCCGTCGAGCCGGACGCCATACCGCAGAACACCGCGATCTGACCCGAGACGCCGAGCGGCAGCACGGCGTTGTTCGAGCGCACGATGCCGGACCGGAAGTTGATGGTGCTCGCGAGCGGCAGCGACGCGCCGGCGGGATAGAGCGTCAGGTGCCCTTCGCCCGTCGGAAAAACCGCAGTCACGTTGACCGTCACCGACTTCGCGGTTGGCGGCACGTCGCAGATCCCCGTCACGGGGAAGGTTCTCGTCGAACCCGCGGAGAGAGCGGGCCCGCCCTGCGGTCCCGGTGCGTCGCGGGTGTCCGCGATCCGGCACGGCGGGAGCGTGTGGAAGGAAGTCCCGACGACGCCGGGCGGCGTCGGAGTCAGAGTCGGAGTCCGCGTCGGCGTCGGAGACGGGCCCGGCAACGTCAACGTCGGAGTTGGAGTTGGCGTGGGTGAGGGACCGCCCGCTGTCACCGTGGGCGTCGGCGTCCGGGTCGGAGTCGGCGTCGCGGTCCGTGTTGGGGTCGGTGAGGGGCCGAGAGGCGTCAAGGTCGGCGTATTGGTCGGTGTCGGCGTCTCGGTGAGCGGGGAACACTGCGGGAAACGAAAGGACCCGATCCGGGTGTGGAAGTTCGCCCCGCTGGTCACGTAATACTCGTTGGTGTACCAGAAAGTGCAGCCATCCGGGTCGAGCGTCATGGCGCTGTAGTCGCCCCAGCGGTGATCGAGCGTTCCGTCACTGAACGTGTGGACCTGCCCGCCGGTTCCCTCGATCAGCGAGGTCTCGGTCTGCGTGATCGTGTTGGCTGCGTCCCCGGCCAGACGCCCGGAATAGCGGATCGCAGGATGCATCGCGGAGCTCGAAACGCTGTATCCCACGGCCATATTGCCCATCCGATCGACCGCCAGGCTCGGCATGAAGCGGTGGTTCGAATCCGGGTTGTACGTCGACGCCTGCAGCGCGCTCCCAATCGTGCCACCCGTGACCGGCACCTGGTACCAGCGAACGACGGCCTGGCTCGAGCTCGAGCCCGCCACGGTATGGCTGTTCCAGAGCGACTCAACGCCGCTGATGTTCGTGTACTGGTTCTGCATCATCGCCCGGTAGGTCAGCGTGTCGAGCGTGTTTCCCACGAGCTCCGGCACGACGCCCGGTGCGGGAGTCCAGGTCGAGCCGGTCGCAGCACCCGTTGGGCCGGTCAACGACGAGTTGGCAGTGTTGTTCCAGTCGACGTGAAACTTCCAGATCCTCACCACGTTGGTGAACCCGGTCAGCGCCGCGAACAGGTTCTCGCGGCCCGCCGGAGGTGTCCCGGTCTGCAGCCGCGCGTTCGCGGGAAGCAAACCGAAGTTCAAGCCGCCCATCGTGTTCTTCGCGACGTCGAAACTCACGACCTGGGCGCTCGGAGCTCCGGCATACATCTGCGCCTTGTTGAAGGCCCAGACGCGCACGTTCGAAAAGGTACCGTTGGCCGCGAAGCCGTACATGTTGGCCGACATGTAGAGCCCATCGGGCCAGATGCCGAACTTCGGGTAGTCGTTCAGCCTGTCGGTAATGTTGATCGAGTAGAAGTTCCAGCCGCCGGTCACCGGATCGCCGCTCTGGGACGCCGCGAAACACTGGTAGGCCCCGGGAGGATCGATGACGCCCCCGCTCGAGTCGAGCTGGAACGCGAAATCCGTGATGATCCAGCGATCGGCGAAGGTGTCGTACACCACGACCGGGTCGCCGAAGTTGTCCGTGTCGCACAGGTTGCCGAAGTTGCCCTGGCTCATCAGCGCGTTGAATGTGAACGCCGCCAGCCGGGCACCGTCGCTCTTGCGGTAGATGCCGACCGACGTATTGATCGTCTGGATGTAGTACTCCGGGCCCACGTCCCCGTTCGTGTCCGGCGGGTGCCCGTCGCCCCAGTTGGCGAAGTCGAGCCCCTCGAAGCTCGCGATCGGCGAGGGTGCCGGGATCGCGGCCGGCGGGACGGCCAGGCCTTCTCCGATCGGAGCGAGCCGTCCCGTCAGATCCTGAAACGGCGGCTCGCGTTCCGGCCGCTCCCTTTTCCGAGGCGGAACGCGTGGCAGCCGGCGAAGGTCGCCTCGAAATGGCGTTGCCCGAATCAGGGAT
Organism: Thermoanaerobaculia bacterium; assembly: GCA_035457525.1. Classification (GTDB taxonomy): domain Bacteria; phylum Acidobacteriota; class Thermoanaerobaculia; order UBA5066; family Gp7-AA6; genus Gp7-AA6. The sequence goes on along the minus strand of DATIBN010000150.1, from coordinate 14,683 downwards.
CGTTCCTCGGGTCTCGGTGACGCCGGCCCGTTCGGCTTCTGAGCGTCGATCCGGGGAGTTCCGGCGAAGGCCAGCGCGATGATCCAGAGAGCAAGGCTGGAAAGAATCCTCCTCGGGGTGGGCCGGATTGGCATTTTTTCGACATTCTACTGCGGTGATGGCCGGCACGGGCGGCCCGGCGGCGGATGCGGTACGCTTCCTTCGAGAAACACTCATGAATCCCGAGGCGGGGCCCGTTCTCGACCGGCTGATCGAGCTGAGGGTCTTCGGAAGAAAGCCGATCGCCGACGTCCCGCCGTACTCCACGAGCGACTCCGCGGCGGACGTGGTCATTCGCTGCCTCGCCCGCCCGCCATGGCGATGGATGTGCGTCCAGAACGGCAAGGACTGGACGTTCCACTGGCGCCGGCCGCACGAGCGCACGGACATGGACTCCTCCACCGTCAGCCGCTACGTCAACCTGATCACGGTGACCGCGCCGACGCGCCCGCTCGCGATCTGCCTCGCGGCGCTCAAGTACGTCGGCCCGATCGGCGGAGAGAGCCCCGTCCGGCCGGGCAGCGGCGACGCGACGAAGGCGCCGGGACCTCCCGAGAACCGCGGTTGACGGCGGAGACTTCCTCTCCCGAGACCCTCCTTCTTTCCCGGCGCGACGTCGCCGACCTCCTCACCCTCGCCGAGTGCGTCGCCGCCGTCGAGGAGGCGTTCCGGCAGCACGCCCGGGGCCACGCTCTCCCGCCGGCGATCCTGGGCGTCCCGGCGGAAGGGGGCGGTTTCCACGTCAAGGCCGCAGGGCTCCGGTTGGGCGGCCGCGTCTACTTCGCGGCCAAGACCAACGCGAACTTCCCGGGGAACCCGGGACGCTCCGGACTCCCCACGATCCAGGGGATCGTGCTCCTCTTCGACGGGGAGAACGGGGTCCCCCTCGCGGTTCTCGACTCGATGGAGATCACGATCCTGCGGACCGGCGCGGCGACGGCCGCCGCCGCGAAGCGCCTGGCGCGCCCCGACGCTCGGGTCGCCACGATCTGCGGTTGTGGCGAGCAGGGCCGCGTTCAGCTCCAAGCGCTCGCCCTCGCGCTCCCGCTCCAGAGGGCGTGGGCCTACGACGCCGATCCGGAACGCGCGCGCCGTTTCGCGCGGGAGGCGAGCCAGGCTCACCCGTTCGGGGTCGAGCCTGCTTCCGACCTGGCGGCGGCGGTCCGCGCGAGCGAAGCCGTCGTCACGTGCACGCCGTCCCGCAAGGCGCTGATCGCCGACGCGGACGTCTCGCCCGGAACGTTCCTCGCCGCGGTGGGCGCCGACAGCGCCGGAAAGCAGGAGCTCGACCCGCGCATCTTGACGCACGCGAAGGTCGTCGTCGATTCTCTCGACCAGTGCGCCGAGATCGGGGACCTCCACCACGCGATCGCCGCCGGCCTCCTGACGCGATCCGACGTCCACGCCGAGCTCGCGGAGGTCATCGCAGGGACGAAAGCGGGCCGCGCGTCGGCCGAGGAGATCGTCGTCTTCGACAGCACCGGAACGGCCCTGGAAGACGTCGCCGCCGCCGTCGCGGTCTACGAGAAAGCTCTGAAGGAGGGGCGCGGAAGGCGCTTTTCGTTCGCGGGTTAGCCGCGGACTTCCGAATCGCGCGGCCGCGCAATCCGCGCCCCGGCCTCGGCCGTCGGCAGGTGCCGCAGGAACCAGTCGCGCGCCAGACGTGCGACCTGCTCGAGAGCGCCGGCCTCCTCGAAGAGGTGCGTCGCCCCGGGAACCACCGCCATGTCTTTTTCGCAGCGCAGGCGATCGAAGGCCTCGCGATTCAACTCCAGCACGACGGAATCGTGGCCGCCCACGATCAGGAGCGTCGGGGCGCGGACTCGCGCGAGCGCCGCGCCCGCGAGGTCGGGCCTTCCGCCGCGCGAGACGACGGCGCGGACGGAGTTGGGGCGCCTCGCCGCCGCGACGAGCGCCGCCCCGCCGCCCGTGGACGCTCCGAAGTAGCCGACCCCGAGCCCGCGGGTCTCCTCGACTTCCCCGATCCAGTCCGTCGCGTCCACGAGCCGCTCCGCCAGGAGGTCGATGTCGAAGCGCAGGCGCGCGGTCTCCTCGTCCACTGCCCCCTCCTCCGGGGTCAGGAGATCGACGAGGAGCGTCGCGAGACCTCCCTCTCGCAGCATGGCCGCAACCGCGCGATTGCGCGGGCTGTGGCGGCTCGATCCGCTGCCGTGCGCGAACACCACGATGCCCCGGGCGTTGCCCGGGACAGCGAGGTTTCCCTCCAGCGCCTGGCCGCCGGCGGGAACCCGGACGAGGATGCCCTCGGCGGGAGGATTCATGGACGCCCGCCGGAATCTCGAACGGTCAACGGGAAGGTCCGACGCCGTTCACGGTCTCCGGCAGCGCGGGAGTCCGCAGCTTCAAGAGCGTCGTCGCGTGGTCTTCCGACTCGATCTCGATCGCGGCGTCGGCGCCTTCGTCCGTTTCCTCGACCCAGACGCGCGTCGGCTTGTCGATGATGTGAGAAGAATCTTCGTCCGGCGTGTTCCAGACGAAGATGTCGATGACCTTCGGATCGCCTTTCCGCTCGACGACGATCCCCTTGAGCGCCTTGTTTTCCACTTCGATCTGAGCGCCCAGCTCCTTGTCGAGGACCTCGAGCGTCACGAGCCAGCCCTCGTGGCGCCGGCTGAATGCATCGAAGAAATCCGGCCACTCCTCCCGTTCGATTTCCCGAGTCATGGTCGCGGTTCGGATTGCCATCTTGTCTCCTCCCCGATCCGCCCGTCAGCGATGATCGACTCTCTTCGGCTCGCGCGACGCGGACGCTGGCAGGCGCGACCGGCCGCTTCGACCTCGTTCCCTGCGCGACTGCTCGAGCAGCCGGTGGACCTCCTCGTCCTCCGTCTGCGCGAAATCCTCGTACCACTGGCCGACCGCCAGGAAGGGCTCGGGCGTCTCGACGCAGACGACCTCGTCGACCACGTCGCTGAATTCCTCGCACGAGGAGGGCGCTGCAACCGGAACGGCGACCACGACCCGCGCCGGATCCTGCGCGCGCAGCGCCGCCGCCGCGGCGCGCATCGTCGCGCCGGTCGCGAGCCCGTCGTCCACGAGGATGACCGTCTTCCCCCGCAGGGACGGCGGAGGCGTCGTGCCGCGATAGGCGCGTTCGCGACGCTCGAGCTCGCGCTGCTCGCGCGACGCCACGGCGTCCACCGTCTGCGGCGGAACGTGGAGCCGCTCGAGGAGGCTGCGGTTCAGGACGCGCGATCCGCCGCTCGCGATCGCGCCCATGGCGAGCTCCTCGTTGCCCGGCAGACCGAGCTTTCGGACGAGGAACACGTCGAGCCGGGCCCCGAGCGATTGCGCGACCTCGGCCGCGACGGGGACGCCTCCCCGGGGCAGCGCGAGAACGACGACGTCGGACCGTCCGGCGTAGTGATGGAGCCTCTCGGCGAGCCGGCGGCCGGCGTGGGCGCGGTCACGGAACAGCATTGCGGTCACTCCTTTCGCCCGCCGGGGACGCCCGCGAGCGAGCGACAGTCCGCTTCGAGCGGGAACGCCGCCCGGGCGGGAATCCGCCGGGTCCGGCTTCCTCAACTCTCAGGCGTGGCCCGTCGGGCCTTTCTGGTGCAAAAGACGCGCCCGGGAAATCCGGCTCTTGGGGCTAGATTGGCGCCCATGAAAAGAGCCGGAATCGCATTCGCGCTCGGAGTTTTCGTGTTCGCGACGCTTTCCGCCCGGTCCGGCGACCGCCCGGCTCGCGCCTCCATCGGACAGGTCGCGTGGCTCGCCGGGTCGTGGAGCGGCGAGACCGGAACCGCGAAGGTCGAGGAGCGCTGGACGCCCCCGGCCGGCGGCTCGATGCTCGCCGTGTCGCGGACGGTGAAAGGCGATCGGATGACCGCGTTCGAGTTCCTCCGAATCGTCGAGAAGGACGGAGGGCTCGTCTACGTCGCGCAGCCGGGAGGCCGCCCGCCGACCGAGTTCGTCCTGACGGCGCTCGACGCGGCGAGCGCGACGTTCGAGAACCCCGCGCACGATTTCCCGAAAATGATCCGTTACGCGAAGCGCGCCGACGGTTCGCTCGAGGCGACGGTCAGCGACGGCAGGGGCAAGGGGGAGACGTTCGTGTTCCGGCGGGAGCGAGCCCAGCAGTGAGGTATGGCTCCTCAGGTAGGACTTGAACCTACAACCCTCCGGTTAACAGCCGGATGCTCTGCCATTGAGCTACTGAGGAAAAGAGCGCTCGCTCGAAGCGGCCGAGCAGAATAGCCCACGCCGCCAGGGGTGTCAACGCGCGAACCCCTCCTCCCTGCCGACCGACCGCAGCGAATCACACGCCCGCGTACATCGGGTCGCCCGTGCGCCAGTGCGACGAAGTCGAATCGACCAAGGTCGTAAGCGTTTCCGATTGTCCAACCCGGCGCTCGACAAATAGGCTTCTTCAAAAGGGTTCATGACAATCTCCCGACTCCCCCTCAGGGGCTTCATCGTCGCCCTGGCGCTCGCGGGGATCGCTTCCGCGAGTTTCGCGGCTACGCCGACGGAAACTGCGATTCCCACTGACACGCCCGCGGCGATAACGACGATGACCGCGACGCCTTCCACGACGCCGAGAACCCCGACGGCAACGAGGACCGCAACGAAAACTAGGACACCGTCCAAAACGCCGACGCCGAAGACGCCGACGAATACACGGACTCCATCCCGGACGCCGACGCCGAAGACGCCGACGAGCACGCGAACACCCACGCCGACCCGGACTCCAGGAGATGTCACGGCCATCTCGCATGGTCCGCTCATCTCCGCCATCGCACCGGACTCGGCCGTGATCTGGGTCCGCACGGTCGAGGCGACCACGGTGCGCGTGGAATACGGGGCGCCCGGGAGCCCCTGGGGCGAGTCTCCTGCGGTCACCACGACTCCCGATGACGACTACACGGCCCTCCTGCCCATCGAGGGGCTGATCCCTTCGACCACCTATGAATACCGGGTGGTGACGGGTGGGCAGCCCGGGCCGCTGCACCGCTTCACGACCTCTCCGCCTGCAGGCGCGGATGCGCCGGTGAAGATCGCGGTCTTCGCGGACTCCTTCGGGGGCAAGTCGGCGCCGAGCTTCTCGACCGTGGCGGCAATGGCCCCCGACCTCGCGATGATCATCGGCGATTACGATCACCGGAATCCCACGACGCTGACGGCGATCCGCAAGATGCACAGGGAGCTGAGGGGTTGCGAGACGCCCCTGGGCTGCGACTTCGCGGCGTCCATCGTGGCCCGGGAGATTCCGCTCTACCAGACATGGGACGATCACGACTACTGCAACAACAACTCCACCATGAGGTGTCCATCGCGTGCCCTGGCGATGCGGTCCTGGCGTGAGTATCACGCGTTCTCGCAAGACAACGGATACCCTTCGGGGATCTGGCAGCGGATCGTCTACGGGGTCGTCGAACTGTTCATTCTGGACACCCGCAGCAACCGCAATCCGGACTGGTGCGCCGGCTGCCGGAGCATGCTCGGCTCCGAACAGCAGGCATGGCTCAAGAGCCGGCTCGCATCCTCGACGGCGATCTGGAAGGTGATCGTGACCTCGGTTCCGTTCAACCGGACGGTGTTCAAGGACGCGGATACGTGGACGGGTTACGCCGCCAGCCGCGCCGACATCGTCGCTTTCATCCGTGACAATGACATCCGGAACGTCGTGCTGATCAGCGGCGACATCCACTCGGGAGGAGCGATCGACGATGGCACCAATTCCGACTTCCCCGAGCTCTCCGTACCCCTGATGAACGAAGGGTTCGCGAACACCGGAGCCAGCTCCTCGCGATGGTCTGTGGGCATGTGGCCGCAGTACACGCCCGGGTACGGCTGGATCGAGGCGTCGGGGACGTCGATGACGCTGTCGGCGCACGGCGCGGACGGGCAACCGAGGGTCGAGTACACGTTCCTGGCGAGGTAGAGCGGCCCCCGAACCCCTCCTTTCCCGCCTGCCGTAGTTCGTGGGCGGAGGACCACATGAAGATCGCCGTTCTCGGCACCGGGATGGTGGGCTCGACGCTCGCGAAGAAGTTCGCCGAGCTCGGCCACGACGTTCGCATGGGCGCGCGCGACGCGAAGAACCCGAAGGCGGAGACGTGGGCGAAGTCGGCCGGCCCGAAAGCATCTCACGGCACGTTCGCCGAAGCGGCCGCGTTCGGCGAGATCGTCTTCAACTGCACGAACGGAGCGGGCTCGCTCGACGCGCTCGCGGCGGCCGGCGCGGAGAACCTGCGCGGCAAGATCCTCGTGGACGTCGCGAACCCGCTCGATTTCTCGAGGGGGATGCCGCCGTTCCTCTTTGCCGGCAACACCGACTCGCTCGCCGAGCGCATCCAGGAGGCGTTTCCGCAGGCGCGCGTCGTGAAGGCGCTCAACACCGTCAACGCCTCGGTGATGGTGAATCCCGGCCTCGTGCCGGGAGTCTCCGACGTTTTCGTCTGTGGCAACGACGCCGCCGCCAAGGGCGAGGTCACGCGGATCCTGAAGGAGTGGCTCGGCTGGCAGGTCGTCGTCGACCTCGGCGACATCTCGGGCGCCCGCGGGACGGAGTCCTACCTTCTGCTCTGGCTGCGCCTCTGGGGGACGTTCCAGACGGCGAACCTGAACGTCCACGTCGTGCACTGAGCGCGGCGGGCCGCCCGCGTCTCAGAACGCCGACGTGTCCGCGACGCTCGCCAGCGTGGGCGGTCGGGCGGTCGGGGTCAGGCGTGCAGTCTGGCATTTTCGACGAGCAGTAACGCCAAAATGCACGCCTGACCCCTCTACCTCTACTCGGTCTGCTCCCACCCCGCCCAGGTGACGAGCCACCGATCGCCGCCGCCGGGCTCCGGCGCGAGGCGCAGGTCGAAACGGTACTTGGAGGTTCTGGGGAGAAAGCGGTCCAGGCCGCCGACGCTGCGCGGCTTCCCGGAGAGGTCGGCCTGGAACCGCGCCCGGGCGGCGCCTGCGGCGCTCTCGATCGTCAGGTCCGAGATCTTCACCTCGAGGCTCCCGTAGGCCGCGAGGTACCGCCTCAGGGTCGCCTCGGCGTCGGCGCGGCCCGTGCCGTCGGCCGCCTGGAAGTCAGCGGCGAGGCTCGCGACGATCGCGCTCGCGTCCTGCTCACTCGCGGCGTCGGCCATGTCGTCGATCGCCCGGCGAACGGGATCCCGCTTCTCGCCGCACCCGGCGACGGCGACGGCGGCGACGAGCAGGATCGCGCCGAACCCGGTTCTTCTCCTGGCAGGATCCAGAGGCCTTATTCTCGCCCAGTCGCCATGAAAGCCCGCGCAGTCCTTTTCCTCGCCCTCTTCGTCCTGCCGATCGGCCTCTCTGGCGCCGAGCGACCGGCCCTCGTCCTCGTGATCTCGGTCGATCAGATGCGCCCCGACTACCTCGACCGGTTCCGGCCGTGGTTCGGGCGCGACGGGTTCAACCGGTTCCTCGAGCGGGGCGCCCGGTTTCCGGAGGCCCGTCACCGTCATGCGGCGATGTTCACGTGCCCGGGCCATGCCGCGATCGGTTCGGGGCTCGACCCGCGCGAGACCGGCGTCGTGGGCAACAACTGGTTCGACGCGGCGAAGGGGGTCCGCGAGTACTGCGTCGAGGACGGGAACGCCCGCTGGGTCGGAGCGCCACCCGACGGCGTCGCGACCACGGTGAAGCCGGCGTCCCCGGTCCTCCTCTCGGGACACTTCCTGGGCGATCGACTGAAGGAGACGTTCCCGGCGTCGCGCGTCGTGTCGCTCGCGTTGAAGGACCGCGCGGCGGTCCCGATGGGTGGCCGCAAGGCGAACGCTGTTGTCTGGTTCGAGCGCGCCTGGGGCCGCTTCGTGACCTCGTCCTACTACCCGCCGCGCCCGTCGCTGCTCGCCTTCAACGAGAAGCTTCCGGCCTTCTTCGCCTCTCACGGCCGGTGGGAGCTCTCGCGACGGATTCCGGCGAAGGACCTCGCGCGGGTCACGTTCGATCCGCCGGAGCTCGCCCGGTTCAAAGGCACGCTCGCGGGCACGGGAGAGTCGTTCCCGCACCCGCTGCCGAACGCGCGGAGCGTCGTCGAGTCGCCGATGGGCGACGAGCTCCTCCTGGAGCTCACGCGTCATGCCATCCGCGACTTCCGGCTCGGGCGCAATCCGGCGAAGGCGCCGGATCTCCTCTTCGTCGGCCTGTCCTCGCTCGACTACTACTCGCACCGCGCCGGGCCCGACTCGCGGGAGGTCGCCGACGGGATCGTGCGGCTCGACGCGGAGCTGGAGAAGTTCTTCCGGTGGCTGGACGCGGAAATCGGCGCCGGTCGGACGCTCGTCTTTCTGACGGCGGACCACGCCGTCACCCCGATCCCGGAAGTGACGCGCGCGAAGGCGCGTCGCGAGACGGGCAGGGACGACCCGGCGCTCGCCGGCCGGGTGGACTTCGGGAACATCGCCGCGACCGCGGCGCTGAAGAATTCGAAGCCCGATCGACTCCTCCTCGAAAAGCACCTCGCCGCGACGTTCGGCTACGCGCTCGACACGTCGCTGCCGAACTCGCTGGAGGCCTCGGTTCTGCGCTTCGAGGATCCGATCGGCTTCTACCTGAACCGGCCCGTGATCGCCCGCCGGAGGCTCGCGCCCGAGAAGGTGAAGGAGGCCATTCGAGACTGGCTCCGCGCGCGGCCGGGAGTGCGCGCCGCGTACACGAACACCGAGGTCATGGACGGCCTCCCGGCGACCGAACCTCTCGCGCTCCCGATCGCCCGCGCGTTCCGCGCGGACCGCTCCGCCGACGTCCTCGTCTACCTCGCCCCCGGCTGGATCTTCCGCGCCGAGCCGGGTACGACGCACGGTCAGCCCTGGGACGACGACGCACGAGTGCCGCTCCTCGCGTTCGGACCCGGAGTCCGCGCGGGCTCCTGGAGCATTCGCGTATCGCCGCTCTCGATCGCGAAGACCGTCGGCGCCCTCCTCGGCTTCGAGGCCGGAGCTGCCGACGCGGAAGTGCTGCAGCCGGTCCTGGGGCGCGACGAGGAGAGGCGCGCGCCCGCGGTCACGCCGTGACCGACGCGGGGCCGCCTCTCGCGGAGCTGCTCGAGCAGGACCACCGCCACCTGGACGACCTCTTCGGAGCGTTTCTCGGCGCCGGCGACCGGGAGAGCGCCGCCCGCGCGATCGGCGAGTTCGACCAGGCGCTGCGCCGCCACACGCGCCTGGAGGAGGAGCTTCTCTTCCCGAGGGAGCGAGCGAAGCTCGTTGCCTCCGACGCCGAAACGGACGGCGAGCGTCTGGCGCGGGAGCTCGCGCTCGAGCACGTCCAGATCCGCGAGCTCTCCGGGATGATCGTTCGCCAGCTCGGCCCCGGGGGAGATCCGCGAGGCGTCCCGGGTCTTGCGGCGAGCCTCGCCCGACGCTGGGACGCGCACACCTCGAGGGAAGAAGGCGACGCGTTTCCGGCGGCGCTCGGTTCGCTCGACGCGGCGGCGGAGGCCGCGCTCCGCGCGGAGCTCGAACGGCCCGGCCGCGGGTGACGGCCGGCTCTACTGCTGGAGCGGCCAGATCATGGGGATCAGCAGCATCGAGAAGAGGAAGACGAGCGCCGTCAGCGGCAATCCCACCCGCGCGAAATCGAAGAAACGGTAGCGGCCCGGCCCGTAGACCAGAACGCACGAGGGCTCGAGCGGGGTCAGAAACGAGCACGACGCCGCGAACGTCACGCACATGACGAAGGAACGGGGGTTGAGCGAAAGCGTTTTCGCGACCGTCACGGCGATGGGCAGGATCACGAGCGCGGCGGCCTGGTTCGACATGGGTTGTGTGAGCAGGACCGTGAAAGCGAAGAAAGCGGCGAGGAGCGGGACGCTCCCGAGCGGGCTGACGTGCCGCACGATGAGCTCCGAGAGGAACGCCGCCGTGCCCGTCTTCTCCATGGCGAGCCCGAAGGAAATCATGCACGCGATCATCACCATCAGCCGCCAGTCGACCGATTCGTACGCCTCCTGCGGGGTCATGCACCGCGTCAGGACGAGGGCGACTCCCCCCGCGATGAAAGCGAGCGTGAGCGGAAGCGCTCCGGTGACGCCCGCGATGATCGACGCCAGGAAAATCGCCGCGGCCCAGCGGGCCCTCCGCCGGCGCGGGTGATGCGCGGAAACGTCCTCCAGGAGGAAGAGGTCGCCCTCCCCGCGCAGGCGCTCGAAAGCTTCCACGCTTCCCTGGAGCAGGAGGACGTCGCTCGGGTTCAAGCGAATGCCGGAGAGCTTCTCGATGCGGTCGGGGCCGCCGGCCGAGTGGATCGCGAGGACGGTCAGGCCGGTCCGCTCGCGGAAGCCCGACTCCTTCAGGGTCCGCCCCACGAAATCCGACCGCGGCAGCACCATGGCCTCCCGCATCCGGATCCGCTCGGACTCGAGGTCGCTGTCGGACAGCGCCGGCTTGACGTCGGCGCGGATCTCGATGCCCCCCGCGTCCTTCACGGAGAGGATGTCGTCCGCTTTTCCCTCGATGATCAGGATGTCGTTTTCCGCCAGGACCGCCTGGGGCCCCGGCGCGAGGGTCCGGCGTTCGCCGCGCACGATCCCCACCACGTTCAGGTTCATCGCGGATCCGAGCTGGCTCTCGGCGAGCGACTTCCCCGCGAGGCGCGAGCCCGGCTGGATCAGGGCCTCCGAAAGGTAGCGCCGCAGATCGTAGCGATCGGTCATCTCGCGCTGGCCGCGGTCCGGGACGAGCTTCGGCGCGAGAAAGAAGAGGTAGAGGAGTCCGATCACGGTGATTCCGGCGCCGACCGGTGAGAGCTCGAAGAAGCCGATGGGGGCGAGACCGTACCGCGGCAGCTGGCTCGAGATCACCAGGTTGGTCGAGGTGCCGATGAGCGTCACGCTGCCCGCGAGGATCGACGCGAACGCGAGCGGCATCAACACGCGCGAGAGCGCGACCGCGGACCGGCGCGCCACGCCGATCATGATCGGGAGAAAGACCGCCGTCGTCACGGTGTTCGACAGGAACGAGCTGACGGCCGAGGCCGAGGCGAGGATGACCCGCGTTAACGCCTTGGGGTTGCGGCCCCCCACGGACGCCAGCCAGAGCCCGACCCGTTCGACGAGGCCGGTCTTGACGATCCCCGCCGTCAGAACGAAGAGCGAGATGAGCAGCAGGAGCGTCTCGTCGGCGAAGCCCGACAACGCCTCCTTCGGGGTGAGCACCCGCGGAATCGCGAGGCTGAGCAGGACGATCAGGCCGACGATGTCCACGGAGATCCGATCGGACGCAAAGAGGACGAGCGCGAGGACGAGGACCCCGAGGACGTAGGCGATCTGCGGCGTCACGGGATCGGCGCGCCCTTACGCCGGCGCCAGGGCGCGAACGCGGACGGTCCGCTCGCGAGGCCCGTCGAGCTCGATCAGGACGATGCCCTGCCATCGCCCCAGAACGGGTTTGCCGTCCTCGAGCGGAACGAGGCACGAGACTCCGATCGCTTCGGAGAGGAAGTGAGCCGGAGAGTTTCCCTCGCCATGGTCGAACCGGACGTCGGGAACCCACTGCGCGAGCGCCCGCTCGACGTCGGTCGTGACGTCATCGTCCCAGGTCTCGCCGACCGTGACGGCGGCGGTCGTGTGCGGCACCGAGACGAGCAGCGCTCCGGCCGTTGCGCCGATCTCCTTCGCCGCGCGCTCGACCTCTTTCGTCACGTCCACGCGCGCGATCTTCTTCCGGGTCTTCACGCGGAACTCGACGCCGGCCCCCATACCGCAAGTCTATGGCGCGATGCGGGGCTTCCCCGGGCATGCGCCTGGGATAAGGTCACGGCCGGAGCCGGCGATGAACGGACGGAGAGATCGATCGCTGCGTTTCGTTCCGCTCGCGCTCGGCGCCGCCCTCGTTCTCTGGTCGCTATGGCCCTGGCTTCCGTTCTCCGGCGCCGCCACTCCGCCGCACACCATCGTCTTCTACGGTTTCAGCATCCTCGGTGACGTTTTCAACGAAGGGATCTTCCCCGCCTTCCAGAAGGAGTGGCGCGAACGGACGGGCGAAGAGGTCGAGATCCTGGGATCCTTCGCCAGCTCGGGGACCGTGACGAACCAGGTCATCCTGGGCGTCCCGGCGGACCTCGTCCTTCTGTCGCTCGAGAGCGACGCGCAGAAGCTCGCGGCGGCGGGCGTCGTTCCGGAGGGAAGCTGGCGGAACTTGCCTCACGGAGGGGTCGTCAACCGCACGCCGTTCGTCATCCTCGTGCGGCCCGGGAATCCCGAGCGCATCCGGGACTTCGAGGACCTCGGGCGCTCCGGCATCGGTGTCGTGCATCCGGACCCCCTCACGTCCGGCGGCGCCAACTGGGCGATCGTGGCCGAGTACGGCGCCGGTTTTCGCGCTCATCCGAACGATCCGGACGCCGGATTCCGGATGCTGCTCGGCGTCTGGCGAAACGTCGTGGCGCAGGCGGCCTCGGCCCGCGCCGCGCGGACGCAGTTCGAGAACGGTTTCGGCGACGCGCTCGTCACCTACGAACAGGAGGCGATCCGGGACCGCACGCTCGGAAAGCTGCGAGCGGACATCGTCTATCCTCGCCGGACCGTGCTCTCCGAGCACACGCTCGTGGTCGTCGAGAGAAACGTGCCGCCTTCGGAGAGCGCCCGGGTGCGGGCGCTCGTCGACTATCTGTGGAGCGACGACGCGCAGCGGATTTTCGTCGAGTACGGGTTTCGGAGCGTGGACGAAGAGAAGAACTCCGCGAACGCCGCGTTCGGCCGGATCGAGGACCCGTTCACGATCGCGGTATTCGGCGGCTGGAAACGCGCCCGGAAGGAAATCGTCGAAGAGGTCTGGAAGAAGAGGGTTCTCCCGCAGGTGAAGCGATGAACGGATCCGCCGCGCGGAGGCGAGGCGGCGGCCTGCCGGTCGGGTTCCTGATCGTCGTGCTGCTTCCGCTCATCCTGATGCCGCTCGCGGCGGTTTTCGTTTTCGCGTTCAAGGGGGGGGCCGGAGCGTTCCTGGAATCGCTCCGCGACCGGGACGCGCAGTTCGCGATGCGATTCTCGTTCCTGATCGCGTTCGCGACGGCTCTCGTGAACGCGGTGCTCGGCACGTTCGCCGCCTACGTGCTCTCCAAGTACCGCTTTCCCGGAGAGCGGGCGCTCGGAATCGTCGTCAACCTGCCCGTCGCGATTCCCACCGTCGTCGTCGGAACGTCGCTCCTCCTTCTCTGGGGTCCGATCGGTCTGCTCGGCCGCGTCATCGAGCCGCTCGGCCTGCAGCCGATGTTCACGCCGGTCGGCGTGCTCCTCGCCCACCTGTTCGTGACGTTTCCGTACATGCTCGGGTCGGTCAAGCCGGTCTTAGACGAGCTCGAGGCCACCTACGAGGAGGCCGCGCAGACGATCGGCGCGAGCCGCTGGCAGACGTTCCGCTGGGTGCTGCTGCCGGCTCTGCGCGGCGGGATCTTCACGGGCGCCCTGCTGACGTTCGCGCACTCGCTCGGGGAGTTCGGAGCGACGGTGATGGTCTCCGGGAACCTCCGGCTGCGGACCCAGACCGCGCCGCTGTACATCTTCGCGCAGTTCGAAGCGGGGAACATCGCGAACGCCAACGCGGTCGCGGCGGTGCTCGCCATTCTTTCCTTCCTCATCTTCTTCGCGCTGATGCGCGCGCCGCGACGGGCGGCGAGGCAGGGCTAGCCCGTGTCGATCGTCCTGAAAGATCTGACGAAGGTCTACGGGAAACACCGCGTCGTGGATCGCGTGTCTCTCGAGGTCGAACCGGGAGAGCTCTTCGTTCTCCTCGGCGAAAGCGGGAGCGGAAAAAGTACGGTCCTCCGTCTCATCGCGGGCCTCGCGCGGGCAGACGGCGGAACGATCCTTCTCCACGGGCGCGACGTCACGGCCGCGCCGCCGCAGGCCCGCGGCGTCGGGTTCGTCTTCCAGAACTACTCGGTGTTCCGCCACATGAGCGTCGCCGAAAACGTGGAGTTCGGCCTGCGGATCCGGGGCCGACCGCGCGCGGAGCGGCGACAGCGCCGGGAGGAGTTGCTCGAGCTCGTCGGGCTGGGCGGCCTCGGCCACCGCTTCGCGGACCAGCTCTCCGGAGGGCAGCAGCAACGCGTCGCGCTCGCCCGGGCGCTCGCTTACGAGCCCGAGATCCTGCTGCTCGACGAGCCTTTCGGCGCGCTCGACGTGAAGATCCGCGCGCAGCTCCGGCGCGGCCTGCGCGAGATCCAGCGGAAGCTCGGAGTGGCGACCGTGCTCGTCACGCACGACCAGGTGGAGGCGTTCGATCTCGGCGACCGGATCGGGGTGATCGACCGCGGCCGGCTTCTGGAGGTCGGACGGCCGGAGGAGCTCTACGAGCGGCCCCGGAGCCTCGCCGTCGCCACGTTCGTGGGGTCCGGGACGATCCTCGTCGGCCGGTCCCACGGCAACGTTGCTCGGTTCGGTAACGTGGAGCTGCCGATACCCGAGGAAGTCCCTCACGAGGAGGGCGCGCGCGTACGCGTGCTCTTCCGCCCGGAGGACGTCTCTCTCTCCGAATCCCCGCCCGCCGGAGCGGGGCGCCCGCCGATGATCGGAAGGGGCGAGGTGATCGAGCAGACGTTCGGAGGCGCGACGAAGCGGCTGCGCCTCCGGCTGCCGCCGCTCAGGGAGACGCGCCAGGTCGCGCCGCCGCTGCCGTACGGAGAAGAAGGACTCATCGTCGAGGCGGACGTCGCGGCG
>DATIBN010000149.1:0-8699 GCA_035457525.1 Thermoanaerobaculia bacterium | reverse complement strand
TCCCCCGCCCGCTCCTTCGACCTGACCGGTACGCGCGCCTCCGGGACCCCCGACGACGCCCGGGCCGCGTTCGATCGGCTCTTCCGCAAGTGACCGTGCGCCTTTCGGCGCACGGTCATCCCGAGCGCGTGAGCGCGAGGGATCTCTCCCGGAGCGTGACGGCGCTCGGTCACCCCGAGCGAGGCGAGGCGCCTCCCGCCCGTCCGGAACGCTTCCTGCATAGACAGGGTGTCCACTGAGAAAGGAGTCCGTCTATGAAAGCCAGTGATGTCATGACACCGAACCCGACTGCGCGCCGTCCCGAGGACGACCTGAAGTCGGTGCTCGAGGTGATGAAACAGGAGAACGTCGGGATCGTCCCGATCACCGAGGGCAACGGTGAGCAGAGAGTCGTCGGCGTCGTCACGGATCGCGACATCGCCCTCTACCTGGGCGAGGGCGATCGCCGCCCGTCGGAGGTTCGCGCGTCGGAAACGATGACGACCGACATCGTGTCGGTGGGGCCCGACGCCGACATCCACGAGGTGAGCCGCAAGATGCAGAACGCGCAGGTGCGTCGCGTGCTCGTGACCGAGGGCAAGCGCCTGCTCGGCGTGGTCGCGACCGCGGACCTCGCACGCGCTTCGGCGAGCTCGGATCGCGACAAGGTCGGCGAAGAGGTCGAGAAGGTGATGGAGAAGGTCTCGGAGGACACCGGGAGCCGACGGCCGAGAGCGTAGTTTTCGGCACAGGCAACACCCTCACCCCCGGCCCCCTCTCCCGCAAGCGGGAGAGGGTGCAACCTTCGGTGGTCTAGGACCCGGTCGGGCTTCCGAGCAGGTCGAGGTCTGCCTTCGCCTCCCGCGCCGCCCTTCTCAACACCGCCCGCAGCATCGGCTGGGTCAACCGCCCGGTGAACGTGTTCTGCTGGCTCGGGTGGTACGAGGCGTAGAGCACCGCGTCCCCGATACGATATCGCGCTCCGTGCGCGAACCGCGGCTTCGGGCGAGGCCGGGGCGCGCCCGTTTCCGCGAGCGCGAGCAGGCACGACTCGAACGCGAGGCCCCCGAGCGCGACGAGCACCCGCGGGCGGGCGATGCGCGACGTCTCCTCGATCAGGTACTCGCGGCGGTTCTCGAACTCCCCCGGCAGCGGCCGGTTGTCGGGGGGCGCGCACTTGACGGCGGCGGTCAGCAGCGCGCCGTGGAGCTCGAGCCCGTCCCCCGCGCGGACCGACTCGGGCCGGTTGGAAAGGCCGACCGCGTGGATCGCGCGGAAGAGGAAGTTGCCCGACTCGTCGCCGGTGAAGATGCGCCCCGTGCGGTTGCCGCCGTGGGCCGCCGGCGCCAGTCCCACGATCAGGAGCCGCGCGTCCGGGTTTCCGAAGGCGGGCAGCGGCCGCTGCCAGTAGGTCTCCCCCCGGAAGCGGCGGGGGGCGCGGCGCGCCGCTTCTTCGCGCCAGGCGACGAGCCGCGGACACCGCCGGCAGGAGACCACGCGATCCTCCAGGCGGCGGAAGGCGGCCCGCCGGGCGGTCAGCGCCGTGAGTACTTGCCGGTGAGCCGGCCCTCGGCGAGAACGTGCCCGCGGATCGCCGCGCGGACCTCCCCCTTCGCGGCTCCTCCGCGAAGGCGGAGCACCCGGTCGAGGGCGTAGAGCGCGAACACGTAGCGGTGCGTTCCCCCCGGCGGACACGGACCGCCGTAGCCGATCCTCCGGAAGTCGTTCCTCCCCTGGCGGCCACCGCCGGCAACGTCGTCGGTCGGAGGGACTCCCTCGGGGAGTCCCGTGGAGGTCGGAGGCAGGTCGTAGACGGTCCAGTGCACCCAGTCGCCCGCCGGCGCGTCGGGATCGTCGCAGATGAGCGCGAAGCTCTTCGTCGTCTCCGGCGCCGCACTCCACTCGAGGGCCGGCGAGACGTCGGGCCCGTCGCACGTGTGCTGCGGCGGGATGCGGCCGCCCTCGGCGAATGAAGGACTGGTGAGCTTCACAAGAGAGATCTCTCGCTACGCTCGGGATGACCGCTTCGCGGTCACTTCTTGGTCGAGCCCGCGGCCGGGAGGGCCGGTGGCACGCCCATGTCCCGCCAGCGCTTCTTCTTCTCCTCCCAGTCGGCGAGCGCCCGCTTGCGGTTCGCCGCTGCCGCGGCCGCGCGGGCGTCGTCGTCGTCGACCGGAGTCGCCGGCCCGGGCGGGTTGGTTTCTTCCTTCGATTCCGTCACCGCGCGAATTCTACGCGACGGACGGTCACTGGATGATGATCGCTCCCGCCATCCCGCGATGCTGCTCGGGGTCTCCGCCGCAGCTCTCCTGCGTGCAGCTGAAGGGATGCGTCCCCCGCTGGAAGGGCTGCGGGGTGAAAACCGGCATGACGACGTCGTGCCCCGGCGAGATGTCGTCGGTGCCGGGAAGGCCGAGCTCCGAGATGCCGGCGAAGCCGTGACGGGGATTGGTCGTTCCCGGCAGGTCGACGTTGTGGAACACGAGCACGTACGTCGTCCCGACGGTCAGGGTGAGCGGCGGAGAGTTCGGCCCGCCGGGAGAGAAATCCCAGGCCCGCACGTTGATCGTGACGGTCTGGGGCGCCGGCGCTCGCTCGTCCTCGACGCCGATGACGAAGATGGGATCGGTCGTGGCATTGTCGATGACCGCCGCGTAGCTGAAGACCGGCAGCGACGGGTCGCTCGTTTCCACGACCGCGTAGGCGTTCGTCGTCGTCAGCCCGGGATGGCCCACGGCGTCGAAGATCCGGTTGATCTGCGTTCCCGACCGCGCAGGGAGGTTCACCGCCTGCACGCCGAGCTGCGCCGGCCCGTCGAAGAGACGCACGGTCACGGACACCGCCGCGTCGTTGCCGTTGTACATGCCGACGTTCGTCCGGAAGGCGCCGTTCGCGAGCGAGGTCAGCACCGCGACGGAGTGCGCGTCCGAGGCCTTCAGTCCCGGGACGTACATCCCGACGGTCGCGAACGGCTCCGTCGAGTACAGGCGGCTCGTCACCCGGAGAGACGTCCCGCCGCTCGTTACCTCGACCGCTCCCGCCGAGGAGGGTGCGTTGAACGCGGCCAGGACCATGTCGTCGAAAGCCCGCGACTCGCGGGGCGCGACCGTGAAGGTCGCCTGCGGAGCGGACGCGGGACACGCCCCCAGGAAACACCGATAGACCGCGGTGACCGACGCCGCCGTCGTGTACGACGTGTTGAAAACCCGTACGTCCGAGAAGAAGGGGGACGCCGCGGACCCGGCGGGCAGGGACGTGACGGCCGGAATCGTGAGGGTATCGGCGGAGAGAGCGCCGGCGAGCGCGGACAGCAGTACACCGAGAGGGGGCGCGCGACGCATGGTCATCGTTGGACGACCCGCCGGCGGCCGTCGTTTACCGATTCTATGTGGTCCGGGCTACGGTACGACCTGGATCGAGCCCTGGAAGCCGTGCCCCGACCCGCACTCGATGTCGCACTCGAAGGTGTGCGTCCCGACCTGGCCCTCCGTCGGCCGCACGGTCTGAACGATCTCCGTGGGGCCGAGCGCCGTCTGTTCCATGCCGAGCTGCGGGATGCCCGGGAAGCCGTGCGTCACGTCCAGGCTTCGCATGTGGACTTCGTAGGTCTGGCCGGCCTGCATGATGAAGCTCGTCCCGCCGCCGTTGAAGCTCCAGCGGAACGTCTGGGCCGTGAGGTTGACCGTGATGGCGGAGGCCGGCGGGGTCGGCGTCGGGGTGGGGGTCGGGGCAGGCGCCGGAGGCGTCGCCGTCGCGACCGGCCCGCTCGGGCCCCGCTCGTCCTCGGCGCCGGTCACGAAGATCGGATCGGTCGTCGCGTTGTCGATCACGGCGGCGTACGTGAAGAGCGGCGCGCCGTCGCTCTCGACCACGACGTAGGCGTTCGTCGTCGTCACGCCGGCCTGGCCGACGACATCGAAGATGCGGTTGAGCTGGGTTCCCGACCGCGGCGGGAGCGGAATGGTCCGGACGCCGAGCAGCGTCGTTCCATTGAAGAGCTTGATCGTCGCCACGGCGCCGACGTCGTTGCCGTTGTAGAGCCCGATGTTCGTGCGGAACGCGCCGTTGGCGACCGACGTCAGCACCGAGGTCGCGTGCGCTTCCGAGCCTCGAAGCCCCGGGATGAACATCCCGACCGTGGGAATCGGCGCGGTCGAGTAAAGGCGGCTCGTGACCCGAACGTCGGTCCCGGAGCTCGTGAACTCGACCGCCCCGCCGGTCGACGGCGCGTTGAACGTCGCCAGAACCATGTCGTCGAAAGCCCGCGACTCCCGCGGGGAGAGCACGAACGACGCCTGCGGCGCCGCGGCCGGGCAGGCGCCGAGGAAGCAGCGATAGACGGCGGTCACCGATGCGGGCGACGTGTAGGACGTGTTGAACACGCGCACGTCCGAGAAGAAGGGACTCGCCGCCGACCCGACCGGAAGAGAGGTCACCGCCGGAAGCGTGACCGTGTCGGCCGGAAGAACGGCCGCGAGCATTGCGAGCGCGCACAGGCAGATCGAGAGAGCGATTCTCTTCATGGGAGTTCCCGGATCGCCCTAGTTGACGTGCAGGGTCCCGCGCATGAGCGTCGGGTGGGTGGTGCACCAGAACTCGTAGGTCTGACCGCGGGTGGAGATCGGCGCGGTAAACGTGACTCGATAAGTCGTCGGGGAACGGCTTCCGCCGCCGTACCCGTCATCTTCAACGCCCGCGGAGATGTTGTTCGATCCGGTGATGCCGAGCTGCGAGATCCCGGAAAAGCCGTGGGTGCCCGACGCCGACTCGAAAAAGAGCGTCGTCTCCCCACCCGCCGTCACCTGGATCGGCGCGGAGGTGCCCGGGGTGTAGCTGTAGTTCGTGAGCGAAACGTTGATCGTCTGGGCGGAGGGTCCGGGACCGGACGGTGCCCGCTCGTCCTCGGCGCCGGTCACGAAGATCGGGTCGGTCGTCGCGTTGTCGATCACGGCGGCGTAGCTGAACACTTCCCCGTTGGGATCGCTGGTCTCCACGACCGCGTGCGCGTTCGTCGTGACGAGAGCCGGCTGTCCGACGACGTCGAAGATCCGGTTGATTTGTGTGCCGGAATGAGGACCGAGGTTGACGACGTGAGAGCCGAGCTGGGCTGCGCCGTTGAACAGCCGGATCGTCACGGAGACCCCGGAATCCTCCCGGTTGTACACGCCGATGTTCGTGCGGAAGGCGCCGTTCGCGAGAGACGTCAGGACCGAAACGGAGTGCGCCTCCGAGTTCCTCAATCCGGGGACGAACATGCCGACCGTCGGCATCGGGGCCGTCGAATAGAGGCGGCTCGACACGCGGATGTCGCCGCCGGAGCTCGTCAGCTCGACCGCGCCCGCCGACGACGGGGCGTTGAACGTCGCGAGCACCATGTCGTCGAAGGCGCGGGATTCCCGCGGCGCGAGCGTGAACGTCACCTGCGGGGCGGACGCCGGACACGCTGCGAGGAAACACCGATAGACGGCCGTGACCGTGGACGGCACCGTGTAGGACGTGTTGAAGACGCGCACGTCCGAGAAGAAGGGCGACGCCGCCGATCCGACGGGAAGAGACGTCACCGCCGGAATGGTCCAGTCGTCGGCCGCGAGAAAAGGCGGCGGCGCAAGGAGGAGCGCGAGCGCCGCCGCCGGGAAGAGTCGGTGAAACGCGCGGAGCGAGGTTTTTCTTTGAGTAGCCATCGGCCGCAGTCTACGGGCGCGTCGCGCCCCAACGCCCGGCCTTAACCCCCCTCTAAGTCCGCCGGTTCCGTGGTCCGTATTATTCTGGGCCACCGTGACTTCGCCGTATTCCGAGCTCGAGAACTTGAAGCGCGGCGCCGTCGATCTCATCGAGGAGGAGGAGCTCGGGCGGCGCATCCGCGAGAAACGGCTCACCGTCAAGGTCGGTTTCGACCCGTCCGCGCCCGACATTCACCTCGGGCACACCGTCGTGATCCGCAAGATGAAGCACTTCCAGGACGCGGGCCACCGCGTCGTCTTCGTCGTCGGTGACTTCACCGGCATGATCGGCGACCCGTCCGGGCGCAAGTCGACGCGCCCGCAGCTCACGCGCGCCGAGATCGAGGCGAACGCCGCCACCTACGCGAAGCAGGCGTTCCGCATCCTCGATCCCGAGAAGACGTCGATCGAATTCAACAGCAGCTGGCTCTCGCCGCTCGGCGCGGAGGGTTTCGTCCGGCTCGCCGGGAAGATCACCGTCGCGCGGATTCTCGAGCGCGACGACTTCCAGAAGCGCTGGGCGGCGAAGCACCCGATCGCGCTGCACGAGCTGCTGTATCCGCTGGCGCAGGGATACGACTCGGTGGCGCTGAAGGCGGACGTCGAGCTCGGCGGGACGGACCAGCTCTTCAACCTGCTCCTCGGACGCGACCTGATGCGGGAGGAGGGGCTCGAGCCCCAGATCGTCCTGACGATGCCGCTGCTCGTCGGCACGGACGGCGTCGAGAAGATGTCGAAGTCGCTCGGGAACGCCATCGGGATCGAGGAGCCGCCCTCCGAGATCTACGGAAAGCTCATGTCGCTGCCGGACCGGGTCATGTGGAATTACTTCGAGCTCCTGACCGACCTGCCGAAAGAGGAGATCGCCGCCCGCCGCCGATCCGTCGAAGAGGGGCGCGCCAATCCCCGCGACGTCAAGGCCGACCTCGCGCGCCGGATCACCGCCGAGTTTCACGGCGGGGACGCGGCCGCGCGGGCCGAGGAGGACTTCCGGCGCGCTTTCTCGAAGGGCGAGCTTCCCGAGGAGATCGAGACGCGGGAGGCCGCGGCGGCGATCGACGGGACTGCCGCGCGAGCTCTCGTGGCGGTCGGGCTCGCGAGCTCGATGCGGGAGGCGCGCCGCAAGATCGCGGAGGGGGCGCTGCGCGTTTACGGCTCTCAGGGCGAGCCGCGAGAAGTTTGCGATCCGGACGAGCGCCTCAGCTCTTCCGAGCCGACGGTACTGCGGCTCGGACGGCGGTTCGTCCGCGTCAGCTGGACTTAGGCCGCGTCCAGCCGTTCATGCCGTCGGACTGCGCTCCCGATTTCAGAAACAGTACGAGCGCGACGAGCAGGAACGCGAGGATTCCCTGCAGCGACACGAACGCCGCGAGCTTGACGACCGCGAAGCCCGGGTGCACGAAGCGCACGAGCCACCCCGCCCCCTCGTCGAGCGCGGCCGACAGGAACGCGCCCACGATCAGCAGCACGCGCGTCCGCTTCGAGTACGGCGCGAAGATGAGGAGGTGGGTCAGGAGCAGCATGACGAGCGCCATCATCGGAAGGTGGGCGTGCGTGACCTCGAGCATCGAGCCGGCGGTCCGGGGCGCGCGGTAGTCCGCCTCGGAGCCCAGGTAGTAGGCCGCGATCGAAGCCGGTGTGAGGCCGAGCCGCGACACGAACAGCGCGAGGTTCGTCACCCAGAACAGCGTGAGCAACCCGATGGCGAGCCCCAGGGTCAGGCGCATCAGCGGGTGCCCCTGAAAGCCGCCGCGCTCCAGGTATTTCACGGCTTTCCCTTCTCGGTCCGGGTCCGTCCGGCGACGATCGCGTGGACCGCGAGAACCCGGCGCACGGCTTCCGCGATCGTGCGCGTCGTCAGGGTCGCGCCGGTGACGTGCGCGAGACTGCGCCCGATGACGAGCTCGTCGTCGAGCCGGCGGCCCACGAAGACCTTCAGCCAGTTGCGGCGCGGCAGGTAATCCTCCGGCTCGCCGAACGCGATCACCTCGACGCCCTCGAGCGTGCCGTCCGGCCGCACGGTCACCAGCAGCGTCTGAGGCATCGTGCGGACGATGTGGGTCTCGAAGTAACCCGTTCCGACGGGCCCCTTCGGATCCTGCGCGAGGTACGCGATCACGAGCCCCGATTCGACCTTCGATCGGGCGTCGCGGCTCGCCTTCTCGCGCTCGGCCTCCGTGAGGAAGAACGTCTTTCTCTCGACGGTCGCCGGCGGCGGAAACGCGCGGGCGAGCGCTTGCTCCCGCGACGAGTACACGGGAACGGCGAGAGCGCTCGCGGCCGCGAGGAGGAGGACCGCGGTCGCCGCGGCGCGGCTCAGAACAGCCATCCCAGCGCCACGTTCCACTGGTTCACCCCGGTGCGCGCCTCGTTTCGGAAGTCCTGGTAGTCGAGCTTCACGACGACCTGCGGGATCGGACGATAGTTGAGACCCACGGTCCATACGCGGACGTCGTTGGCGCGGTTCGCGGCGAAACCGGAGGGGACCTCGTCCTGCGTGTTCAGCTGTTCCCAGCGCCCGAATGGCACGAGCGAAGCCGTTCCGCGGCCATAGAGGACGTCCCAGCCCGCTTCCACGTAATGCCCCAGGAAACGCTCCCCGACCGACGATGCGCCGGAAAGACCGTTCAGGCGGTTGATCTCGGCGGCGTCGTCGATCGAGCCTCGTGTGAGAAGCCCGCGAACCTGGAGCGCGCGCCACCGCCACTCCGCGTGTGCGTCGAAGATCGAAACGGTCGCGTCGAAAGCTTCGCCGTCCAGGGTCCTGCCCTGGTCGGAGTTTCCGGTGTACCCCGACCCGCCGACCAGAAGCCCCGGCACGCCGACGAAGTCGACGCGCGCCGTCAGTCCGAAATCCTCGGCTCGCGCGCGCGAGCCCTTCTGTCGGCCGCCGCGGATCGGAGCGGAGGCGGAAAAACCGGCGGCATCGAGCCCGTTGACGACGTAAGCGCGGTACGCGATCGGACCGACTTCTCCGAAGACGCCGGCCCCCAGCTCGCG
>DATIBN010000148.1:0-8419 GCA_035457525.1 Thermoanaerobaculia bacterium | reverse complement strand
AAGGAGCCGTGCGCATGAGATCCCGTCTCGTTTTCCTCGCGATCGTGTTCGAAGCCGTCCTTTCCGCGCATCCCATCCGCGCGCAGGCAACCGTCTCCCCTCAAAAGGTCGCCGACGGCGTCTGGGCGGCGCAACCCCGGAACGGAGCGAACGTCGGCTGGTTTCTGTACGGCGACGGGGTCGTCGCCGTGGACTCCGGCGGCGATGCC
The DNA here is from genome assembly GCA_035457525.1 of Thermoanaerobaculia bacterium. Classification (GTDB taxonomy): domain Bacteria; phylum Acidobacteriota; class Thermoanaerobaculia; order UBA5066; family Gp7-AA6; genus Gp7-AA6. The sequence goes on along the minus strand of DATIBN010000148.1, from coordinate 8,210 downwards.
GCGACGGCGCGCGAGATCCTGAAGCAGATCGCGGAGACGACCGGGGGCAAGCCGGTCCGTCATCTCGTGCTCACGCATGCGCACGCGGACCATTCGAGCGGCGCGCGGGCGTTCGTAGCGGCGGGGGCCCAGGTGATCTGCCAGGAGAACGCGGCGGCCCCGATCCTCTCGTTCATCACGCAGGCGACGAACGACCCGGGCGATCCTCTCGCCGGCAAGCGCAACGCCTCGCCGATGCTCCTCACGGTTTCCGAACGGCTGATCCTCTTCGACGGGCGTCATCGGGCCGACGTCCAGTGGCTCGGCCCCGCGCACACGACCGCGGACCTCGTGGTGCTCCTGCCCACGGAGAAGGTCCTCTTCGCCGGCGACGTCGCCCTGAACGGACGCCTCCCGGACCTTCACCTGCCCGACGCGGACCCGGCCGCGTGGGCGAAGGTCCTTCCGCGCCTCGCCGCCGTCCAAGTGGAGAAGATGGTGCCGGGTCACGGCGCGATCGGGCCCACGACCGGGATCGCGGACTCGCTCGCCTACCTGCGCGGCCTCGACGGCATCGTCCAGAAGCTCCTGCGCGCGGGCACTCCCGAGGAGTACCTGGAGATCCATCTCCGCAACCCGGACAACCAGATCCCGAACGTGCCGTTGTCCGAAGCGCACCTGAAGAACGCCGTCGCGGTCTTCCACCGCGAAAAGGAAAAGCTGACGAAGCCCGCGGCCACGCCGGCGCGCCCGGGACGGGCTCCGTCGCCCCGGCCGACCCCTCGCCGCGCAACGGGCTCGTGAGATAAGAAGAGGCGTGCCCCTCCGCCTCGCCGCCGCCTCGGGGCTCGCCGATCTCGCGATCGACATTCCGCCCGTCAACGTTCTGGACGGCGCGTCGCTCGAAGAGCTCGCCCGGCTCGTGCTTCAGGCCGGCGGCGAGCGCGTCCTCGTTCTGAGAGGGCTTCCGCGCGCCTTTTCCGCGGGCGTCTCGATCGCCGAGCACGCGCCGGAGCCGGACGCGATCGACACGATGCTCGCGGCGATGCGCGGGGCGTTGAACGCGCTCGTCAAGACGCCGGCGATCACGATCGCGGCCGTATCCGGGGCCTGCCTGGGGGGAGGCGCGGAGATCGCGGCCGCTTGCGACCTCGTCCTGACTGCCGACGACGCGCGCATCGGTTTTCCCGAAATCCGGCTGGCGTGTTTCCCGCCCGGCGCCACGGCGCTCCTTCCCCTTCGCATCGGCGGGTCCCGCGCCGCCGACTGGATCCTGAGCGGGAGGACGCTCTCCGGACGGGAGGCCGCCGACGCGGGTTTCGCGGCGCGCTCCTTCCCGGCGGCCGACCTCGCCAGGGAGACCGCGCGCCTCGTGGAGCAGCTGCTGGCGACGAGCCCGGCGGCGCTCGCCGCGGCGCGCGACCTCCTCCGCGCGGACCGCCGGCGCGCGCTGGCCGAGGCCCTGCCGCGCGCCGAGGACGCCTACCGGATGCTCGCCGGCAGCGAGGATCTCGCGCGGGCGGTCGCGGAATTCGGGAAACGCGGAGCGCGCGACACGAGCGAAGTCATGCGGGAGCGACAGATCGGCGAGGACTGAGCCCCACCGCAACTCGACCGCCGGAGGTTGCACCCCGCACTACAATCCCGACGCGTGATCGTGTACTTGAACGGCCGGTATCTCCCGCGGGAAGAGGCCCGCATCTCGCCCGAGGATCGCGGGTTTCTCTTCGCCGACGCGATCTACGAGGTCGTCCGATTCGGAGCCGGCCGCCCGTACCGGTTGAAGGAGCACCTCGAGCGGATGGCCGACGGCCTGACGGCGATCCGGATACCCGCCGACCCGTCGTTTTTTCCGGCCGTCGCGTCGCGCCTGCTCGCCGAGAACGGCCTCGAGAAGGAAGACGCCCTCGTTTACGCGCAGGTCTCGCGCGGGGCGGCGCCCCGCTACCACCCGTTTCCGCCGGAAGGCACGCCGCCCACGGTTTTCGCGTCCGCGCGCTCGACGGACCCGCCTCCGCCCTCCTCCGGCGGCCGCGCCATCCTCGTCCCCGACGAGCGGTGGGGGAGGTGTGACATCAAGAGCGTGATGCTCCTTCCGAACGTGCTCGCCTCGCAGAAGGCGCGCGAGGCGAACGCGATCGAAGCGATCCTCTTCCGCGACGGAATCGCGTGGGAGGGCACGAAGGCGAATCTCTTCGCATTCGTCAACGGGCGGATCCGCACGGCGCCGCGCGGCCCGCGCATCCTCCCCGGCGTGACCCGGGGCGCGGCGATCGAAGCCGCCGCGGCGCTCGGCTACCGGATCGAGGAACAGCCGCTCGCGATCGACGAGCTCTTCACCGCCGACGAAGTTTTCCTGGCCTCGACGACGTTGTGGACGTACCCGCTGGTCGAGATCGAGGGGCGCCGGATCGGCAGCGGGCAGCCCGGCCCGGTCGCCGGACGGATCCGCGAGATCCTGCAGGCGGAGTTCCGCGGAGATCGGGTGGCAGTTTAGCGGCCGCCTCGACGGCGGCCGGGAGAGAGCAAACGGCCGCGGCGTACCATTCCATGGCTCGAGCGCGCCGCTCTCCGACTCGGTCAATCGGTCGGATACCTCGCCTCCACGATCGAGGAGATTCCTCCTCGCGACGAAAACCTGCCGGTCACGGTCATGCGTTTCGGCCGGCACGCCGCCACGCAGTCGGCGAGGATACGGTTGACCGCGTTCTCGTAGAAGATCCCGACGTTGCGGTACGCGACGATGTAGAGCTTCAGCGACTTCAACTCGAGGCAACGCTCGTCGGGCACGTAGCGGATGGTCAGGGATCCGAAGTCCGGCAGGCCGGTCTTCGGACAGATCGCGTTGTACTCCGGTATCTCCACGCAGATCTCGTAGTCCGGGTACTGGTTCGGCCAGGTCTCGATCGCCGGGAGCTTCGCGTCGAGACCCGATATCGCGTGTTCGTCGGTGTATTCGGGCACCCGGGAATGCTACCTTCCTTCCTCCAATGACGGAGCTCACTCACGACGTCCGGACGACCCTGTCCCGCGCGCTCTCGGAGGCGGCCCGGTCCCTCACGGGCGAGACCGCGTCCGTGCGGGAGCTTCTCGCTCTGATCGGCGAGCAGGGGATGCTGATGTTCTGCATCTTCCTGACGATCCCGTTCCTCGTGCCGGTCTCGATTCCGGGAGTCAGCACCGTGTTCGGGCTCCTCGTGATCCTGATCGGCTACGGCGTCGCCTTGAACCGGATGCCCTGGCTGCCCGACCGTCTGCTCGACCGCCGCTTTCCGGGGGCGAAGCTCGTCCCGGCCCTCGAGCAGGGGGCGCGCCTTCTGTCGCGGCTGGAGCGGTTTCTCCATCCCCGCTGGTCGGTCTTCGTCCGCAGCCCGTTCGCCAACCGGTGGAACGGCTGGATGATCGCGCTCGCCGGCGTGCTTCTGATGGCGCCCTTCGGCCTCGTGCCGTTCTCGAACACGCTCCCGGCGCTGGCCGCTCTCTTTCTCGCCGCCGGCATGCTCGAGCAGGACGGACTGTTCGTCTTCCTCGGCTACGGGTGGATCGTGGCCACGATCGTGTACTTCGTGGTGCTCATCGCGGCCGCGATCGCAGCCGGGGTGGGTCTCACGCGGGTTCTCGCCCCGGGCCTCCTCTTTTTCTGAAAGGCGGAAAGCGATCGCTCCGCCGCGGTCAGGCGACGGCGGAGACGCGGGGCGCGTGTTCGGGAACGACTCCGTCGCGGATCGCGCGAAAGAGCGCGGCGATCTCCTCGCCGTGGGCGCGGTCGTGCTCGGCCATCATCCGCGGCACGTCGGCGAGCGTGACGGTTCCCACACCTTCCTGCTCGCCGCGGCGCTTCCAGTCGGCGCCCGAGACGTCGCGCAGAGCTTCGATGTTGCGGCGGCGGGCCGTCGTGAACGCGAGGAGGCCCTCCTCCAGGCTGCGCCGCTGATACTGGCGCTCGCGGGCGACGCGGTCGCCGTCGAAGTTCGAGAGGCGGGGTTCGTCCTCCGTCAACAGTCTCCGGATGCGCGCGCCGTACGCTTCGCGCTCGAGGTCGGCGAGATGCCAGACCTGCTCGACGAAAGAAAAGCCTCCGGCCGTGCCGCGCTGTCGCACCGTGTCCTCCGGAAACGCCGCGGCCGCGCGCGCCAGGAGGGCGGGCGTGGATTCGAGGGTGAGCAGGAGCGTTTCGAGTTCGCGCTTGTTCATGGTCGTGACTTCCAACCTTCCACTACGCATTGGACGCAGGGAAAGTTTCCCGGTTTGCTCGGAAATACCGCAAATCGTGCCCCGAAGCCCGGGGCGGACGGGGCTAGACTCACTCCATGGGCCTCGACGCGATCCGGTCCTTCTTTTCGTCCAAACGATCCCCGGCTCCGCAGGATCCGGAGACCGATCCGATCGCGGTCGCGGCCTGCGCGCTGCTTCTCGAGATCGCGCACGCCGACGAGGGCCTCACGACCGAGGAGCGGGAGAGGATCGCCCGGCATGCCCGTGAGGACCTCGGTGTGGCGGAGGGCGACGTCCGAGAGGTCCTTCGTCTCGCCGAAGATGCGCGCCGGGAAAGCGTGGACCTCTACCAGTTCACGAAGCTCGTGACCGAGGGGTTCTCGCGGGAGCAGCGTCTGCGCTTGATCGAAGCGATCTGGGGGGTCGTTTACTCCGACGGAGTCCTGACCGCGGTCGAAGGGCAGCTCGCGCGACGCATCGCGGAGCTCCTCGGCTTCCAGCACCCCGAAGTGCAGGCGGCTCGGGAACGAGTTGCCCGTCGCGCTCCCTAGCTCGGAATCTGGCTTACGCCACCGGCGCTCGGCTCGGCAAGCCCGCCTCGACCGAGCGCCTGATTCCTCGCCTGCGGTCGCGCTCCCGCGGCGCGCGCCTCCTCCCTCGATTACCTCGGGAGACTTCGCGCGCCGCGAAACTTTCAGAACCTCGGCAGGACTCGCCTCTCCGCTGGAATTCTCTCGAACGGTTCCGGCACCGACGCGGCCACGTACGCGAACACGGCCACGGCCGCAGTCATCGAGTCGAGCTCGTTGCGGTCGATCTTGTCGAGCGTGTCGTTCGCCGTGTGGTGCCAGTCGAAGTAGCGCGACGCGTCCTGGCGCACGCTGAAGAGCGGCACGCCTGCGAGGACGAGCCGCGAGATGTCCGCGCCGCCCGCGCCCTTGGACGAGACGTCGCCGCCGCCGAGCGGCGCGAGGAGCGCCGCGATCTCGCGGACGAGCGGCTCGGCGGAAGGGCCCGCGTTCCACGAGAAGCCGATCGGCCGCCCGCCTCCCATGTCCGACTCGAGCGCGGCGACGTGCCGTGAGAGCTCGTCGGCGTGGTCCTTCGGATACGCGCGCCCTCCGGCGAGCCCGTTCTCCTCGTTCGCGAAGAGGACGACCCGGATCGTCCGCCGGGGCCTCGGCGTCACGCCCGCGACCAGACGGGCGGCCTCGATCACGACGCCGCATCCGGCGCCGTCGTCGATTGCGCCCTCTCCCAGGTCCCACGAGTCGCGATGGCAGGCGAGAAGGACGATCTGCTCCGGCGATCCGACTCCCGGGATCTCGCCGACGACGTTGGCGGATTCCGCGACGCCGCGGTCGCGGCAGCCGAGCGTGAATCGCACCCGCACGGGCTTGTCCTCGCGGCTGAGCCGCTCGAGCAGGTCCGCGTCGGGGATCGAGACGGCGGCGGCGGGGATCTTCGCAACCCCCTGCTCGTAGCGCAGCGATCCGGTGTGGGGCGTCCGGTTGGAGTCCGTCCCGATGGACCGGATGATTACGCCGATCGCGCCGAGCTTCGCGGCGCGGGATGCGCCGGCGCCGCGCACCGTGACCGCGTCGCCGTACCCGGAGCCTTCCGCGCTGCGTCGCATGCGCCGGTTGAAGAAGACGATCTTTCCCCGCACGTCCGATTCCTTCTTCGCCGCCAGCTCGTCCAAGGAAGCGACTTCCAGGACCTCGGCTTCGATCCCGCCTCCGGGGGTCGGGACGCTGCCGCCGAGCGCCGTCAGGAAGAGCTTGTGCGGGTAGGGGGCGGTCACCTCGCCCGTCTCGACGCCACGCTCCCAGAAGGGAACGGTCACCTTTTCGGCGCGGACGTTCGCGAACCCGAGCGCCTTCAGCGTGTCCAGTCCCCAGGCGATGGACGCCCGGTCCCCGGGAGAGCCCGCCAGCCGCGGCCCCGAGGAATCGATCAGGCTCCGCACCCAGTCGAGCGCTCTCGTGCCGGCGAACGCCTTCTCTCTCAGCGCCTCCGCGGTGCTTCGAAGCTCGAGAGCGACAACCGGCGCCGGATTCGCGGCCGGAGAGGAGGGGACGAAGAGGGTCGCGGCGAGGATGAGTATGGCGGCCGTGCGTTTCAAGGCAACTCCTTCCGGTTTCGAGCCGGCGAGATCGTACCAAGTGCCGGGAAATAGAATCCGTTCGTGGCCACGGAGAAAACGGAGGACCGGACCCTCGAGCTCGTCTCCGAGTTCGGGGAGAACGCCCGCTACGTTTCGGAGCTTCTGGCCCGCTACCGGGTGAACGCGGATTCGGTCGACGAGGAGTGGCGGGAGCTCTTTCGCGACCGGCTCGGAGAGCCCGCGCCCGCTCCGGCGCGCCCGGAAGGAGCGGCGGGGAGCGCGCCGGAGCGTGCGGTTGCTGCGCCGTCCCCGGCTGCGCCGGCGCCCGCGGCCCCGGTCGCGGCGCCGTCCCCCCGGTCCGGAGAGATGCAGCCGCTCACGGGAGGCTCCCGACGGATCGCCGAGAACATGGAGGCGTCGCTCGCGGTCCCCACGGCGACGTCACAGCGGCAGATCCCGATCAAGCTCGCCGAGGAGAATCGTCTCCTCGTCAACGAATATCGCGCCGGAAACGACGAGCCGAAGATCTCGTTCACGCAGTTGATCGCGTGGGCGATCGTGCAGGCTCTGAAGAGCTTTCCGCGCCTGAACGACGCCTACGACGTCTCGGGCGGAAACCCCGTGCGCGTCAAGCGGGACGAGATCCGGTTCGGCCTCGCCGTCGACGTGGAGAAGGCGGACGGCTCGCGCACTCTGCTCGTGCCGAACGTCCAGGCCGTCGAGAAGATGACGTTCCGCGAGTTCGCGGCGGCCGCCGACGACGTCGTGCGCCGCGCGCGGTCGGGCAAGCTCCAGGTCTCCGACTTCGAGGGGACGACGGTGTCGCTCACGAACCCGGGGACTCTCGGGACGACCGCTTCGGTGCCCCGCCTCATGCCGGGACAGGGTCTGATCGTCGCGACCGGCGCGATCGGGTTCCCGGCCGAGTTCTCCGCGATGGCCCCGGAGACGATCTCGCAGCTCGCGGTGAGCAAGGTGCTGACGTTCACCTCGACGTACGACCACCGGATCATCCAGGGGGCGGAGTCCGGAGCGTTCCTCGCGCGCATCGAAGAACTCCTCCTGGGGAAGGACGGCTTCTACGAGGCGATCTTCGTCGACCTCGGCGTCCCGCACCCCCCCTACAAGTGGGCCGTCGACCGCAATCCCGCGTTCGGGCGCCGGGAGGAGATCGAGAAGCAGGCGCGGGTCCTCGAGCTCATCAACGCCTACCGGGTGCGCGGGCATCTCATCGCCGACGTGGATCCCCTGCGCATGGTCCCGGTGCAGCACCACCCGGAGCTCGACCTCGACACGTACGGGTTGACCATCTGGGACCTCGACCGGGACTTCTGGACGGGAGGTCTCGCCCGGCGCGAGCACATGCCGCTCTCCGAAATCATCGCGCTCATGCGCCGCGTCTATTGCGGCAAGGTCGGCGTCGAGTACCGCTTCATCTCCAACCCTGTCGAGAAGGAGTGGATCCGCCGCCGGGTCGGCGCGCCGCCGGAGCCGCTGCCTCCCGAAGTCCGGCGCCGGATCTTCGCGAAGCTCCTCGCGGCCGAGACGTTCGAGCGGTTTCTCGGCACGAAGTACCTGGGGCAGCGCCGCTACTCGATCGAAGGATGCGAGACCGCGATCGCGATGCTCGATCAGCTCATGGAGGGAGCCGGGGAGCGCGGCGTCGAGGAGGTCACTCTCGGGCTGACGCACCGCGGCCGACTGAACATCCTCGCCAACGTCGTCGGAAACTCGACGGAGCGCATCTTCGCGAGCTTCGAAGGCACGGTGCACCCCGACTTTCCGGCGGACGAGGGGGACGTCAAGTACCACCAGGGCGCGCGGGGGATTCACAAGACGGCGAGCGGCCGCGAGGTCGCAATCACCGTCCCTTCGAACCCCTCTCACCTCGAAGCGGTGGACCCGGTCG
>DATIBN010000147.1:0-15468 GCA_035457525.1 Thermoanaerobaculia bacterium | reverse complement strand
CCACGTATCCCCTCCGTCGCGACTACGCATCACTCCGCCCCCCCACCAGCCCGCATAGAGGTGCCCTGGCCTCACCGGGTCTGCGACGACCTTCGAGACGCAGGAATTTCGGGACGGGAGAGTCGTGGAAGTCCACGTCCTTCCGGCATCCGTGCTCCGCACAAAGTACTGGCAGCTATCCGTGATGCCGTAGATGGTCGAGGAGTCGAAGGGATCGATCGCGATCGCCGAGAGGTCGCGCGAGATCGTGCTCCACGTCGCTCCGCCGTCCGTGGACCTGTCGACCGTGAATTGGGGATAGTACGAGTAGTCCGCGTCGAGGACGTAGATTGTCGAGGGGTCGCGCGGCGGAAAGAGGATGTCGTAGATCTGCCGCGATTCCGCCTCCCGGAGTTTCAGATTCTCCCAGCTCGCACCGCCGTCCGTGCTCCTGGAGAGCCCGCGGTAGGTGCCCGCGTAGATGGTCGCGCTCCTCCTCGGGTCTACGGCGACGGTCCGTCCAGGCTCGGTGGTCCGGAAGGCCGTCGGGCTCCATCCAATCCCGTTATCGTTGCTGCGGAAGAGGCGGTTCAGGTCGAGGGCGTAGAGAGCTCCCAATCTCGACGGCGAAACCGCGAGCGACGACGTATGGAAGGGCAGCGTCAGTTGTCCCCAGTTCGCGCCCCCATCGTCACTCGTGAAAACCGCGCCGGACCATCCGACGGAATACAGCCGCCAGGGATCCGAAGGGTCGACGGTGACCGAACCGGCAGGTTCCGAGATGCCGCTGGTCCATTCACCGAGTTGAGCTTCGGCGCCGCCAGGAGCGAGGAACAGGGCCAGCGCGATCACCCCGAGGAAAAACACCCTCTTCCGAGTCATGACTGACCTCCTTGACGGAGTCGAGTCTTGCCGGTCGGGAACGGCCAAGTCCTTCGGAAGAGATTCGGAAAATCTGGGATTTCCATGAGAAAGACCGCTGCGATGGCGGATCTCGGCAGCGGCGCGGTTTGACCCCGCCGGATCGTTCGAGAATAATCGCCCGTTCTTCGAACGACTGGGAGGTCGTTCAATGGTAGGACAACTGGCTCTGGACCAGTGAATCGGGGTTCGAGTCCCTGCCTCCCAGCCAAGCACGTCGGCGTCGCTCGCTCGGGACCAGCGGGCACGACCGCTTAGAATCGCCCCGCCGTCCAACCCATGACACTTTCGGCCGGAACCCGCCTCGGTTCTTACGAGATCCTGTCGCCGCTCGGTGCGGGCGGGATGGGCGAGGTCTACAAGGCGCGGGACTGGAAGCTCGATCGCGACGTGGCGATCAAGGTCCTGCCGTTCTCCGTCGCCGGCGATCCCGACGCGCTCGCTCGGTTCGAGAGGGAAGCGAAGGCGGTGGCGGCGCTCTCTCACCCGAACATCCTTGCGATCCACGACTTCGGAATGCACGACGGCACTGCGTATGCCGTGATGGAGCTCCTGGAGGGCGAAACGCTGGGCGCCAAGCTCACCGCGGGGCCCATCCCACCCCGGCAGGCGGTGGACTACGCACTGCAGGTCGCCCGGGGTCTTTCCGCCGCCCACGAAAAGGGGATCGTCCACCGGGACTTGAAGCCCGAAAACCTCTTCGTCACGAAAGACCGCCACGTCAAGATCCTCGACTTCGGCCTCGCAAGGCGGGTCGAGGTGTCTTCGAACGACGGGGAGACGAGCAACCCCACGCTCTCCAGCCACACCCAGCCGGGAACCGTGATCGGGACCATGGGCTACATGTCGCCGGAGCAGGTGCGGGGCCTTCCGGTGGACCACCGCTCGGACATCTTCTCGTTCGGGGCGATCCTGTACGAGCTCCTGACGGGGGAGAAGGCGTTCAAGAAGGACACCGGGAGCGACACCATGGCCGCGATCCTGCGAGACGAGCCGCCGGAGCCGGCGGATTCCGGCAGAGAGCTCGCGCCCGGCCTGGACTACATCGTTCGGCATTGCCTGGAGAAGAACCGCGACAACCGCTTCCAGTCCGCCAGGGAAATCGTTTCCGCGCTCTCGGAAGGCTCGTCGCTCACGTTTCCGAGCGGGGTGCGATTCGTGGAGAGGCCGCGGACCCGCAGGCGCAAGGCCGTCTCCCTCATCACCGCTGCGATCCTTCTCCTTGCCGTCGCGGGGATCTTTCTCTGGCGCAGGTCCCCTCCGAGCTCCGGCGAAGTCGCGGCCGTCAAGCGGGTGGCCGTGCTGCCGTTCGAGAACCTCGGCGCTGCCGAAGACGACTACTTCGCGGACGGGATCGCCGATGAGATCCGCAGCAAACTGACCTCGCTGCCGGGAGTCGAGGTGATCGCGCGCGGCAGCTCGGCGCCTTACAGGAAGACGAGCAAGACCCCCAGTCAGATCGCCCAGGAGCTCGGAGTCGGATACATCCTGACGGCCACCGTCCGATGGGAAAAGAGCGAAGGAAGCGGCCGCGTCCACGTCGCTCCCGAGCTCGTCGAGGTGAAGAAGACCGGCGCTCCCACGGCGAAGTGGCAGCACGGGTTCGACGCAGCGATGACCGACGTCTTCCAGGTCCAGTCGGTCATCGCGTCGCGGGTTGCCGAGGCGCTGGGGGTCGCGCTCGGGGCGGGCGAGGAGAAGCGGCTTTCGGAGAAGCCCACCCAGGACCTCGCCGCTTACAACGCCTACCTGAAAGGCGAGGAGATCTGGAACGGCACGGGCGACGATGCCCCCAGTATTCGAAAAGCGCTCGGCCTCTACGACCAAGCCGTGGCGCTCGATCCCGCTTTCTTTCAGGCGTGGGCGCGGGTCTCCTGGGCCAGCTCGATCCTGTACGCCAACAGCGCGCCCACGCCTGCGCTCGCCGAGCGTGCCCGGTCCGCGGCCGAAAAGGCCATCGCGCTCGCACCCAACCGCCCGGAGGGCTACCTGGCGTTCGGCCACTACGAACGGCTGGTTTCCAAAGACTTCAACCGCGCGCTGGAGCAGTACGCGAAGGGTCAGCGCGTTGCGCCCGGCAACGCCGACCTCCTTTATGGAACGGCGCGTGCCGAGGAAGGCCTCGGGCGCTGGGATGCGGCGGTGGAACGCCTGAGGCAGGCGGCGAACGTCGATCCCCGGTCGGTTGTGAATCTGACGGCTCTCGGCTACGCGCTCCAGCGTCTCCGGCGTTACCCCGAAGCACGGGAATTCTACGAGCGCGGTCTCGCACTCGCGCCGGCCAACCTGAGCCTGATCGGGGAGACGGCCATGACGTTTCTCGGCGAGGGGAACCTGGCCGGCGCCCGGGCGGTGCTCAATGCCGTGCCCAGGGAGGTCGGATCAATCGCACTCGTGGCCTACATCGCGACCGCCAACGATCTCGTCTGGGTTCTCGACGAACAGCAGCGGGAACTCCTCCTGCGGCTCACGCCGAGCGCGTTCGACGAGGACCGGGGCACATGGGCCCGCTCCCTGAGTCAGGCGTCCGCCCTCGAGCGCGACGCGGCGAACGTGCGCGTCTACGCCGAGGAGGCCCGGAAGGCATTCGAGGAGCAGCTTCGCGCGGCGCCGGACAATGCGCAGCGTCACGTCGTCCTCGGCCTCGCGCTGGCATACCTCGGCCGAAAAGAGGAAGCGATTCGGGAGGGAGAGCGTGCCGTCGCCCTCGATCCGGTGACGAAGGATGCGTTGAGAGGCCCCTACTACCAGCACGAGCTGGTTCGGATCTACACGCTCGTCGGCGAGCCGGAGAAGGCGCTCGACCGGCTGGAGCCGCTCCTGAAGATCCCCTACTACCTCTCGCCCGGCTGGCTCAAGATCGACCCCAACTTCGATCCGCTGCGCAAGAACCCGAGGTTTCAGAAGCTCGTCGCCGGCGCGTAGCTCTCGACAGCGGATTCGCGCAGCTCCTTTTTCACGTCGACCGCCGAGGCGCGGCGGACGCCGTTATTGCGCGAGCCCGATCTGCTTCATGAATGTCTGGTTGTCCCAGAAGAGGTACTCCTCGACCATGACGCCGTTCTTCCAGTGTCCAACCGTGCACATCGCCAGCTTGAAGGCCTTGCCGGTCGGAGGAATCGACTTCCCGTCTGCGGTCGGCATGGATTGCGAGAACGTCCCCTCCATCTCGCCGACGACGCTCGTCCACTCGCCGGAGGCGATCTTGATGGGATGGACCTTGACCCGCGTGTCGGGCGCGTAGACGAACATCGCCTTCAGGTCCGCGATGTGGACGTCGAGGCCCGTGGTCGTCCGCCCGTCCGGCCAGTGAACGACGATGTCCTTTGCGTGGCTCCGCGAGAACTCCTCCCACTTCTGGCCGCTGAAGACGTTGAAATCCAGGTCATCGAACGTCGCGAGGTGGGCGGCCTCCATCTTCTCCGCGGCTTCCTGCTGAGCGAGCCGGGGATCGCGGGGTGCCTCGGCGGGCTTTGCGCACCCTGCAAACGACGTCACGACCCATAGAAATGCGATTCCGATCCCACCCGCGTTGCGAGTCCGGATTTCGGACATATCGCTTCTCCTTCCTTCCCCAGGGCCTCCCGACCGGGAGCGGGGCACCCGCCGTGCGGGTGTCGAGGATTATCCTCCCGCGGCATCCGGCCATAGGCGTCTCGGATAAGCTCCCGCGCAGCGCATTGGAGCGCGACCTGGGAGGTGTCATGTCCGTCGCAAAGGTTTCCGAGATCAGCGCCACTTCGACGAAAAACTTTGAAGACGCGATCAGCCAGGGCCTGGTGAGGGCCTCGAAAACACTGCGCCACATCAAAGGCGCCTGGATCAAAGAGCAGCACGTACGCTGCGACGAGAGTGGGAAGGTCATCGAATACCAGGTGAACATGATGGTCACGTTCGTTCTCGACGACTAGGAGCGGCTCGGTTCGAAGGTCAGGAGGACCTCATGGACATCCTGGAGACGATTCTGAACACGCAGGACGGAGGAGCGGTCCGGCAACTGGGCAGCCAGTTCGGTCTCCCTCCCGATCAGACGCAGTCCGCTCTCGCGGCGCTCGTTCCGGCGCTCGCGGCCGGGCTGCAGCGGAACATGACGAGTGAAGGCGGGATGGAGGGGCTCCTCGGCGCCCTGACGTCCGGCGGTCACCAGCGCTACCTGGAGGATCCGAGCACTCTCTCCGACCCTTCCACGACGCAGGACGGCAACGGAATCCTCTCGCACGTTTTCGGCAGCAAGGACGTCAGCCGTCAGGTCGCTCAGCGCGCTTCCGAAAAGACCGGAATCGGCGTCGGGATCCTCAAGCAGATGCTCCCGCTCGTCGCGACCATGGTCATGAGCGGCCTGTCACGGAAGGCGGCGGCATCGGACTACGCCGCGCCGGCGCCCGAACGGGCCGGCGGAATCATGGACATGCTGACGCCCATGCTCGATCGGAATCGGGACGGCTCGATGATCGACGACGTCCTCGGGATGGCCGGCTCCATGCTCGGCCGGCGGTAGGAGACCGAAAGAACCCCTCACCCAGTCCGCGGGGGCGTCAGAATGGAGCGGTGAATCGCTTCCGCGGCCGGCTGGCGATCCTGTTCGCGCTCGTCGCGGTCGCCTTGACGACCGCGGGGGCCCGGCTTGTCGGCGCGAATCCGGCGACAGCCGGCTTTCTCCTGCTCCTGGTGGTTCTGTTCAGCGCGACGGCAGGCGGTCTCGCCGCCGGGATCGTTGCTTCCTTCGCCGCGACGATCGTGTTCAACTACTTCTTCTTCCCGCCCATTCACACGTTTCACATCGCGGACCCGGAGGACTGGGTGGCGCTCGGCGCGTTCCTCGTCGTGGCCGTCGTGTCGAGCCGGCTCGTCACGGTTGCCCGCGCGAAAGCGGAAACCGCGCGGGCCCGCGCTCAGGAAGTGCAGACGCTGTACGACCTCTCCGTGGAGCTTTTCCTGGTGGCGTCGCGCGATGCCGGGCTCGCGGAGGCCACGGTTCGTGGCCTCGCCGCGACGGGCGCTCGCGCCGGCGGCGTCGTTCTCTTTTCCGACCGGGACGCCCGGCCGCTCGCCTGGACCGGTCCGCCGGCGGACGACACGGTGCTCGAGCGCGTTCGGAGCATCCCCGTTCACCGCCGGACGCTCGAGTTCCACGGCGACCAGGGACGCGACATCTATGTTCCGCTGTCGCCCTCCGGTGAGTCGGGCGGTGTCCTGGTCGCGCTCGGGACCACGGCGACCCGCGCCGCGGTCGAGTCCACGGCGCGCCTGCTCGTGCTCGCGATGGAGCGGGAGCAGCTTCTGGCCCAGCGCGCACACGTCGAAGCTCTGCGCGAAAGCGAGTCCATGAGGACGGCGCTCCTGCAGGCGGTGTCGCACGACCTCTCGACACCGCTCACCGCGATGACGGTACAGATCGCGTCGCTCGAAAGGCAGCTCGCCGGTCAGGCGACCGCGAAGACGGCGCGACTTCTCGCGGAGGAGCTCGCGCGTCTCCGACGCCGGATCGACAATCTCCTCGCGATGGCGCGACTCGAGACCGGCAGTATCGCCCCGCGCCCCGAGCCGATCCCGCCCCCGGACCTCTTCCGCGCGGCGCGCGAGAACGTGGGGGCGACCGCCGCCTCCGCCGGCTTCGAGGTCCGCGTCGCGCCGGGCTGCCCCGACGTCCTCGCGGATCCGTCGCTGGCGCTCGAGATCATCGTCAACCTCGTCGAAAACGCCCGACGGGCGTCGCCGGAAGGCCGCGCGATCGAGCTCGTCGCCGACCGCCGGGCCGACGACCCGGAAACCGTTCGACTCGGAGTCCTCGACCGCGGGACCGGGGTCGTCGGCGGGACGACGGGCCTGGACGCGCGCGAATCGTCCGACGTCCGGCCGCGCGGCCTCGGTCTCGAGATCGCGCGCCGCTTCGCGGAAGCGAGCGGAGGCAGCGTCGTGCTCGAACCGCGGGAAGGCGGAGGCACGTGTGCCTGGGTCGATCTCCCCGTCGCCGAATCGGGAGAGGGAGGGGCGCTTGCCCGAGCCGCTGGTCCTCGTCGCTGAGGACGACTCCGCGATCCGGGAAACGCTCTGCGACGAGCTCGCCGCCGCCGGCTACCGCACGCTCGCCGCGCCGGACGGCCGCGACGCGATCTCCGGCTTCGAGAGCGCCGCGCCCGACCTCGTGCTGACCGACATCGCGATGCCCAACGGCGACGGCTTCCGGGTGATCACGGCGATCCGCCGGCGGGGCCGGACGCCGATCATCGTGCTGTCGGTTCTGGGCGGCGAGTCCGACAAGGTCCGGGCGCTCGACCTCGGCGCCGACGACTACGTCACCAAGCCGTTTTCCGTGGCGGAGCTGCTCGCGCGGGTACGCGCCCAGCTTCGCCGGGCGGAGCCGCCGCGGACCCGCCTCGAGTTCGACGACCTGACGGTCGACGTCGAGCGCCGCTACGTCCGGCAGGGCGGCCGCGAGGTCCACCTGACGCCGACGGAGTTCGCGATCCTGGAGCTCCTCGCGGGCAACGCCGGGAAGCCCGTCTCGAGCCGGGAGATCGCGCGGCGCGTCTGGGAGAGCGGCGAGGCCACCCCGGACACCGTGCGGGTGCACGTCGGGTCGCTCCGCCGCAAGCTCGAGCCGGATCCCTCGGTCCCGCGATACATCGTGACCGAGCCGTGGTTCGGCTACCGCTTCATCGCCGAACCGAAATAGGGGGTCAGGTCTCCACTTGCCACATAGGGGGTCAGGTCTCCACTTGCCACATAGGGGGTCAGGTCTCCACTTGCCACACTAGGTTCCGGCTCCCTTCCGCCCTCCTTCCGGACTTCTTCCGTCGGAGTTTCTTAGCGTCGGCTCGAAATGGCCACGCCCCAGCCCGACGAGTCCCGCACGCTCGGCGAGCGCATCGAGCGACGCCTCCTCGGCGCGCCTCGCGACGTCACCGACCGGCACATCTTCCACCGGATGTCGCTCATCGCGTTCCTCGCCTGGGTGGGCCTGGGCGCGGACGGCCTGTCGTCCTCGGCGTACGGCCCGGAGGAGGCGTTCCGCGCGCTCGGCGAGCACACGTACCTCGCGGTCGCGCTCGCGGTGGCGACCGCGATCACCGTTCTCATCCTCTCCGCGTCCTATCGCAACATCATCGACGAGTTCCCGGGCGGAGGAGGCGGCTACGTCGTCGCGTCGCGCTTCCTTGGAGCAAAGGCGGGCGTCGTCTCCGGATGCGCGCTCATCGTCGACTACGTCCTGACGATCACCGTTTCGATCGCCGGCGGCGGCAACGCGGTCTTCAGCTTCCTCGATCCGTCGCTCCACCATTGGAAGCTCCCCGCGGAATACGCCACGATCGCGCTCCTCATCGTTCTCAACCTCCGCGGCGTCAAGGAGTCCGTCACGGTCCTCCTCCCCATCTTCCTCGTCTTCCTGGGGACGCACGCACTCCTGATCGCGGCCTCGGTGTTCACACACCTCGGGGACGTCCCGCAGGTCGTGAGCGGCGTCTCGAGCGGGTTCTCGAACGGGCTCGCCACGCTCGGGTGGACGGGAATGCTCCTTCTGTTCGTCCGCGCGTACTCGCTCGGCGGCGGCACGTTCACCGGCATCGAGGCGGTCTCGAACGGCCTTCAGATCATGCGCGAGCCCCGCGCCGAGACGGGAAAACGGACGATGACCTACATGGCGGCCTCGCTGGCCGTCACGGCGTCGGGCATTCTCGTCGGTTACCTGCTCCTTCGGACGCGAGCCGTCCCCGGCAAGACGATGAACGCGTCGCTCGCGGAGGCGGTCTTCGGCGCCTGGAGCATCGCCGGCACGGACGTCGGCTACTGGCTCGTCCTGGTCACGCTGGTCTCGGAGGGAATGCTCCTCTTCGTCGCGGCCCAGGCGGGCTTCATCGACGGGCCCCGGGTGATGGCGAACATGGCCGTCGATTCGTTCTTTCCGCACCGCTTCGCCGCCCTCTCCGAGCGGCTCACGATGCAGAACGGCGTACTGCTGATGGGCGGCGCGGCTCTCGCGATGCTCTTCTACACGCGCGGAAACATCCACACGCTCATCGTGATGTATTCGATCAACGTCTTCGTCACCTTCACGCTTTCCCAGCTTTCGATGACGAAGTTCTTCCTCGGACGTCGGGACGACCCGCGGCGCGGCCGGAGCCTGGGTCTTCACCTGACCGCGCTCGTCATGTGCGCCACGATCCTCATCGTCATGAGCTACGAGAAGTTCACCGAGGGGGGTTGGCTGACCGTCGCGATCACCACGATCGTCGCGCTCCTCTGTTTCGCGATCCACGCCCACTACTCTCGCGTCCGGTCGAGCCTGCGGAAGCTCGACGAGATCCTGGGCTCCCTCTCGACTCGCGGCGAGCCGAACCGCAGCCCCATGGATCCCAACGCTCCGACCGCCGTCCAGCTCGTCAACGGATTCAACGGGCTCGGTGTCCACACGCTGCTCTCGACGCTTCGCTTCTTCCCCGGCCTCTACAAGCAGTTCGTATTCGTGTCCGTCTCGGTCGTCGACTCCGGCTCGTTCAAGGGGAAGGAGGAGGTCGAGGCGCTCCGCCGCCAGACTGCGGAAGACCTCGCGAGCTACGTGCGCGTCGCCCGCGGCCTGGGATTCGCGGCGGAGGCCGTCACCGACGTCGGCACCGAGGTCCTCGAGGCCGCGACGAAGCTCTGCGCGGACGTCTCGAGGCGCTATCCGAAGGCGACCATCATCACGGGCCGGCTCGTCTTCCGGCGGGAGGCGTGGTTCGAGCGACTTCTCCACAACGAGACTCCGAAACTGATCCAGCAGCGCCTGCAGTGGCTGGGCGTGCCGATGGTGGTCCTTCCGGTCCGGGCGAATGTCGAAGCCCGCAGGCCATGAGAGTCCTGGAAAGACCCCGCCGGGACGCGGCGGCGGCGAGGCTCGCGCTTCTCGCTCTCGCGAGCCTGGGCCTGGTCGCCGTCGCGGCCGCCGTCCCGATGCGGGACGCGCTCCGCACCGTTCTCACCGGCGCGGCGCTCGTCGGATACGCCTACTTCGCATGGCGCGCGATGGAGCTCCTGCAGGGGCGCGGCAGCGCCCGCCCGGAGCGGCCGGCATGGCGGCGCCATTTTCTCGGCGAGCGGCCCGACGCCCGCCCGGCGCACCGGTCGGCGAGCCCTGACATACGATCGCACCGTGGCCACTCTTCCCCCGCGACGGCTCGGCCGGAAAGGCCTCCAGGTCTCGGCGCTCGGACTCGGCTGCATGGGAATGAGCCAGTCCTACGGCGCCGCTGACGAGAAGGAGTCGATCGCCACCATCCACCGCGCCCTGGAGCTCGGCGTGACCTTCTTCGACACGGCCGAGGTGTACGGCCCGTTCAAGAACGAGGAGCTCGTGGCTCGCGCCCTCCGCGCCCGACGCCGGGACGTGGTCATCGCGACCAAGTTCGGGTTCCGCATCGTGAACGGGAAGTCCGACGGTCTGAACAGCCGCCCCGCGCACGTCCGCAAGGCCGTCGAGGGATCGCTCACGCGCCTCGACACGGATTACATCGACCTCCTCTATCAGCACCGCGTGGACCCGGACGTTCCGATCGAGGACGTCATCGGCGCGATGTCGGACCTCGTGCGCGAAGGGAAGGTGCTCTACCTCGGGCTGTCCGAGGCGGGCGAGAGCACGATCCGCCGCGCGCACGCCGTGCATCCGATTTCCGCCCTTCAGAGCGAGTACTCGCTCTGGGAGAGGAACCTCGAGCCGCGGATCGTCCCTCTGCTTCGCGAGCTCGGGATCGGGCTCGTCCCGTTCGCTCCGCTCGGCCGCGGTTTTCTATCGGGCAGCGCGAAGCGCGCCGAGGAGTACCCGAAGGACGATTTCCGGAGCGGCGACCCGCGCTTCGCGGGTGAGAACTTCGACGCGAACATGCGCGCGGCCGGGGCGGTGCGCGCGCTCGCGGAACGCAAAGGCGTCACTCCCGCGCAGGTCGCGCTCGCCTGGCTGCTGCACAAGTCCGACGACGTCGTCCCGATCCCCGGGACGAAGCGGCGAAGCTACCTCGAGGAAAACGTGGTGGCGGCGGCCGTCGAGCTGAACCCGGCGGAGATGGCGGCGCTCGACGACGCCCTCGCGCCGGAAAACGTGGCCGGGCCCCGGTACAACCCGACGCTCATGGCCACGGTCGACCGCTGAGACGCCCCTCACCCCCACCCTCTCCCCGCGCGCGGGGAGAGGGAGTACGCTTCTCCGATGGATGCGGAATCTCTGAATTCGAAAAGTTGCGTCCCCTGCCGGGGCGGGATTCCGCCACTCACCGAGCAGGAGGCGCGCGCCTACGCGGCCGCGACGCCGGAATGGCAGGTCCTCGAGAAGGGAACGCGGCTCTTCCGGCAGTTCGAGTTCGCCGATTTCAAGGCCGCGATGGAGTTCGTGAACCGCGTCGCGGATCTCGCCGAGGAAGAGGGGCATCACCCCGACATCGGCATCCACTGGAACAAGGTGGAGCTGACGCTCTGGACCCACAAGATCGGCGGGTTGCACGAGAACGACTTCATCCTGGCCGCGAAAACCGACCGGCTGCTGGAGAAGCCGCCGACGCGGGACGTGACGGGCTAGGTCTTCCTCCCCGGCAGCACGATCAGCACCGCGCCGAACACCGCGGCGCCGAGCGAGATCCAGCGCAACGTCTCCCACGTGTCCCGCTTGCTGCGCTCCTCGCTCGAGACGGCGCTCTTGATCGCCCCTTCGACGGTGTCGTAGCCGCGCCGCTGTCCCGTCGCCAGAACGAAACCGGCCAGGCCGAGGACGAAAACGATGATGCCGAGCCGCCGCATCAGTACCTCGGCATTCCGGGCTCGATCTCCTGCGCCCAGCGATCGATGCCTCCGACCAGGTTGCGCACCTTCTTGAAACCGGATTCCCGAAGGAACTGCACGGCCCGGGCGCTGCGCCCCCCCATCTTGCAATGCACGACGATCTCGTCGGCGGTCGAGAGTTTGTTCAGGTTCTGCGGCAGCGTTCCGAGCGGGATCTTCACCGACTCCGAGAAGGCGCTGATCGCGAACTCGTGCGGCTCGCGGACGTCCACGAGGACGAAGTCGTCTCCGCGGTCTCGCATCGCCTTCAGCTCCTGGACCGTAATGGCCGGAATCGCTTCCTCCCGACTCATCGGATCCTCCTGTCGCACGCCACAGAACTCCTCGTAGTCTATTAGTTTCGTGACGGTGGGGTTCGGCCCGCAGATGACGCATTCCGGGTTCTTGCGCAGGTTGAGCTCCCGGAAGCGCATCGAGAGCGCGTCCACGAGGAGAAGCCGGCCGATGAGCGGTTCGCCGCTGCCGAGAATGAGCTTGACGGTCTCCGTCGCCTGGATGACGCCGAGGAGACCCGGCAGGATGCCGAGGACTCCCCCCTCCGCGCAGGAGGGGACGAGCCCGGGCGGCGGCGGCTCGCTGTACAGGCACCGGTAGCACGGCCCTTTCTGCGCCCAGAAGACCGACGCCTGCCCCTCGAAGCGGAAGATCGACGCGTAGACGTTCGGCTTCCCGGTGAGCACGCAGGCGTCGTTGACGAGGTAGCGCGTCGGGAAGTTGTCGGTTCCGTCCGCGACGATGTCGTAGCCGCGGAAGATCTCGAGCGCGTTCTGGCTCGAAAGGCGGGTCTCGTAGGGAACCACCTCGACGTGCGGGTTCATGTCGCGGAGCCGCTCGGCCGCCGCCTGGAGCTTCGGCCGGCCGACCGAGGAAACGCCGTACAGGATCTGGCGCTGAAGGTTGGAGTCGTCGACCACGTCGTCGTCCACGAGCCCGATCGTCCCGACCCCCGCCGCCGCGAGGTAGACGGCGAGCGGCGAGCCGAGCCCGCCCGCTCCGATCGCGAGCACGCGCGCGGCCTTCAATTTCTTCTGACCCTCGACGCCGACCTCCGGCATGATCAGGTGCCGCGAGTAGCGGCGGATCTCCTCGTTCGAGAGCGCCGCCGGGTCGTCCGGTGCGCCGCCCGCGATCGAGGGGACGATCGAGAGCGAGTCGCCCTCCGCGAGCGCCGTTTCGTCCTTCTCCAGGTAGCGCACGTCCTCGTCGTTCTTGTAGAGGTTGACGAAGGAGCGCACGCGTCCCGCGTCGTCGTAGAGGTGCCGGCGGAGCTGCGGATGGCGTGCGACGAGCGCCGCCAGCGCGTCGGAAACGGTCGCGCCGCCGACCTCGATCGACGCGGCTCCGTCGGCGTAGGGGCGGAGCGGGGTGGGCAGGAGGATGCGCGGCATCTCTATCTTTACGTCTCTTCCTCGATCATGGGTTCTCGCTCGAACTCCCCGGTCTCCTCGACGAGCGTCCAGGAAGTGACCTCTCCCGGCTCCCCCCCGGAGACCGCGCATATGAGGTAATGGAAAAAGGGGAACGCGTGTTCCCGGTCGTAGGCCGACGGCGCCGCGGGGTGGTCCGGATGGGAGTGGTAGAAGCCCAGCAGGGCCAGGCTCTTCTCCGACGCGAGGGCCTCCACGCGCAGGTAGTCCTGCGGCGAGATCTCGTAGCGCCGCCGCCGCTCCTCGGAGCGGATGTTCTCCATCCTCTCGACGGCGAGGACGCACGCGGGCTCCCCCTTCCGGCCCAGCAGCGCGCCCACGCACTCGTCGGGGTATGTCTCGCGTCCGTGCTCGCGAATCTCGTCGAGGAGCTTCCGGGAGAGGGTAATCACGTCTCCCTCCAGAAATCGTGCGAGAGGTAGCGGCTTCCCCCGTCGCAGAACACCGTCACGATCGTCGCCGCCGCGCCGTCGAGCTCGCGGGCGACGGCGAGCGACGCCACGACGTTCGCACCCGCCGACGGGCCGACGAAGAGGCCCTCCTCCCGCGCGAGGCGGCGGCACATCGCGTGGGCGTCCGACGTCGCGACCTCGACCCGCCCGTCGGCGAGCGTCGGGTCGTAGATCGGCGGCACCATCGCGGACGCCATGTGCTTCATTCCCTCGAGGCCGTGAAGGGGCGCGTCCGGCTCGACCGAGATGCAGCGGACCGAGCGATCGTTCCCGCGGAGGAATCGCGTGACGCCCGTGAACGTGCCCGAGGTCCCGACCCCGGCGACGAAGTGGGTGAGGCGGCCGCCGGTCTCCTCCCAGATCTCGGGCCCGGTGGTCTCGAAGTGCGCGCGCCAGTTCGCCGGGTTCGAGTACTGGTCCGGATAGAAGTAGACGTTGGGCCGCTCCGCCGCCAGCGCGCGCGCGTTGCGGATGGCGCCGTCGGTGCCCTCGAGCGGATCGGTGAGAAAGAGCTCGGCCCCGTAGGCCTCCAGGATCGTGCGGCGCTCCGTCGAGATGTTGCCCGGCACGCACAGCGCGACGCGGTATCCGAGCGCGCGCCCGATCATCGCGTCGGCGATTCCGGTGTTGCCCGACGTCGCTTCGAGAATCGTCTTGCCGTCGGTCAGGGCCCCGCGCGCGATGCCGTCCAAGATCATGGCCCGGGCCGGCCGGTCCTTCACGCTCCCTCCCGGGTTCAGATGCTCCCCCTTCGCGAGCAGCCGCAGGCCCGGCAGGTCCGAGGCGATGCGAGGCAGCTCGATGAGCGGCGTCCCCCCGATCGCGTCGATCACCCTCATGGGGTCAGGTCTCCACTTGCCACATCGGGGGTCAGGTCTCCACTTGCCACACGGAGGGTCAGGTCTCCACTTGCCACATCGGCGCGAGTCATCGAGCGAGCTCCACCCTCAGCATCGACCCCGTGCGCGTGACCCGGAGATCCCGGAACGGGGTCCGGGCGACGGCCGGCCGCACGGCCGACTCGACTTCCGAAACGGTGAAGCCGTGGTCGCGCGCCATCCGCCGCTGCATCCCGATGGGGATCCGGAAAAAGCCCCACAGCGGCGCGCGGTCGGCGCGGATCGCGTCCGCCGGTGCCTCCGGGTCCATCTCGTAGATCCAGAACCGCCCGCCCGGCGCGAGCGCGCGGTGAACCGCGGCGAGCGTCTCCTCCGGCTCCTCCCAGTGGTGGAACGAGAGCACGGTGAGGGCGAAGTCGAACTCCGCCGTGAGACCGCTCTTCTCGAGCGTGCCGGCCCGGAACTCGAGGTTCGGGAGATCCCACCGCTTGATCGCCGTCCGGATCATCGGCTCGGACGAGTCGAGACCCACGACGCGGAGTCCGGGCCGCGCCGCCGCGATCAAGTGCGCGAGCTTCCCCCCGCCGCAACCCAGGTCGAGGAGCCTTCCGCGCTCGATCGGCACCTCGGCCGCGATACGGCGGTGCATCGGATCGATCGAGGGCTCCGCCCACAACCGATAGAAGAACGTCTTCACCGGTCCGAAGGTCTCGGGCTGCGCGTTCTTGAGGTTCATGCTGCGACGAATTCTCTATGATGCCGCGACGATGCGAGAGCTCCGCCGGCAGCTCGGCTCGCGCGATCTCATCCTGATGTACGTGGCGGCGATCCTTTCGCCGCGCTGGATGGCGTTTGCCGCGGCCGCCGGCCCCGCGTCGCTGACTCTGTGGGTCGCCGCGGGCCTCTTTTTCTTCGTTCCGCAGGCGCTGTGCGTCACCGCGCTCTCCTCCGCTTTTCCCCGGGAGGGGGGCCTCTACGCGTGGAGCAAGCGCGCGTTCGGCGACTTCCACGGGTTCGTCGCGGGGTGGTGCTACTGGGTCAACA
>DATIBN010000146.1:0-3873 GCA_035457525.1 Thermoanaerobaculia bacterium | reverse complement strand
CCAGATGCGCGGCTGGACGATCGTGCTCATGAGCCTCGCCGCGACGGTGCTGCTGGTGGGCGGCGTCGGGGTCCTGTCCGTGATGCTGATCTCGTTCTCGGACCGGCGCTACGAGATCGGCCTGCGCAAGGCGATGGGCGCCTCGGACCACGAGGTCTTCATCCAGTTCATCCTGGAGGCGCTCGTTCTCGCGTCGGTCGGGGCCCTGGCCGGCACTCTCGCCGGCGCCGCGCTCTGCCAGGCGCTGTCCCCCAAGTTCCCCTACGGGCTGATCGTCAACCCGGTCGGGCTGCTCATCGCCTGGGCGACCGCGCTCGCGCTGGCGCTCGTTTTCGGGATGTATCCCGCGGTCCGGGCGTCGCGGCTGTCGCCCATGGAGGCGATGCGCTGACCGGCGCCTGACAACGCAGGAAAAGGGGACACATCTATTTTCAGTACGTCCACGATCAAATAAACAAATCTGTCCCCATTTTCGCACCTGACAACGGGTCTACACTCCTCCTACCCGGAGGTCCCCATGAAGACCCGCTCGCTCCCGCGGCGTTCCCTCCTCTTCGCTCTCGGCCTCTTCTCGATCGCCTCGATCCTCCCGGCCCGGATCATTTCCTACGCGCCGGTCACCGACCGTCACGCGATGCCAGCCGTCCAGCACCGGACCAACCGTAACTACCTGCTGATCGAAGCTGACTATCCGATCTCGATCTACAGCGGCGCCTACTCCGCGAAGCTCGTCCTCTACGACTCGAAGGGTGAGCGCGAGCCGCGCGTGCTCTTCGGCGGTCCCGGCGTCACGATCTCGGAAGCCGCGACGCGAGAGGAGATCGACGGCACGCTGCGGATTCTCGTCCGGACGAACGCGGCGCCGGGATCTGCCGTCCCGGGAGCGGATCGCTTCCTTTACAGCTCCGACTCGGGCGCCACGTGGAGGGTGCTCGCGGTGGGAGGTCCGACGCTGGTCACGGCGTTTGCGGCCGACGTCGGGGGACCGGTCGCCCGCGGCCGCGGTGCGGCGATCCGCATCGGCACCACCGAATTTCCGTTCGTCTTCGTTTCCATCGACCACACGATTGCGATCGGCCGCGTGCATGCCGTTCGCGCCGATGGCGGTATCAAGGTCCTCCGCGATCTGGCGGTGACTTACCCCGG
Organism: Thermoanaerobaculia bacterium; assembly: GCA_035457525.1. GTDB lineage: Bacteria > Acidobacteriota > Thermoanaerobaculia > UBA5066 > Gp7-AA6 > Gp7-AA6. Next base: position 2,727 of record DATIBN010000146.1, on the reverse strand, counting down.
GCCGGGACTTCTCGGCTCGAACCGGGAGGGAACGAAGTTCCTGCTGAGCGGCTCACCGGTATCGCAGTTCGGCCCGCTCGCGAGCTCGGTGCGGGTCCTCGACCTCGACGGAAATCTCGAGGACCTCCAGCCGCTTCCGCAGGCCCGGTACGGGCTGGAGGGGTGGATCACGCCCGACGGCTCCGTCTATCTCGAGGACTCCGGGCGGGTTCTCTGGCTCTACCGCGGCGGAACTGTCGTCGAGGTCGCCCGCGCGTTCCCGGAAAGCGTCGGCCCGCCCGTCGGCCCCGGCGTCCCGCCGCCCGTCTCACAGACGATGTTCTCCATTCCGACCTCGGATTTCTCGGGAGCATGGATCATCCAGCGCGGCGTCGGATTGCCGACGATACTTTCCCGGCACTCACCCGGATCCGCGGTCGTCGAGCAGTGGCGCGACGTCACCGCTCCCGAAGTCGAAGCGCTCCACGCCGCCGCGTCGGGGTCGAAGCTCCTCGTCCAGGTGCACGTCCCGCGGCCGCAGGCCGATCAGCGAATCTTCCGCGACCCCGCGCTCGCGGTGTGGGAAGTCGGAAAGCCCGCGCCGACCCGCTACGACGAGCTGTTCCTGGTGGAGGGGCCGTTCAAGGGGTTCGTGCACCTCGACGTCGACGCCATCGGCGCCGGAGACACCTTCGTTTTCGACTCGGCCGCGACGTTCGGATTCGGCGGGGGCGCGACCCCGTCGCCCTCGCCGGGGGGAGGCGGCGGCGACGTCGTGCAGGAGTGGGGGGTCGTGCGCGCGTCGCTCAAGCAGAAGCTGGTCGTCCCCGCGGTCGGGCGGCTGCCGGGGGCGTTCGACACGTTCTGGCGCACGGATCTGATCGTCCGGAATCCCTCGTCCGAGCGCATCTCCGTGCTCGCGCGCTTCGTTCCTTCCGCGTCCGGAGAGAGCTTCGTCGACCAGCCGGTGGAGCGGCGGATCGAGCTCGGCCCCTCGGAGATCTGGCTCTACGCCGACGTGCTCGGTTCGATCTTCGACATCCCGAGAGGATCCGGCGCCCTCTTTCTGATACCCGACGGTGATTTCGCCATCACGGCCACGAGCCGGACGTACACGGATTCGCCGCGGGGGACATACGGCATGGGGATCGGGGCGGTGGACCTCTTCGCCGCGGCCGGAGCACGATTTTCGCTCTCGTTCTCGGGCGCGCTGCAGGGCAGCGACTTCCGCACGAACTTCGTCGCCGTCGACACGAGCGGGCGCGGCTCCGATGTCTCGGTCCGCGTTCTGGAGCCGGGCGATGCACAGGTTCCTCCTTTCGCTTTCCGCGCGCCGGCCGGAGGACAGACGCAGCTGAACGGCCTGGGCGAGGCGCTCGGCGTGCCCCTCGACCGCACCGGCGGCCTCCTCGTGCAGCCTCTGTCGGGCGAGGTCGTCGCGTCGGTAGTCTCGATCGACAATCGCACCAACGATCCGACTTACTTCCCTCCCGATCTGCCTTCGCCGTACGTTCGCACCATCCCGGCCATCGGCCACGTCGACGGCGCAAACGGATCCCGGTTTCGCAGCGATCTTTTCCTCTTCAACCCGTCCGAGCGTTCCCAGAGCGTCACGCTGACCGCGAAGCGGTGGGACGTCGGCGAGAACGAGGCGATGGTCACGCTCTCACTCGCGGCCGGAGAGTCGCGCGTCGTTCGAGACGTGTTCCAGACGCTGTTCGGTAAGACGGGTATCGGGCGCCTTCGCTACGTATCCACCGGCCTCGATACGGGCGTGCGCGTGACGTCACGCCTGTACACAGTCGAGGAGGATGGCGGCACGTTCGGCCTGCTCATGCCGCCGCTCAACTCGTTCCAGTCCGCGGGTCCCGGAGAGTCGCTCGAGATCCTCGGACCGCAGGGGGGGAGAAACTTCCGAACGAACCTCTCGCTCGTCGAGCTCACGGCGTTCGCGAACGGGTCCTCCGCTCCCGTCCAGGTGGAGATCTACGACGACTTCGGAGCACTGCTCGACCGGTTCGAGGCGAGTGTCCCGATCGCCGGAGGGATTCAGCTCCTGGATATCTTCCGGGCGCGCGGTCTCGGCAACGGTCCGCCGGCGGCGCTCATCCGGATTTCGCCGAGAGCCGGGCTCGTCGGGGCGTTCGCCACGACGCTCGACAACGGGACGAACGATCCGACGTACCACGGCGCCAGTCTCGGGTCCCGGTAGCGCGGAGCGTCAGCGCCGAGTCCGGAATCGGGGCCGGACGGAATCCCGGCCCCGCCCGAATTCCGCTTTTCCGCACCGACCCCAAACTTTTTCCGTTTCGTCCCGTCTAAGCAATCGGTGTCGCGCCACGAAGGTATTCGTACTTGCCTCGCCGGATCCCTGCTCCTCGCCGCCGCGGCGCTGCGCGCGGCGAACCCCGAGCAGGGCGTCCCGATCTCCATCACGCGCGCGGCCGGGCCCATCGCGATCGACGGGAACCTCTCGGACGCCGGCTGGCAGGGTGCGACAAAAGTAACCACCTGGTACGAAACGAACCCGGGGGACAACGTCGAGCCGAAGGTCAAGAACGTCGGCTACCTGACCTACGACGAGAAGTTTCTCTACGCCGGCTTCGAGTTCGACGACCCCAACCCCGGCGGGATCCGTGCGCCGTTCGGCGACCGGGACAACGTCTCGAGCTCGACGGATTACGGCGGGATCATCCTCGACACGCTCGGGGAGGCGCGCCGGGCCATTCTCTTTCTCGCGAACCCGAG
>DATIBN010000145.1:0-17222 GCA_035457525.1 Thermoanaerobaculia bacterium | reverse complement strand
TCGGCCTCCGAGATCGTCGCCGGCGCGATCCAGGACCACGACCGCGGTTTGATCGTCGGGCAGCGCACGTGGGGCAAGGGACTGGTTCAGAGCGTCTACACGCTGCCTTACGGCGCCGGACTCGCCCTGACGACCGCGAAGTACTACACGCCGTCCGGCCGCTGGATCCAGCGGGACTACACGGACCTGCTTGCCTACGTCAATCCGGACGACCCGGAGACCCCGGCCGAGGAGCCGTCCGAGCCGCCTCGCAAGGAAGGCGAGGTCTTCTACACCGACGCGGGGCGCGTCGTGTACGCCGCGGGCGGGATCACCCCGGACGTCGCCGTCAAGAACAACCGCGACTCCAAGCTCCTGACACAGGTCCTCGCGCGCAACCTGCCGTTCAACTTCGCCGTGAACTACCTGGTGAAGCACCCGGACGTGGCGCGGGACGTCGAGATCACTCCGGCGCTCCGCGAGGAGTTCTTCCGCTTCGCCGAGCAGTCGAAGTACTCGACCGCGGAGGAGTTGAAGCGCACCTGGGAGGCCGACCCGAACCGGCAGCTCGTCGACCTCGCGATCCGCATCGAGCTCGTCAACGCGAAGTACGGCCTGGAGGCCGGGTGGGCGGTGCGCGCGACCGGCGACAGCCAGATCCAGAAGGCGATCACGGAGTTCGGTGAAGCCGCCCGGATCGCCGCGCTCCCGAAGAAGAAGATGCCCGTCCGGGCCTCGCGCGGGTAGTCGGAATCCGCGGAGTCCCAAAAGAAAACGCCCCGCATTGCGGGGCGTTTCGGTTTCGATGGAGCGTGCGCCTTATTGGTGCGTCAGCGCGTTGTTGTTCACCACGAACTTCCGGCGGCCGATCTCGGTGCGGCTCGGAGTTCCGAACCGCTGGTCGACCACGTAGATGACGAGGTCGTGTTCCGAGTCGGAGAGCCGCGTGGTGTCGAGCAGGAACGAGAATCCGACCGACACCGACGGCACGCGCGGGTCCTTCGCCGGCACGTCGGGCCGGGAGAGCCCGTACGCCGCGGTCCCGACGACCTGCCCGTCCACGTCGACCTCGATCCGCTGGACGCCGTTGAAATCGAAGGCCCAGCCGAACACGTTGAAAATCCCGTTGATGAACTGGTAGTCCGACGGCGTATCGATGTAGCCGAACGCCGGGAAGTCGGCGCCGGTTGGATCACACAGGACCTCGACCGACATCGCGCCGAGCTGCGTGACCGTCTCCTCTTCGTCCCCGACCCGGACGGCGAGGGTGTGCTTGCCGGGCAGGGTGCAGCCGCGGACCTCTCCGGTCGGCAGAACGATGGAGATCAAGTTGCCGCAGGCCGACGCTTCGGCCGATCGCGTGCTGACCAGGCCGAAGGAGAAGAGGAACCCGGCGTTGTCCGCGTTGACATATCCGGAGTAACTGCGGGCCACGTCGGGGCGGTTGATGCCGTAGCAGTTCACGAGAGAGCCGTTTGCGGACTGGGTGCAGTCGGTTCGCGTGTTGGCGATGATCGCGCCGTCGAGAAGGAGCTCGACATAGGAGACCTGCCCCGCGTCGAGCCGCGAGCCGACGTCGAGTGCCCACCCCGCAACGATGTTCGTCAGCGAGAAGTTGCAGACGTCCGGCGTACAGGGGGACGGAATTCCGACGTCGATGACGGAACAGAACAGGCTCGACTTGTCGAGCGGAAAGTCGATCTGACCGAACGGCGCGAGGTTGGCGCCGTTGTTGATCACCTGGATGTTCCGCGTGCCGATGACCCGAGACGCTCCGCGGTTGTCGGTCACCCGGACGGCGAGCTGGTGGATGCCGTTGATGAGCTTGCTCGTGTCGATGTTGGCCTGGAATCCGGAGTAGAGCGAGTTCGGGACGTCCGGAAAGGCCGCCGCGACGTCGGGCCGCGTCGTCCCGTAGATCGCGGTCGAAGGCAGACCCCGTCCGACCGCTCCGGCGACGATCTGCCCGTCTACGAGGAAATCGATGTGGTCCACGTCCTCGTCGTCGATCGCCCAGCCCGAGACGGGGAACGGACCGTCCGTCCCCTCGAGCAGGTTGGGCGCGGGGATGTCGATGAATCCGAAGGGCGCCTGGTTGATGGTGTTGTCCACGATCACCGTGATCGGCCCGATCTGGAACGTGGACTGGTTCGCCTCCGTCACCCGGACGCTGATCGCGTGCGCCCCGTTGCTGAACCGGCTGGCCAGAAACGAGGACACGAAGCCGGGGTGAGGGTTGGCGCTGTTCGCGTAGGACGGGAAGACCTCGAGGACGTCGGCCCGGGGCAGGTTGGTGTCCGCCCGATTGGCGAAGACCCCGTCGACGAAGAGCTCGACCTTGTCGATGGTATTGAAGTCGAGGACCCAGCCGGTAACCTTGACGACCCCGGAGACCCTCTGGCCCTGGGTCGGCTGGTCGATGACACCGATGGGTTGAGCAGAGATGGACGGCGCGAGTAACCCGGCCCCGACAAACAGAAGTGCCGCGAGCCCGGGCGACTTCCTCAGCATGCGCTCCCTCCCGAAAATTTAAGAAAAGAATGAGCAAAATGGAGTGGAAAGTCAAGCTCCGTCAGAACTTCGCCTCATTTTTTTCGGCGAAATCCGGGCGGAAGATGCCAAGCTGATGCCGATGAAGTCCCGGTCCGCATGACGAACGCGCTACGCTCCCGCCCGCTTCAGCTCGCCCTGTCCGTCCTCCTGGCGGCCGGCCTGCTGGCCTTTTTCCTGCGCGGCCTCGATTTCCGGGAGATCGGCCGACAGTTCGCGGCGGCGGACGGGAGATGGCTCGCCGCGAGCGTCTTCCTCGGGGTCGGAACGTTCCTCTTCCGGGCGCTGCGCTGGACGTGGCTCCTCCGACCGGTCGCGCGGGTGCACTTCTACCCGGCCTTCGTGGCCACTGCCTTTGGCTTCGCCGCGAACAACCTCCCCGGGAAGGTCGGCGAGATTCTCCGACCCGCGCTCCTCGCACGATCCGAGAAGCTCCCCTTCTCGCCCCTCCTCGCGTCCGTTCTGCTCGAGCGCGTGTTCGACGGAGCGGCCGTGCTCTTCTTCTTCCTCATCGCCGCCGCGACCGGCATCCCCAATACGCGCGGAGCGGGAAAGCTCCTCGTGCCGGCCGCTCTGCTTCTCGTCCTCGTCGGTGCGGTCGTCTTTTCGGTCGCCCGCCGCCGTCAGACCGAGCGCTTTCTCGAGAAGCTCTGGCGCCGTCTGCCGGCCCGGATCCAGCCCCGCGCGCGGAGCTTCGCCGAGTCGTTCGTGGATGGCTTCGCCTCGATCAAGGAACCGAGGCTGCTCATCCTCGTGACGGCCGGCTCGCTCGGCATGTGGCTCGTGATTCAACTCCAGGTCTATTCCGTGCTGCGCGCGTTCCACCTCGACCTGCCGTTCTCGGCGAGCTTCGTCGTCACGGCGGCGGCGGTGCTCGGTCTCATGTTTCCGACGCCGGGAGGCGTCGGCTCGTACCATCTCGCGGTGCAGCTCGCGCTCATGGACGTCTACGGGGTGGCGAGGGACGCGGCGACCGGAGTGGCTCTCCTCGCTCACGCGATCTCGTTCATTCCGATCACGATCATCGGCCTGACGCTCTTCGCGGCGACGCCTATCCGCGCGAGACGCATCGCGGACCTGGAGCGGATCGCCGAGGGAGAAGCCGCCGGACAACGGGAGACGTGAGGAGTCATAATTGGCTCGATGAAGTGTCCCTTCTGCGGCGCCGTGGACGATCGCGTCGTGGACTCCCGCGAGAGCCGCGAGGGCGAAGTGATCCGGCGGCGACGGGAATGTGAATCCTGCGGTCGCCGTTTCACGTCCTATGAGACGATCGAAGAAATTCCCTACATGGTGGTCAAGAACGACGGCCGCCGGGAACACTTCGATCGAAAGAAACTCCGCGCCGGACTGGTGAAGGCCTGCGAGAAGCGGCCCATCTCTCCCGCGCAGCTCGACACCATCGTCGATGAAGTCGAGACCCACCTTCACGACACCGAAGAACGGGAGATGTCGACGAGCGACATCGGCGCGCGGGTCATGGAGCGGCTCCGCGAGCTCGACAAGGTGGCGTACGTACGGTTCGCGTCGGTCTACCGGAAGTTCGAGGACGTGGACGAGTTCCTCCGCGAGCTCAAGAACCTCCTCGGACGCGCCGACGTCAAGGCGGCCCCCTGAGACGGAAGCACGCGTGAGGCGCCTTCGCTTCTTCGGACCGATGGTGGAGCTGTCGCGCCTTCAGCGCGAGGTGAACCGGCTGTTCACGGCTTTCGTCGAGAGCAACAACCCGGTCGTCGCGCCGACGTCCGCGTGGGACCCCAGCGTCGACATCCTCGATGACGGTCAGACGATCCGCGTGTTGTTCGAGTTGCCGGGAGTGGACGCCGCGGACGTCAAGGTCACCGTCCGGGGAAGGGTCGTCACGGTTCGCGGGGACAAGCGCGGAAGGACGCGACCCCGACAGGGCATGCGGTTCTTCTGCATGGAGAGGTACTTCGGGTCGTTCGTCAAATCCGTGCCTCTGCCGCGTCCGGTGAATACGCGCCAGGCGAAGTCGCGGTTCTCGCGCGGTCTCCTCGAGGTCGTGCTTCCCCGGGTTCCCGACCTGCGGGAGAAAGAAGTGGAAATCGCCGTCCGGGCCGACGAGGAGCAGGAGAAGTGACGGAGATCGAGGAGAAGGAGGGAATCACCGCCGCGGAACGGGACGCGGACCTTCCGATTCCGGACATCCTCCCGGTGCTGCCGCTCAAGGACGTCGTCGTCTTTCCCTACATCATCCTGCCGCTCTCGGTCTCGCGGGAGAAGTCGATCAACGCCGTGGACGCGGCGCTGGCCGAGCAGCGCATCATCATGCTGGTCGCGCAGCGGAACGCGCAGATCGAGACACCGCGGCAGGGCGATCTCTACCCGGTGGGCACGGTCGCCGCCATCATGCGGATGCTGAAGCTGCCCGACGGCCGCACGCGCCTGCTCGTTCAGGGCGTGACCCGCGCGCGCATCGACTCCGTCCTCTCCGAGGAGCCGTATCTCAAGGTGAAGATCACCCGGCTGGAGGAACAGGAGCCTCCCAAGGAGCTGCCGCCCGAGCTCGAGGCGCTCGTTCGAAGCGTCAAGCAGAACCTGGAGAAGTCGGTCGCCCTCGGCAAGAGCATCTCGCCGGAGGTCATGGTCATCGCGGCCAACCTCTCCGACCCGGCACGCCTGGCGGACCTCGCGGCCTCGAACCTGGAATTGAAGCTCGAGGACGCGCAGCGCATTCTCGAGAGCACCGACGCGGTCGAGCGGCTGCGCCTCGTCAACGAAAACCTCGCGCGGGAGATCACCGTCCTCTCCATGCAGCAGGAGATCTCGACCCAGGCGCGCGGGGAGATGGACCGTTCGCAGCGCGAGTACTACCTGCGCCAGCAGCTTCGCGCGATCCAGCAGGAGCTCGGCGAAGGCGAGGAGATGGCGGAGGAGCTGGAGGGCTACCGCCGGCTCATCGACGAGAAGAAGATCCCCGCCGAGGCCGCGACCGAGATCGAGAAACAGATCCGGCGACTCGAGAGAAGCCACCCCGACTCGGCCGAGACCGCGATCATCCGCACGTACCTGGACTGGATGACCGGGCTCCCCTGGGGCAAGACGTCCCCGGACAACGAGGACATCGCACGCGCGCGGGAGATCCTCGACGAGGACCATTACGACATCGAGAAGGTCAAGGAGCGGATCCTCGAGTTCCTCGCGGTTCACGCGTTGAAGAAGACGCTCAAGGGTCCGATCCTGTGCTTCGTGGGACCGCCCGGCGTCGGGAAGACGTCGTTGGGGAAGTCGATCGCGCGCGCTCTCGATCGGAAGTTCGTGCGGCTGTCGCTCGGCGGCGTGCGCGACGAAGCCGAGATCCGCGGTCACCGCCGCACTTACGTCGGCGCCATGCCCGGGCGCATCATCCAGGGAATCCACCAGGCCGGAACGTCGAATCCCGTTTTCATGCTCGACGAGATCGACAAGATCGGATCGGATTACCGGGGGGACCCGAGCTCCGCGCTCCTCGAGGTCCTGGACCCCGAGCAGAACTTCTCCTTCCGGGATCATTACCTCGGCGTCCCGTACGACCTCTCCCGCGTGCTCTTCATCGCGACCGCGAACATCCTCGATCCCATTCAGCCGGCCTTCCTGGATCGCATGGAGGTGATCCGGCTCTCCGGGTACACCCTGGAAGAGAAGATCGCCATCGCGCGGCGGCACCTGATCCCCAAGCAGCTCGATGAGAACGGGATCTCCGATGCGAACGTCGAGTTCACGGAAGGCGGTCTCCGCAAGATCATCGAGGCGTACACGCGCGAGGCGGGTCTGCGCAACCTCGAGCGGGAGATCGGAGCCATCTGCCGGAAGATCGCCGTGGCCGTGGCGAAGGGCAAGTCGCGCCGCTACCGGATCACGGGCGCGTCCGTCGAAAAGATGCTCGGCGCGGTCCGCCACTTCTCCGACGAGCTCCTGAAAAAGGACCAGGTCGGCGTCGCCACGGGACTCGCCTGGACCTCCGTGGGCGGAGACGTGCTTTTCGTGGAAGCCCTCGCGGTGCGCGGGAAGGGGGGACTGCGTCTGACCGGCCAGCTCGGCGACGTCATGAAGGAGTCGGCGCAGGCCGCCATGACCTACGCGCGTGCGCACGCCGCCGAGCTCGGCATCCCCGCCGATTTCTTCGAGACGCACGACGTCCACGTCCACGTACCGGAGGGGTCCATCCCGAAGGACGGTCCGTCGGCCGGCATCACGATGGCGACCGCCATGATCTCCGCGTTCACGCACCGGAAGGTTCGACGTGACGTCGCGATGACCGGGGAGATCACTCTTCGCGGCGAGGTCCTCCCGATCGGCGGCGTGAAGGAAAAGGTCCTCGCCGCCCGTCAGGCGAAGTTCACGTCCGTCATCCTCCCGAAACTGAATCGGAGGGACGTCCTGCAGATCAGCCCGCGCATCCTCCACGGGATTCAGTTCCGGTACGTCGAAAACGTCGAGGAAGTGCTCGGATTCGCCCTCCTCCCGCCCGAGCCGGAGGAAACCGCGGCCGAGGCCGAACCTCCCATCCCTCCGATGCCCGAAGGAAGGGAAATCCCGGTTCAGCCGGAGCCCCGCGAGCGCCGCGCTCCGGCGGTTCGCGTCAAACGCGCGCCCGCCCGACGGGAGACCTAGCCCCCGGACACCGGCCGACCGGTTTTCGCCTCCGCTCCCCAGCCAGACGCCTTACGATCCAGCCGTGAATCCGGAAGACCGCTTCGTGGACGAACTGCGCCGCCGCCTCCGGCCCGCGGATCGGCTTCTCGTGGGGCCCGGCGACGACGCTGCCGTCGTGGCCTGGGGAAGCGATACCCTCGTCGTCACGACGGACACGCTCGTCGAGGGCATCGACTTCCTGGCCGGCGAGGACGCCGCGCGGATCGGGCGCCGCGCGGTGTCGGTCGCGCTTTCCGACCTCGCGGCGATGGGCGCATGGCCCGACTTTCTTCTGCTGACCATCGGATTTCCGGGATCGGTGTCCGAGGACTTCCCGCTCGCGGTCTCGCTCGCCGCGTCGAATCGCGCGGAGGAGTTCGGCGCGGTGCTGGCGGGCGGTGACCTGACGCGAGCCGCCGAGACGTTCGTCTCCGCGTCTCTCTGGGGAACGCCCTCGGGACCCCCGATGACGCGAGCCGGCGCCCGTCGGGGCGACGTCCTCTATCTCTCGGGATCGCCGGGCGAGGCTGCGGCGGGGCTCGCCGTCGCGCGCGCCCGCGCGGGTCTCGATCCCGTGGTCGGCGCCGGACGCTGGACGCCCGAGGAGCTCCCCGTTCCCTTCGAGACGCACCTTCTCGGCGCGTATCGAGACCCCGAGCCCCGACTGCCGCTCGGCCGCGCTCTCGCTCGCGAACGCCTCGCCACTGCCGCCATCGACGTGTCCGACGGACTCGGCGTCGACGCCGGACGGCTCGCTCTCGCGTCCCGGGTCCGTCTTGTAATCGAGAAGCGCGAGATCCCGCTCTCCCCCGCTCTGCGGGCGTTCTGCGATCTCACCGGGTCCGATCCGGTCGCGCTCGCGCTCCAGGGGGGCGACGACTACGAGCTGCTCTTCAGCGTGGCGCCCGAGAATGCCGGGCGTTTCGCGGACCCGCCGCCCGAGTGGGGGACGGCGGTGCAGCGAATCGGCCGCGTCGAGGAGGGAGAGGGAGCGGTCCTGGAAGAGGACGACGGCCTGCGGCCGGTCGGAGCGCTCGGCTTCGATCACTTCCGGTTTCCGCCATGAAGCTGCATCTCCCCCGTGCGTTCCGGCGGCGCCGGAAACACCCGCTGAAGCTCTCCCGGCGCTGGAAGGTCCTTCTTCTCGATCTCCTCGGCCGCGAAGAACCCGCCGAGCGGGTCGCCGCGGCAATCGCGCTCGGAGTCGGCGTCGGGTTCTCACCGTTCATCGGCGTTCACTTCCTGGTCGCGATCGGTCTGGCCTTCCTCTTTCGTCTGAACCGCATCGACGCCCTGATCGGGACGCTGGTCGGCAACCCGTGGACGCTGCCCCCCGTCTACGCTGCCGGCTACGCGATCGGACGCCAGTTGCTTCGATACGACCGGACGAAGGTGCCGGATCTGCCGTGGGACCGGCTGCTCCACCGCGACTTCTGGCACGCCTTCAGCGGCCCCGCGCTCCGGCCGCGGCTCGCGTCGTTTCTCGTCGGCACTTCGGTTCTCGCGATCCTGATCGGGCTGTCCGCGTACCTCGTGATCCGCGCGTTGCTCCGGCTCTACCACCGGCGGCACCCGCGGGTCGCCCAGCGGGCCGCGCGGCTGCGGGATCGCGCGGTGCGCCGGAAGCGCCGGCGCGGCGAGCTCAGGGGAGATCCGGTCGACGACTTCTAGGCGGCAGCAGCCGCCGGAGGTCCGGCTCGATCTGCCGGAACCGTTCGCCGTAACCCGGATCGGCCGCGGCGATGCGGACGAGACGCTGGAGATCCTCCGGCGACCGGGTAATGCGGAAAGTCTTTTCGACGGCGAGCCCCTCGGAAAAGAGGCGGCCTTCCTTGCGGCTCGAGTCGGCGAGGATCGCGAGCGCCGCCGGGTCCTGCGGCCGCCGACGCAGCACTTCCCTCGCCTCCCGCCGGGCTTCTCGGGTCCTCCCCTGCTCGTGCAGCCACCCGGCATACCCGATCCGGATCGACGGCGCGCCCTGGGCGAGCGCGAGCGCCCGGCGCCAGTCCGCCTCCGCCGTCGGCCGGCCGAGGCGGGAACGCAGCTTCGCCAGGCGGAAGGCGAGCGGCGTCGACTTCGGGTTCTTCGCGAGGCCATCGGCGAAGGCCTTCTCGGCGCCGGCGTCGTCGCTGGTCAGCTCCCGCACAACGCCGAGCCGGAAGAACCCGTTCTCGTAGCCGGGCGCGACGGCGAGCGACCGCTCGAACGAGCGCTCGGCGTCGGCGAGCCGGCCCAGCCGCTGCTCGGTGTGCCCCTTTCCCGCCCACGCGTCGAAGTACTTCGGGTAGATGCGGGTCGCACGCGTGTACTCCTCGAGCGCCGTCGGAAGCCGGCCCTTCTCGGCCGAGATCCACGCCAGGTTGTAGTGGGCCTTCGCGCTCCCCGGCGAGGTCCGGACGGTGGCGGCGAAGAGGGTCTCGTCGTCCTTCCAGACCGGGTTCCTCACGACGGTGCGAGCCGCGTATGCCAGCGCGATCGCCAGGAACAGGAGGTACCGGCCTCGCGGGGAGACCGGGCCCGCACCGCGTGCGAGAAGCGCGGACGAGAGCGCGAGCGCGAACCCGGCCGACGGGAGATAGGCGACGCGTTCGGCGAAGTTCGTCCCGATCGCGAAAAAGACGTTGGACGTCGTCACGAAGGCCGCCGCGAAGAAGAGGACTCCGAAGGCGAGGTCGCGCTTCCGCCGCTCCCGCGCGACCGCCGCGACGAGAAAGGCGGCGATCGAGAGGAGGGCGGCGAGACCGACGGGATCGAAGCCCCGCTCGACCGGGATCGACCAGGCCGACTCGTCGGCGGACAGCCGGATGGGTAAGAGCATCCTCCCCGCGTAACGCAGCAGGATCGCCGAGGCGTTCGTCACCCGCTCCCCGGCAGGAAGCGGAGCGAGCGGATTTTCGACCTCGAAGATCCGGAACGACGGCGCCTTGAGCACCCCGCCGATCACCGCGCGCCGGGCGGCGAGGCTGGCGCCGAGGAGCGCGGCGCACCCGACGAACAGGGGCAGCCCGACCTGCAGGGCCTTTCGGAGGCGCGGGACGACCCCTCCCGTCTCGAGACGCCAGAGGGCGAGCAGCACGAGGAGCGGCGCGGCGGCGGCGCTCTCTTTCGAGAGGATTCCGAGCACGTAACAGAGGAGTGCGAGCGCGAGCGCGAGGGTGCGGCGGCGGCCCGCGGGTTCCCGCCGGTGGCGCAGCGCGAAGAGGAGGACGCCGAAGACGAAGGCCGCCGCGAGAGTCTCGCCGCGCCCGACGAGACTCGTGACCGCCTCGACGTGGATCGGATGAACCGCAAAAACGAGCGCCGCGCCGAATGCGACCGCGACGGGGACCTCGAGGCGGGACAGGGTCCGGGCGAGGAGGAGCGTCACCAGCACGTGGAGGGCGACGTTCACGAGATGAAACCCGAACGCATTGCCTCCGTGAATCCACCACTGGATCGCGAAGGAAAGAAGCAGGATGGGGCGGTAGCCCGTTCCCTGGCCGCGCGGCCCGCCGAAATAGGAAGTCGTAAACAGCTCGGCGACGCTCGCGGGAGCGCGGAGTCGCGCGTTGTCTCGCACGATGGCCTTGTCGTCGTAGGTGAAATCGCCCGTCAGGCCGTTCGCGTACGAGACAGCGCAGGCGGCGACGAGGAGCAGCGTGCGCGCCTCGGGCAGAAAGTTTCGCCAGGCCTGCCTCATGCGGTGGCGGACTTTAAACCCGTCGCGTTCGCTCGCTCCCACGACGGTAAAGAGAGGACTAAGACCTCCTTGCGACCATGACGTCGAGCTCCTTCATCAGGTACAGCAGCGCCTGTCGCGAGAGCCCCAGCTCTCTCGCGGCCCGGCTGCGGTTTCCCCCGGAGCGCTCGAGGGCCTCCTTCACGAGGCGGCGGCGATGCGCGGCGACCCGCGACCGGTAGTCGCCGGCGGCCACCGGAGGCCGGCCGGCGCGGCGGACGGAGGACGGGAGCAGATCCGCCGAGACGGCGCCGCCCGGTTCGGCGAGCGCGGCCGCCTGGCAGACGGCGTTCTGCAGCTCGCGCACGTTCCCGGGCCACGGGTGCGCGAGCAGAGCCGCCTGCGCCTCGGGAGTGAAGCGCAGCCGGCCGCGGCCGAACTCCTTCGCGTACCGGTCGAGGAAGTGCCTCCCGAGGAGCAGCGCATCGCGCCCGCGATCGCGCAGAGGGGGCAGAGTGATGATCGCGACGTGAAGCCGGTAATAGAGGTCCTCGCGGAAACGACCGGCCTCGACCTCTTTCGCGAGGTGGCGCGATGTCGCCGAGACGACACGCACGTCCACGGAGCGGGCGCGGTTCTCTCCGACGCGACGAATCTCGCGCTCCTGGAGCGTGCGGAGGAGCTTTGCCTGCAGAGGAGCGGTCAGGTCTGCGATCTCGTCGAAGAAGATCGTCCCGGCGGAGGCGTCCTCGAGGAGGCCGCGCCGGTCGCGGTCGGCGCCCGTGAAGGCGCCGCGCGCGTGACCGAAGAGCTCGCTCTCGACGAGCGCCGCCGGAATCGCCGGCACGTTCACCGACACGAAAGGACCGCTCGCGCGCGACGACAGAGTGTGGACCGCCCGCGCGACGGCCTCCTTGCCGCTGCCCGACTCGCCCTGCACGAGGACGGTCACGGTCTGCGGGGCGAAGCGTACGAGCCGCCGGTACGGCTCGCTCATCGCGCCGTCCGCGGTCACGACGCCGACGCGGCGCCAACCCTCCGCGAAATCGGAGGGTTGCGCGACTCGCTCCGTCCGGTAGAGAAGGGTTTCGAGCAGCAGCGCGATCGGTGCGCAGACTTCGTCGGCGACCGGCGGAGCGAGGGCCAGCTCGAAGCGCGCGTTTCCCGCGTCGAGACGGCGGCGCAGCACGCGGCCGCCCGACGCGAGCGGTTCGCCCAGGCGCACGACGTCGCGCCCGTCGCCGTCCGAGATGGAGAGGCTCGCGAGGCCGAGGGCGCGCAGCGGCGCCTCCCGCTCCTCGCCGGAAGCCGCGGCGGCAACGGCGTCGCGCAATGCGCGCAGGACGTCGGCGGGCGGCCCCGACACGGGATTCAAGATTCGAAGTTCAAGTCTCGAAATCCCCGGGACCGAGAACGCGACTCACGTAAAAGGATTGTCTCGAGGTCCCGGAAAAAAGTCGGATAGGACTTCGCCACGCAGCGGGGGTTTTCGATCAGCCCGCCCGGCGATCGAAGACAGAGCAGCGCCGCCGTCATCGCCACCCGGTGGTCGTGGAAGGTCGGCAGCCGCGGGGCTTGCGGGAGCGCCCGCCGCGGGCCGATGACGACGAGCTCGTCTTCCCCGGCGCGTGCGGATGCGCCGGCGGCCTGGAGGATCCGGGCGAGAGCCCCCAGCCGGTCGCTCTCCTTGTTCGCGAGGTGCGCGACGTCGCGAAACCGGCTCTCCCCGGCGGCGTGCGCGGCGAGGGCGGCGAGCGCGGGTACGGCATCCGGGAATTCGCGGGCGGAGACGGAAACCGGCCGGAGCGGTCCGGTCGGGCCTCCCGCGCGGAATGCCGAGCGGACAGATCCGGTCGAAACGCCCATCGCCTCGACCACGGCGACCGCCCGCGCGTCCGCGTCGCGCGACGGCCACGAAAGTCCCTTGAGCTCCACCTCTCCGCCCGCGATCCCGGCGGCCGCCAGAAAAGGGAGCGCGGACGACCAGTCGCCCGGCACGGCGTAGGAACGGGGACCGCCGTGCCCGCGGGAGACCGTGATCGCGCCGCCGGCGTCCCGGCACGCGTCGTGACCGAACGCCGCCAGCGTCTCGATCGTCGTCTCGACGTAGGGCGCCGAGACCGCCGTCCCCTTCGGCAGGACCGAAAGGCCCCCGTCGATCGCGCAGCCCGCGAGCAGGAGCGCCGACACGAACTGGCTCGAGCGTGATGCGTCGACTTCGACGAGACCCGGTCGGAGGGTTCCCCCCTCGATGACGAGGGGGAGAAAGTCGCCGCTCGACGCTTCGACCGACGCTCCGCGCGATCGGAGAGCCGCGACGAGCTCCGCCATCGGGCGCTCGCGGAGCCTCGGGACGCCCGTCAGCCGGTAGCGGCCCGGGACGGCCGCGGCGAGAGCGGCGAGAAACCGCGCCGCCGTCCCCGACGCTCCGGCGTCGAGAAGGACCTCGGCGCCCGCGGGGCGTCCGAGCGGGCCGCCGACGGACAGCCCGCGCTGCGACGCCGCGACCGTCGCACCCATCGCCTCGAGGCAGCCTGCGAGAGCGCGCGTGTCCTCCGAGTCGAGCGGTGAGACGAGCTCGACCGGCTCGCTCGAGAGCGCCGCGAGCACGAGCGCGCGGTTCGTGGCGCTTTTGGAGGGAGGAACCGAGACCGCGCCGCGGACGCCGCGGACCGGTGGGAAGGCGAGGTAGTCCCTCATGGAAGGTGTTCGGGCCGGCGGCCCGCACACCTAGAGAGCGACGAGGCTCGTTCGACCCTCATCGTCGATCTCCATCCACTTCCGCTCGTCCACGAACGCCGGCAGTATCTCGACTCTCCCCCCGTCGACCGCTTCGCTCCAGGAGCGGTGGAAATGGCCGAGCAGGAGAACGTCGAAACCCTCGCGGAAGCGGCGCGCCGCGAAGTCGCGGATCATCTCCACGGGCAGGCGGGTCTTGTGCTTGAAATTCGATCGGTAGAGCCGGGCCTCGACCTTCCAGACGAAGCGGTTCGCGGCCCGCCGGGGCAGAAAGTCGATCGCCCTCCGCGAGATCGGGTTCTTCGAGATCGCGCGCCACAGCCGGTACGGCCGGTCCTCCTCGTTCAGGAGGTCTCCGTGCGTCAGGAGGAATCGACGGCCGCCTTCCACGAACGTTTCCTCGTCGCAGACCTGCCGGAAGCGCGACTCGACGTACGAGCCCCGAAGGAAGAAGTCCCGGTTCCCCTCGACGTAGGTCACCGGGACCCCGGCCGCGCGGAGCCGGTCGACCGCCTGCAGGAACCGGCCGATCGCGGGGGTCTCGAACTTCGGGTGCGCGATGAAGAAGTGGAAGATGTCTCCCAGCAAGGAAATGGACCCTGCCCCGCGCCGGCGAGCCTCCTCGAGCGCTTGCAGGAAGGGGCCGTCGTCGTCGGGGCGGCGCCCCACGTGACAGTCCGCGAAAACGGCCCTCATCGGCCGGAAAGATAGCCCAAACAAGGGTTTTCGCCCTCCGACGCCCGGGAACGGGATTTTTTCGAAGCGTCCGAATGTATTCTGCTCTGTCACAAATCGAGGGAATTCACTCGGGGGAAGCATGCCGCGCCGCCAGCTCACGGGATTCGCGATCGCCGCTCTTTTCGCCCTTTCGAACGTTCCGGCCGCCCGGGCGCTCGCTCCGATTTCACGCGACAAAGCCCCGAAGGCCGACGCGCAGCTCCTCCGCGCTCTGAACGAGGGCGCGCAAGAGGTTCGAGTCATCGTCGGGGTCCGCGACGGCACGCCGTCCGCGCGCGCTCTCCTCGCCGCGCCGGACCCGGCCGGCGAGCCCGTGCGCCGGGTCCGCCGGATCGCGGCGCAGAAGAGGCTCTCCGACGAGATCCCGCAGGTGGAGTTCCGGACCCGGCATTTCTACGAGAGCTTCTCGCTCCTGGCCGGGCGGGCGACCCGGGAAGGCGTCGTGCGTCTCGCGAATCGGCCCGACGTGGAATGGGTGATCCTGGACGAGACCCGGCAACGCTTTCAGGCCGTGCCCCAGGCGGCGGCCTCGCTCATGCGCAGCGACCAGGCGAACGCGTCGGGCTTCACCGGCGCCGGCCAGGCGGTCGCGGTGATCGACACCGGCGTGGATTACACGAACCCGCAGCTCGGCGGCGGGCCGTTCCCCAACGCGAAAGTCATCGGCGGCATGGACACGGCCGACGAGGACAACGACCCGATGGACTGTGACGGCCACGGAACGGAGGTCTCGGGCGTCGTGGCCGGCCCCGCCGGCGTCGCGCCGGACGCGAAGATCGTGGCGATCAAGGCCTTCAAGTCGAACGACGCGACGAACGCGGGTTGCAGCGACACCGCCTTCGTCTCCGACCTCATCCAGGGGATCAACTACGCGATCTCGCACAAGGCCGAGTTCAACATCGGCGTCATCAACATCAGTCTCGGGGCCGACCCGGATGCGGACAATCACGGATACTGCGACGCCGATGAACCGGCCGAGGCCGTTGCGGTTGATTCCGCTGCGGCCGCCGGCCTTCCGGTCGTGGTCGCCTCCGGAAATGGCGGATTCACGCACGCGATCGCGGCGCCGGCGTGCATCTCGTCGGCCGTGTCGGTGGGAGCGGTCTACTCCGTCAACTCGAGCCTCGTCCGCTGGAGCGACTGCACGGACCAGCCGGCCACCCCCGACCTGGTCGCGTGCTTCTCCAACTCCAACACCAACCTTTCGCTGCTGGCTCCCGGCGCGTTCTGGAACACGTTCGGCAAGAACGGCCGAACAGTCCCGAACTTCGGAGGGACCTCCGCAGCCACGCCGGCGGCCTCCGGCGCCTTCGCGCTGCTGCGTCAGGCCCGGCCCGACCTCTCGGGCTTCGGCCTGCTCGGCGTTCTCCGCTCGACCGGCGCGGCGGTGACGGACGCGCGAAACGGGCTACTCACCCCGCGCCTGGACGTGCTCGCGGCCGTCCAGCTGGCCGCCAGCCGCTTCGGGCTCTATGTCGGAAACGCGCTCTCCGTGCCGGACGGGACGGGCTCCGCCACCGCGACGGCCATCGTGTCCGGGCTCTCCGGATCCGTCGCGAGCATCCAGGTCTGGGCGCAGATCGACCACCCGGATCCCCGCGAGCTGCGGTTGCGGCTGACGGGTCCGGACGGAACCTCCGTGCTGCTCCACGATCGGACCGGGGACGCGCAGCGCCCGATCAACGCGCTGTACGGCCGCACCGACGCGCCCGCCGAGTCCCTCTCGGCCTTTCAGGGCCATCTGGCGAACGGGGTCTGGCAGCTGACGGTCGAGGACCTCGTCGCCGGCGCCACCGGCCGGATCCGCAACTTCTCGGTGATGGTCGTGCCGGGACAGCCGGTCGTCCCCATCCCCGCGCAGTCGGACGGAAGCGTGCTCCCGGTCGTCGGCCGCGTCCAGGGAACGAAGTTCTTCCTTTCGGACGTCCGGCTGTACAACCCCACGGCCACGCCGAAGGCGTTCTCTCTCTACTACGTGCCGGTCGGGCAGAGCGGGGCGACCGCGCTCCGCGCCACGAGGAGCGTCGGCGCGGGACAGGTGCTCGCGCTGAACGACGTGATCTTCTCGGAGTTCGGCTTCGACACGTCGATCGGGGAGATGACCGTGGTCGCGAACGACCCCGCTTTCATCGCCACGAGCCGCGCGTACACGCGCAGCGCCAACGGGACGTTCGGCCAGTTCGTCCCGGGATTCCCTTCGCTGCAGGGTCTGTCGTTCGGCCAGGGCCGCGCGACCGCCAACGGCTTCTCGAAGGACTCGCGGTTCCACACGAACGTGGGCTTCACCGAGGTCTCCGGCGCGCCCGTGCAGGTCCGGATCGACATCGTCGACTCCAACGGGAACCTCCTCACGTCCACGACGCAGAGCGCCGCGGCCAACCAGACCCTGCTCATCACCGACATCATCGGGGTGCGGGGTCTCGGCGCGACCTCGAATTTCCGCGTCGACTTCACGGTGACGAGCGTGACCGGGCGGATCATCCCGTTCGCGATCCTGATCGATGACGCGACCGGAGACGGCCTCTTCGAGCCGGCGGGCAACCCGCTCGCGTCGCCCGACGACGTGATCGTCACCCAGGCCTCCTTCGCCCGGGGAAACAACGACACGTTCTTCAAGACGAACCTCCACGTCACGAACGTCGGATCGAGCCCGGTCACGCTGACGGTGTCGCTGATCCCGCGCCTCCTGACGGGAACCCCGGCGGCGCCCCGCGTCTACACACTCGCCCCGGGTCAGACGATCGAGAAGGCCGACGTGCTCAATACCGAGTTCGGCCTGCTCGACCCCTCGGCGGCGGGACTGCGGATCCACCCGGCCGGGCCGGCGCAGCTCGTCGTCTCGACGCGCACGTTCGTCGAGAAGTTCGGAGGGACCTTCGGCTTCTACATCCCGGGCATCGCGACCTCGAACGCCGCGGCGCTC
>DATIBN010000144.1:0-2590 GCA_035457525.1 Thermoanaerobaculia bacterium | reverse complement strand
GGATCGACTCGCTCTTGTACGCTGCGCCCGTATTGGCGCTGTTTCTCGCCGGGTCCTAGCGATCCGCGTCGGACCGAGCCACCGCTACAATTGCGCTTTCGCCATGGGATATTGCGCAACGGCCGTTTACTCCCTACCGGCGGCGTCGAGCCGCCGATAAAAAATGCCAATACGGGCGCAGCGTACAAGAGCGAGTCGATCCGGTCGTAGAAGCCGCCGTGCCCCGGCAGGAACGTTCCCGAGTCCTTCACGCCCGCACCCCGCTTCCACATGGACTCGACGAGGTCGCCGAGCTGTCCGGCCGAGGTCGCGAGTGCTCCCGCCAGCGCGCCCCGGGCCGGGCCGAGCTCCGGATACACCCACCACGTCGCGGCGGCGGCGCCGATCAGCGTTCCGCCGACGAGACCTCCGATCGTGCCCTCCCAGGTCTTGTTGGGCGACACGCGCGGGGCGAGCTTGCGCTTCCCGAAATTCTTGCCCACGTAGTACGCGAACGAGTCGCAGCCCCACACGAGCAGGAAGAGGAAGACGACGGCGCGCGGCGAGATGATTCGCAGGTAACACATCGCGGTCGCCGGCAGCGCGACCGAGAGGACGCCGAAGACGGTGCCGCTCGCTCCGCCGAGCGCCTCCGGGAGATCGACCTTCGCGAAGAGCGGCGCGAGCGACGCGAGAAAGACGAAGAGGAGAAGCCCGGCGAGCGCGACGGTGATGCCGGGGTGCGGCGCGTACGCGTAGCCCCAGAACGACGCCCACCACACGAGGAGGGCCGCGCCCGCGACGATGCCGACGGTTTTCGCCACCGGAAGGCCCGTCTTTTCGGCGAGCCGGTAGAACTCCCACAGCGCCCCGAGAGTCACCGCCGCGACGAGCAGGTTGAAGGCGAGCGGCGGAGTGTAGAACAGAACGGCGAAGACGATCGGAATGCTGATCGCCGCGGCGAGCTCGCGCCGGCCGAGCCTCAACCGGCGGCTTCTCCGGGCGCGGCCCGGCCCGAGTCGATGACGCCGCCGTACCGGCGCTCGCGCTTCTGGAAGTCGAGGATCGCCTCGAACAGGTGGCGTTTCCGGAAGTCGGGCCACAGCGTGGGGGTCACCCAGATTTCGCTGTACGCGATCTGCCACAGGAGGAAGTTCGAGACGCGCATCTCGCCGGACGTGCGGATCAGAAGGTCGGGGTCGGGAACGCCTGCCGTGCCCAGGCGCGAGCCCAGAGTCTCCTCGTCGATCTGCTCGGGCGTCAACCGCCCCGCCGCCACGTCGTGCGCGAGCGAGCGACACGCGTCCACGATCTCCGTCCGGCCGCCGTAGTTGAGCGCGATGTTGAACGTCATGCCGCGGCACGACGACGTCGCGGCGAGACCGCGCGACAGCTCCTTCTGCACCGAGGCGTCGAGCTCGTTCATCCGCCCGACGACGCGGAAGCGGATGTCGTTCTTCAGCAGGTTCGCGAGCTCCTTGTTCAGGTACTCCTTCAAGAGCGACATGAGCGTGACGATCTCGAACCGCGGACGCTTCCAGTTCTCGACCGAGAAGGCGTAGAGGGTGAGTGCGTCGAGCTCCAGCCGCGCGCAGGTCTCGACGACCTCCCGCACCGAAGCGATCCCCGCCCGGTGCCCCTCGACCCGCGGGAAGCCGCGCTGTTTCGCCCACCGCCCGTTGCCGTCCATGATGACGGCGACGTGGCGGGGCAGGCGCGTGAGGTCGATCTCGTCCAAGAGCTGCCGCTCCGACGAGCCCGGCCGCGCGACGTTGTCGACGTCGATCACGGGGAAAGTGTAAGCCCGGGCGACTTCGAATACTCGACTTTCACGAGGGTCAGACCGAGCGCCGGGGCCTTCTGGGCGAGCAGCGCGCGGTCGCCGGTCTCCAGGATCTCCTGCATCGTCCCGGGCGGAAGCCGGCCCCGCCCGATGTCCGCGAGGAGCCCGCACATCGTCCGGACCATCCCGCGCAGGAAGCCGTCGCCGCGAAAGAGCGCCCGCACTTCGGCGCCGTGCTCCTCGACCGAGACCGCGTGGAGGGTCCGCAAAGAATCCGCCGGCGCGCGGCGCACCCCGAACACCGCGAAATCCCGACGGCCGGGCAGGAACCCCGCAGCCTCCTCCATCCGCCGGACGTCCGCGCTCCTCGCGAGCGGCGCGAGAAAAGGAGCGTCCCGCGGCGCGATCACCTCGGCCCGGCTCCAGCGATAGACGTATTCCTTCCAGAGAGCGTCGCGCCGCGCGTGGAAATCCGCGGACGCAGGTTCGACCTTGAGGAGCCGCGCGTCGCGCGGCAGGAGGGCGTTGACGCCGTCTCTCACCTCGCGGGGCTCCCGCGAACCGGAAAGGTCGAAGTGCACCACCTGTCCGTCGGCGTGCACTCCGGCGTCCGTCCGCCCCGCCGCGACCGCGCGAACCGCGCCTCCGTCGAAGCGCGCGAGCGCGTCTTCGAGGATCGCCTGGACGGTCCGCGACGCGTTGCGCTGGATCTGCCATCCGTGGAAGTCGGTGCCGACGTACGCGAGGACGCCGCGGTACCGTGGGGTCAGGTCTTCACGAGTCGTCACAACGAACCCCGTGCCGGGACGCTCTTGCCACATCGCGGCG
>DATIBN010000143.1:0-9539 GCA_035457525.1 Thermoanaerobaculia bacterium | reverse complement strand
CTCCACGCCCGGGGACGGATCGCGGCGTTCCTGACCGCGGGGTTCGCGGCGACCGCGGGCGTGGCGCTCTACGGGCTCCCGTTCCTCGTGCCGGCGGCCGTCCTGTACGCGCTGACGACCGTGGCGCTGTCCTTCCCGATCTGGCGCCACGACCCGGCTCTCCTCCCGGCGGTGCCGTTCGCGTTCGCGATCCATCACCTGACCTACTTCGGAGGCCTCCTGGCCGGCATTGCCCGCGGGCTGGCGGCTTCGCCCCGATGAGGGAGCTCGGGCTCGCGACCCAGTGGCTCCGCGGCCGGCGGACGCTGCCGCGGTACCTGATCCTCGGGATGACGAACCTCTGCAACAGCAAGTGCGTCACCTGCTTCTACTGGGATCACCTGAACGTGAATCGCCACCTCGAGATGTCGGTCGACGACTACTCGCGCGCCCTCGCGGATCTTCCGTCGCTCTACAGCGTGGTTCTGACGGGGGGCGAGCCCACCTTGAACCGCGATCTCCCCGAGATCACGAAGATCCTCTACCGGCGTCACCAGGCGGCCAACGTCACGATGCCGACCAACTCCCTCCTGCCGGACCAGGTCGAGTCGATCATCGCGCGCGCGCTCGAGTCCCGGGCAGACGAGCGGCAGACGTTCACGGTCGGGCTCTCGCTCGATCACCTCGGCCAGCGGCACGACGAGATCCGGGGCGCCCCCGGGAACTTTCCGAACGTCGTTGAGACCTACCGGAGGCTGTCGGATCTCAAGCGTCGCCGCGCCGGTCTCGTCTTGAACGTCCAGACCGTGCTGGCATCGTTCAACCACGGCGAGCTCGGCGAGATCTGCGCGTGGGTCTCGTCGAACTTCCCCGAAATCGACTTCCACTCCTTCGAGCTGCTCCGGCCTCCGTTTCCGGACTCTTCGATTCGACCGCTGACCGCCGAGGAGTATGGACGCGCCCTCGCGCAGCTCAAACCCTACTGGGCGCGCTTCGACAGATACCGCCCGATCCTCCGGAACCTCAAGGTCGCGGCCCGGGAGGCCGAGCACGAGACGCTCGAAGAGGAGCGGATGGTCTACCCGTGCTACGCCGGGTCCGTGTCGGGGGTACTGAATCCCGAAGGCACGGTGTCGCTCTGCGAGGTGCAGTGGGAGATCGGCAACATCCGCGAGTACGGCTGGTCGTTCGCGAAGGCGTGGTTTTCGGAGAAGGCGGAAGAGATGCGGGGCCGCATCGCGAAGAGAGAGTGCTGGTGTACGCACTCGTGTTTCATGAGCTCGTCGCTGCCGTTCTCGGTCAAAGGCCTGACGAAGCTCGCGAAGACGGCGCTCCTTCCCAGCCGAAGCGCGGAGCTCCCGAGCGAACGACCGCGACGGTAAAAAAGGCCGGGTTGCCCCGGCCTTTGAGAAACATGCCGGCGCTTCTATGGCCGGCGGGTGTCGGCGTGCGTCAGTGCGCGTCGCCGACGACGAGCTTGCTCTCGACGCTCTTGACGCCCGAGGTCTCCTTGGCGAGCTTGATCGCCTGGTCGATCTCGGCCTGGCTCTTCATGTGGTCGCCCGTCAGGTAGACCACGCCACTACGCGTATCGACGTCGATCTTCAGGCCGCCGACCATCGTGTCCGCCAGAAGCTTTGCCTTGACCGCGGCCGTGATCGCCGCGTCGTCCATCACCGTCCCGACCGGACGGTCCGGCTCCGGGTTCGGGGCGTTGCCGCCCATGGCCGCGTCGCCCTCTCCGCCCGGGGCGGGAGCTCCGCCCTCCATGGTCGTGCCTCCGCCGTAGGCCGGGTTCTCGCCCGGCATTGCTGCCGAGCCGCCCGCCACCGTGATGTTGTCCACCACGTCGGCGACACCCTCGGTCGAGCGCGCCAGCGCGACAGCCTGGTCCTTGGCGGCCGGGTTGTCGACGTTGCCCGACAGAGTGACGACCTTGTCCTTGGTGTCCACGTCGATCTGGTAGGCCTTCACCGTGTCATCCGCGGCGAGTTTCGTCTTCACCTTGGTCGTGATTCCCGCATCGGTTTGGGCACACGCGATCGCGAATGCCGCCGCCACGAGAATCCCCAGAAGAGTTGTGATCCGTTTCGTCATGAAGTTCCTCCTTGCCTGGCCAAATGGCCGCGGCTCTTTATCTGCATCTTTCATGCCGCCGACGGGACCCGGCGCCGGCCCGTGGAAATCGTTGAGAGGATTGGGCTATTCTGCTCGATCGGGATCACTCGATGAGCCGCGACAAGACCGACGATCCGACCGTACCCCCGGGCGTTCGCGAGGGGCGCCGCCGGTGGGAGGAAGCGATGAGCGCGACCTTCGCCCGCCGCGCCCCCTGGAAGCGCGACTTCACGACCGTCTCGGGAGCCGAGGTCGAGCCTCTCGCGGCCGCCGACTCGATCCCGGGCTTCGATCCCGAGCGCGATCTGGGATGGCCCGGGGAATACCCGTACACGCGCGGCGTCCATCCCACGATGTACCGCGGAAAGCCCTGGACGATGCGCCAGTTCGCCGGATACGGCACCGCGCGCCAGACGAACGCTCGATTCCACTACCTGCTCGAGCACGGCCAGACCGGGCTCTCGACGGCCTTCCATCTTCCCACGCTCTATGGGTACGACTCGGACCACTACATGGCGCGGGGTGAGGTCGGGAAGTGCGGGGTGGCGATCGACTCACTCGCCGACATGGAGATCCTCTTCGATCGAATCGACCTCGGGAAGGTGACGACGTCGATGACGATCAACTCGACCGCACCCATCGCGCTCGCGATGTACCTCGCGGTCGCCGAGAAACACGGGACATCCTGGGATCGGGTCGGGGGAACGCTTCAGAACGACATACTCAAGGAGTACATCGCGCAGAAGGAGTACATCTTCCCGCCGCGCCCCTCGATGCGGCTCATCACCGACCAGTTCTCGTTCTGCGCGAAGCAGGTGCCGCGCTGGAACACGATCTCGATCTCCGGGTACCACATCCGCGAGGCCGGGTCGACGGCCCTGCAGGAGCTCGCCTTCACCCTGCGCGACGGAGTCGAATACGTCGAGTACGGGATCGAGGCGGGACTTTCGGTCGACGAATTTGCGCCCCGGCTCTCGTTCTTCTTCAACGCGCACAACGACTTTTTCGAGGAGATCGCGAAGTACCGCGCGGCGCGCCGCATCTGGGCGAAGACGATGCGCGAGCGGTTCGGAGCGAAGGATCCCCGCTCCTGGATGTGCCGCTTCCACACTCAGACCGCCGGCTGTTCCCTCACCGCCCAGCAGCCCTACAACAACGTTGTCCGGACGACGCTCCAGGCTCTCGCGGGCGTCCTCGGCGGGACGAACTCCCTCCACACCAACTCGCTCGACGAGACCCTGGCCCTGCCCTCCGACTTCGCCGTCAAGCTCGCGCTCCGGACGCAGCAGGTCATCGCTCATGAGTCGGGCGTCGTGAACACGATCGATCCCCTGGGAGGCTCCTACTTCGTGGAGGAGATGACGACGCGCATGGAGCGGGGCTGCTTCGACTACTTCCGCCGCATCGACGCGCTCGGCGGAATGGTCGAAGCCATCGAAGCCGGTTTTCCGCAGCGCGAGATCATGGACGCGGCCTACGCCTACCAGCGGGCGCTCGACTCGAAGGACAAGATCGTCGTCGGCGTCAACGAGTTCGTGGAGGAGGACGAGGACGACCGCGTCGAGATCCTCTACATCGACGAGTCCGTCGAGGAGCAGCAGAAGAACGAACTCGCCGCACTCCGGCGGTCGCGCGACGGGAAGGCCGTGTCGTCCTCGCTCGCGCACCTCAAACAGGCGTGCGCGGACGGCCGGAACGTGATGCCTCCGCTCATCGAGGCGGTCAAGACCTACGCGACGGTGGGGGAGATCTCCGACGTCATGAGGGAGGTCTTCGCCACGTACGAGGAGCCTGCGGTTTTCTAAAGTCGCGGGGACAGGTCCTGCGGGACCTGCACCCGCAACAGTCCAACACGCGGGGACAGGCCCCCGCCGCCGTCCATGAAACTCGTGAGAAAATCGACCGGATGAGCGACGTGGAAGCGCCTTTCTCCTCGATCGAGACGGCAGTCGGAGAACTCCGCGCCGGCCGTTTCGTCGTCGTGGTGGACGACGAGGACCGGGAGAACGAGGGGGACCTGGTCCTCGCGGCGGAGAAGGTCACGCCGGAGGCGATCAACTTCATGGCCCGGGAGGGGCGCGGCCTCATCTGCCTCGCCTTGACCGAGGAGCGCTGCAACGAGCTGGCGCTTCCTCCCATGGTGGACGAAAACACGTCCAACTTCGGAACCGCGTTCACGGTTTCGATCGAAGCGCGCGGGCGCGTGACCACCGGCATTTCGGCGGCCGACCGCGCGAGGACCGTCAAGGCGGCCATCGATCCACGCACCCGGCCGGCCGACCTCGCCCGGCCCGGCCACATGTTCCCGCTCCGGGCAAAGGCCGGCGGTGTCTTGAAGCGCGCCGGGCAGACCGAGGCGTCGGTGGATCTCGCCCGCATTGCCGGCCTCGATCCGTCCGCCGTGATCTGCGAGGTCATGAACGAAGACGGAACCATGGCGAGGGTCCCGGACCTGGCCGCGTTCTGCGCGAGGCACGGCCTCGTCATGGTCACGGTCGCCGACCTGATCCGTCATCGCATGAAGACCGAGCGGCTCGTGCACCGCATCGCCGCGCCGCACCTGCCGACGCGGTTCGGAGAGTTCCGGCTCTACGCGTACCGGAGCGAGGTCACGCACGAGGAACACATCGCGCTCGTGCACGGCGAGATCCGTGACGACGAGCCGGTGCTCGTCCGGGTTCACTCCCAGTGCCTGACGGGCGACGTGTTCGGGTCCAGCCGCTGCGATTGCGGCGCGCAGCTCGCGCTCGCAATGGAGAGAATCGTCGAAGCCGGCAAGGGCGTCTTCCTCTACCTTCTCCAGGAGGGGCGCGGCATCGGTCTCGTCAACAAGCTCAAGGCGTACGAGCTCCAGGACGAGGGACACGACACCGTGTCCGCCAACGAGAAGCTCGGGTTCCCCCCGGACATCCGCAACTACGGCGTCGGGAGCCAGATTCTGAGGGATCTCGGGGTGCGTCAGATGCGTCTCATGACCAACAACCCCTCGAAATACGTGGCAATCGGCGGCTACGGGCTCGAGATCGTCGAGCGCGTCCCGCTCGAGGTCGGGCCGACGGCCGGTTCGCGCAAGTACCTCGAGGCGAAGAAGAACAAGATGGGCCATCTGTTGAAGATGGTCTGACCCCGCCGCCCGCCGAACTCGACTGCTGATAGCTTCCTCCTCCCATCCATAGGAGGAACTCCATGTCGAAGATCTTCGAGGTGGTCCCGCCGTCTCAGCCGGCCCGCCGCATCGTGCGGCTCGTCGTGATCGGGCTCGTCGTTCTCATCCTGCTCGTCGGGAATCCCGTAACCGTGATACCCGCCGGGCACGTCGGCGTCAAAGACCTTTTCGGCCGCGTCTCATCGAGCGTCCTCTCACCCGGAGTCCGGATCGTCCTGCCGTTCACCCGCGTCATCAAGATGTCCATCAAGACGCAGGAGGTGAAAGAGACCGCGGAAGTTCCCTCGAAAGAGGGGCTGATCATGGACCTCGAGGGCTCGCTCCTCTATCGCCTGGATCCCCAGAAGGCGGACGACATCTATCGGACGATCGGGAAGAACTACCAGGAGATCGCGGTCGCCCCGCAGATCCGCTCCGCGATCCGTGAGATCACCGCGTCGTACGAGGCGAAGGTCCTCTATTCGGCGGAGCGCGAGCGCATCTCGAGGGAGACGCTCGAGCTCTTCAAAAAGCTCGCCGGAGACCGGGGGATCATCGCGGAGGCCGTCCTGCTCCGGAAGATCGGGCTTCCCGACGTCGTCGCCAACGCGATCCAGGAGAAGCTCCGCCGGGAGCAGGAAGCCGAGCAGATGAAGTTCGTCCTCCAGAAGGAGTCGCAGGAGGCCGAGAGAAAGCGCATCGAGGCTCAGGGCATCGCCGACTTTCAGCGCATCGTCGCCGCCGGAATCAGCCCGGCGCTCCTGGAGTGGAAGGGCATCGAGGCCACCGAGAAACTGGCGATGAGCCAGAACTCCAAGGTCGTCGTCATCGGAAGCGGAAAGAACGGGCTCCCGATCATCCTGGGAGGCGACGGGAAGTGACAGCGCAGAGCGCTGTCATATTGAGCGAAGCGAAGGATCTCTCCGTAACGCCAAGAGTCCTTTCGGACCTTGGTTCCTCGGGGTGATGGTGGGGACCGCGCTCGAACCCGTCGTTCTCGAAGGCGAGCATGTCCGCCTCGAGCCGCTGTCGCTCGATCACCTGGACGACCTCGCCCGGGTCGCGTTCGACGAGGAGATCTGGCGCTGGACGAGCGAGCGGGCCATGTCGCCCGGGGATCTCCGGGCGTACCTCGAGCGCGCGCTCGCCGCGGCTCGCACGGGTTCGGTCCTGCCGTTCGCCACGTTCTCACGCGCCGCCGGCCGCGCCATCGGCAGCACGCGATTCGCGACGTTCGAGCCCGCCAACCGGCGCCTGGAGATCGGCTGGACGTGGATCGGCCGCGAGTGGCAACGCACCGTGGTCAACACGGAAGCGAAGTTCCTGATGCTCGCGCACGCCTTCGAGAAGCTGGGCTGCGTTCGAGTGGAGTTGAGGACCGACACCTTGAACGAGCGCTCGCGGGCCGCGATCCTCCGCATCGGAGCCACGGAAGAAGGGGTCCTGAGAAAGCACGCGATCACTTCGACCGGTCGGGTGCGCGACGACGTGTACTACAGCATCCTCGACGACGAGTGGCCCGCGGTGAAGGACAGGCTGCGGGCGCGCCTGGCGCGCGGCTGACGGCTAGCGCCCTTCGTACCAGCGCGCGAGACGCTCCGGGCGCACGCCGGCGGCGAAACCGATCATGACGGCCCAGTTCCGCAGGACCTGCCGGACGACGCCGGCGCTGGCGTAGCGGCGCGGCGACGTCCGGGTCTTCTCGGGCCGGATCACGAACCGGCCCGACCGCCGGAGCCGAAGCACCAGATCGAGGTCGTCGCAGATGGGCAGGTCGCGGAAGCCGCCGCACCGCTCGTACGTCTCGCGCCGGCAGAAAATGCCCTGATCCCCGAGCGGGAGCCGCCCGGCGCGGGAACGCCGGTTCGCCCACCATGCGACCCAGCGCATCGCCGGCCCGGCGCCGTCGTACGCGAGAGAGAACGCGCCGGCGTCGGCGCCGCCGTCGATCGTCCGGCGAATGAGGCGGAGCGCGTCGTCGGGAGGCCGAGAGTCGCCGTGCACGAAAAACAGGACGTCGCCACGGGCCTGCGCCGCGGCGCGGGCGAGACGAGCCCCGCGAGTGCCTTCGCTTTCGAGGACCGTCACTCCGGACTCTCGAAGAGCCGCGCGGGTCGTCGGGTCGCTCCCGCCGTCGGCGACGAGGACTTCGCAGTCCGGGTCGCGGGCGAACCGCGAGAGGCCGTCGGCGACGTCGGAACTCTCCCCTCGAATCGGGACGATGACGGAGATCAGGGGGGCCTCCGGGAGCCGCGGATGCTAGCATTGGGTCAGTGAAACTCCCGATGCCGGCGGCGGTGCTCGCCGGCGGCGCCTCGACGCGGATGGGTCGGCCAAAAGCGGCGTTGCCGTGGGGAGCCGGCAACCTCGTCGAGTTCCAGACCGGCCGGCTCGCGACGCTCTTCAGCGAAGTGTTCGTGGTCGTAAAAGAAGCGCCGGATTACCCGATCGGGCCCGCCCGGATCCTGATCGATTCGACGCCGGATTTCGCCACGATCTACGGTCTCGTGCGGGCCCTGGAAGAGGCGGACGATCGCATTTTCATCCTCGGGGTCGATCTCCCCGGACTGACGCACGACATCGTGCACGAGATTGCGATGCGCGGGTTGAGAACGGCGGCTGCGGCGCTCATCCCCGAAGCCGAAGGTCGGCTGCAGCCTCTCGCCGCCGTGTGGCGGAAATCGGCCGCGCGTTTCGCGCAGAACCGGATCGCCCGCGGGATGCTGTCCCTGACCGGCCTCGCCGAAGAGATCGGTGCGGACATTTTCCCGGAGGGCGAGTGGCGCAAGTTCGACCGGAGCGGAAACGCGTTCGCGAATCTCAACACGTTCCAGGAATACGCGGCGCACCGGGAGCGCGCCTGAAGGGCGGTCCGGGCAGGAAGGCGCAGAAGAGCCCACCCCGGCGACGCGACGTCTCTCCGCGCACGAAAGCTCTCCATCTCGACGCCCGCGGACGTGCCCGCATGGTCGACGTCGGAGAGAAACCCACGACCCGCCGCCGGGCGGTGGCGAGGGGGCGCGTGCGCCTCGGACGGGAGGCGTTCGAAGCGCTCGCCTCGGGCCGTCTCTCCAAGGGGGACGCGCTCGCCGTCGCCCGGATCGCCGGCATCCTCGGGGCGAAAAAGACCCCGGAGCTCGTCCCGCTCGCCCATCCCGTCCCTCTCGACGCGGTCGCCGTCGAGTGCGAGCTCGATTCGCGCGTTCGGGAGGTCGTCGTCACCGCCACCGTGTCGACCGCGGCGCGCACGGGCGTCGAAATGGAGGCGTTGACCGGAGTCGCGATCGCCTGCCTGGCCCTCTACGACATGTCGAAGGCGCTCGACCGGGCGGCGGAGATCCGCGAAATCGTGCTCGTCGAGAAGACGGGCGGCCGCTCCGGCCCTTACCGAAGGGGCTGATCGCCGGGCGCTTCGGGCGCGGGCGGGTCCTTCTCGGGCGGAGGATGGATGTGGGTCCGACTCGGCGGCTCGGTCGGCGAGCCGGGAGTCGGCGGCGGAATCCGGGGGGTGGGAACCGGGCCGGTCCGGAGGATCCCGGCCGGCGTCGGGGTGACGTTCGCCCCTCCGGACCGGGCCTCCGTGGACGCGCCCGCGAGAGAGGAAGAACGCACGAGCCCGAGCACGGCGAAGGCGAGGATCGCCACGAAGACTGTGACGGCCGCGTAGTAGGCCCAGCCGGGTCGCCCGGGTTCTCGCTCCATCACTCCCGATGATGCAAACGGGCGACCAGACCGGGTTTCCGATTTCCGATTCTCAACCTCCCCGCGTGTGCATCTCGAGATGGGGGTCGCGGCGAAGGTCTGCCGCCGGGAGCAGCGGCGACCGATCGCTCCGCGTCAGCCGCTCCTCCGCTCCCCGGTCGCGGCGGCGGGTCCACACCGCGGCGATCGCGTCGGAGATCTCCTCGCGGGGAGCGCCCGAGCGCAGCACCGCCCGCAGATCCGTGCCGGCGTTCGCATAGAGGCACAGGTACCAGATTCCGTCGGCCGTCAGGCGGCTCCGGTCGCAGGCGCCGCAGAACGGGGCCGTCGTGGACGCCACGATGCCGAACACGGTCCCGTCGGGGAGCGCGAATCGTTCGGCGGGGGCGGCGCCGCGGCCCGGCAACGCCCGCGCGCGCCCGAAACGGCGTTCGACCTCCGCGAGGATCTCGCGGCGCGGGAAGACTTTGTCGGGCCTCCAGTGGGTCGCGCCGCCGACGTCCATGTACTCGATGAACCGGACCTCTGCCCCGGCACGGCGGCCGAAGTCGAGGAGCGCTCCGACCTCGTCGTCGTTGACGCCGCGGACGATCAC
>DATIBN010000142.1:0-23476 GCA_035457525.1 Thermoanaerobaculia bacterium | reverse complement strand
TTCATCGCCGGCGACGAAACGGTCATCGACTACATCAAGCACCGCGCGCGGACACTCATATTCTCGGCCGCGCCGCCTCCCGCGTCCGTCGCGGCGGCCCTCGCCACCGTCGAGATCATGGAAAGGGAGCCGGAGCGACGGGCGCGGCTCTGGGAAAACGCGCGTTTCTTCTCGGAGGGCCTCCGGTCGCTCGGTCTCGACACGGCCGGATCGCAGACCCCCGTGGTTCCGGTCGTCGTCGGCGAAGACCACGCGGCGCTCGCCATGGTGCAGCGGCTCCACGAGGAGGGCGTCTTCGTCAACTGCGTCCTCTCGCCGGCCACGCCGCCGGGGCGCGCGCTCATCCGAACGTCCCTGATGGCGACGCACACGCGAGAGCAGCTGACCCGCGCCCTCGAGGCGATCGAGAAAGTCGCGCGGGAGCTCTCGCTGCCTCGCCCCGTCGGAGTCTGAAGCCACCGGTTACCATCCAGCGGATCGGTCGCGGAAAACGCGACCTGGATCGCTTTTTCGACGTGGCGGAGCGGCTCTACCGGGACGACCCCCTCTGGGTCGCGCCGCTGCGCTCGGACCTCGCGAAGGTGTTCTCCGACGAGAACCCGTTCTTCCGCCACGCCGAGATGCAGCTCTTCGTCGCGCGGCGCGGCGGGGCGGACGTGGGCCGGATCGCGGCGGTTCTGGATCGCGCGCACAACGAGTTTCATGAGGAGAAAACCGCGTTCTTCGGCTTCTTCGAGTCGGAGAACGACCCGGACGTCGCGGGCCTCCTCTTCGACGCGGCCGCCCTGTGGGCGAAGGAACGGCGGATGACGACGCTGCGGGGCCCGGCGAATCCTTCGCTGAACGACGAGGCGGGGCTTCTCGTGGACGGCTTCGGATCGCCCCCCGTCTTCATGATGACCTACAACCCCGCGTACTACGTCTCGCTCGTCGAGGGGGCCGGGTTCGTCAAGGCCAAAGACCTGCTCGCGTACTGGTTCGAAGTGGGGGAGGGTCCCCTCCAGAGGCTGACGCGGCTCGTCGACCGGGTCCGCCGAAACGTGCCGGACGTCGTGGTGCGCCCCATCACGAAGAAGAGCCTGGTCGCCGATCTGCCGGCCGTGCGCGAGGTCTACAACTCCGCCTGGGAGAAGAACTGGGGATTCGTGCCGATGACTCCCGAGGAGATGGACTTCATGGCGAGCCGCCTGAAGCAGCTCCTCGACGCGGAGTTCGCATTCCTGGGCGAGCGGCGGCGCGAGGACGGCTCGCTGGAGCCGATCGCGTTCCTGCTGGCGATGCCCGACTACAACGTGCCGATCGCCGCGACGAAGGGAAGGCTTCTGCCGTTCGGCTGGCTGAAGTTCCTGCTCGCGCAGAAGAAGATCAAGACCCTGCGCGTCCTGACGCTCGGGATCAAGCGCGAGTACCGGATGCGCGGCATCAACGCAGTGATCTTCGAGTCGGGCCTGCGTGCGGCGCTGAAGCGCGGCCTGACGGGCGTCGAGGTGTCGTGGCTGCTGGAGGACAACGACCTGGTCATCCGGGCGGTGCGGCTCTGGGGCGGAAGACTCTACAAGACCTATCGGATCTACGAGCGGGAGGTCTGAGGGATCTCTTCACTCGGCCCGGGTCGATTCGGCCTCGAGACTACGACCCTGGTCGGTACGACCATCCACATCACGCGACCTTGGTGGTGAAGTGTCGTGCATCAGCTTTTCGTGGAGCCGATCGCCCAGCGGCACCGTCGCGAACGCCAGCACGATGCCTGCAATCACGTCCACCACGTAGTGGTACCGGCAGTACATCGTCGAGAAGATCAGCGCGAGCGCGATCGGCAGCAGCACCCAGAACAACTTCCGCGCCCGCCGCCACGCCACGATCAGCACGGCCACGGTGATCATCGTGTGCCCGGAGGGAAACGCGTCCAGCTTGGTGTGCTCGAGCTCGTTGATCGTCCGCTCGATCGCTGCCGCGACCGGGTGCTCGTTCAGCGGGACGGTGTGCAGGTCCGCGAGCGCCGTCCGCGGACCGTACGCAGGAATCGTGAAATACCCGGCGTACGACACGTAGAAGCAGACGGAGAGGGTGAAGATGAAGCGGCGCGCTTCGGGCCGGCTCTTCTTCCAGAGCGCCGCCCCGAGGACGATCGGCAGGAAGTAGTACGTCGAGTAGGCGACGTAGAAGAACGCCGCCAGGCCCGGCCGGACGTACGGCTGGAGGAGCACCGTCACGTCGCCTCCGAGGATCGCGCGATCCGCGGCGATCAGGAGGTCGTCGCGCGCGCCGCCGCGGGCCGCGGCGATCAACACACCCAGGCTCTCGTACACGAACGGGATGAACGCCGCGGGGTAGAAGTCCAGGGCGACCTGCAGCGCCTTCGGAAGCGGCCGCGCCGGGTGGGTCAGAAAGACGACGACCGCCAGGAACGCTCCCATGAGCGAGAACCGCAGGAGGCTGTCTCCGGGATCGGCGAGGCGCCGCCAGAGGAGCAGGGTGAGAGCCACGAGGGCGGCGAGCGCCGCGAGGTTCACCGTTTCCAGGGGGCGCAGGCGCACGCGCGCTAGGTTACGGGCGTTGGCGTTGCGGTGCGATAGTATTTTTTCCGCCCATGACAGCTCGCGCGGTGCTCGCCGCGATCCTCGCGCTTCTTGCCGGGATCGCGGGCGCCGGCGGCCAGACTCCCGCGGCCGTTCGCGGGACCCCCGTCCGCGCTCCGACCGTCTTCGTCGCCCGGGTCGATACGCCCATCCAGCCGGCGGCCGCGAATTACCTGAAGAAGATCCTGCGGGCCGCCGAGAACGAGGGAGCGTCGCTCGTCGTGGTCGAGCTTTCCACTCCGGGCGGCCTCCTGACCTCGACCCGCGAGATGACGTCGGCCATCCTGCGTTCGAAGGCGCCGGTCGCGACCTTTGTCGCGCCGTCGGGCGCTCAGTCGGCGTCCGCCGGGTTCTTCATCCTGCTCGCGGGAGACGTCGCCGCGATGGCTCCGGGCACGAACACGGGCGCCGCCCATCCGGTCGGCGGCGAGGGGCAGGAGCTTCCGAAGACCATCAACGAGAAGGCGGAGCAGGACGCGCGGGCCTACATCCGCAGCCTCGCGCGCCAGCGGGGGAGGAACGCCGAGAAGGCCGAGGCGGCCGTCGCGAAGAGCGTTTCGTACACGGAGACCGAGGCGAAGGACGCCGGGTTGATCGAGCTGATCGCCCGCGACGTCCCGGACCTGTTGAAGCAGCTCGAGGGACGGACCGTCACCCGGGTGGGAGGCGCGACGACGACCCTCCGGGTCGCCGGCTCCCGGATCGAGACGCGCGAGATGAGCAAGATCGAGAAGCTGATCGGCTTCGTCTCGCACCCCAACGTGGCGTACCTCCTCTTCATGGCCGGGCTGCTCGGCCTCTACTTCGAGCTGTCGAGCCCCGGCGCCGTGCTGCCCGGCGTGGTCGGCGGCATCGCTCTGATCCTCGCGCTCTACGCGTTCTCGGTGCTGCCCGTGAACCTCGCGGGGCTGGCGCTGATCGTGTTCGCGATCGTTCTCTTCATCGCCGAGGTGAAGGTCGTCAGCCACGGCGTGCTCGCGGCGGGCGGGGCGATCGCGCTCA
Organism: Thermoanaerobaculia bacterium; assembly: GCA_035457525.1. Lineage (GTDB taxonomy): Bacteria > Acidobacteriota > Thermoanaerobaculia > UBA5066 > Gp7-AA6 > Gp7-AA6. The sequence continues at coordinate 19,895 of DATIBN010000142.1, read as the reverse complement.
TCGCGGGATCGCTCCTCCTCTTCTCGGGCCGCGGCGAGGAGACGCTCTACCGGATCGACCTGTCGATCATCATCCCGGCGCTCGTACTGACTCTCGCGATCGTCGCGCTCCTGACGTGGAAGACGATCCAGCTCCGCATGGCTCCCGCCCGGACCGGGGCCGAGGGCATGGTCGGCGAAACGGCGCGGGTTATCGACTGGAATCCGGGCACGGCGACGGGAAAGGTCCTCGTGCACGGCGAGTACTGGGACACCGAGGGGCCGACGGACCTGGCGCCCGGCGACTCCGTGAAGGTCACACGCGTGGAGGGACTTCGGCTTCGCGTCAAACGGAGGGACTGATGCCCGAGCTTTTCTCGAAAACCGGCTGTCTCGTGGCGCTCTTCATCGGCGTCGTATTTCTCTTCAAGTGGATCAACGTCCTGAACGAATACGAGCGGGCGGTCACGTTCTGGCTGGGCCGGCTCGGGAAGAAGCCGAAGGGGCCGGGTCTCGTTCTCATTTTCTGGCCCTTCGAACGGATGGTCCGCATCTCGCTGCGGACCGTCGTCCACGACGTGCCGGCGCAGGACATCATCACGCGCGACAACGTCTCGGTGAAGGTGAACGCGGTCGTCTACTTCCGGGTCGTCGAGCCCGACAAGGCCGTCGTCCAGGTGGAGAACTACCTCTACGCGACGTCCCAGCTCTCGCAGACGACGCTGCGCAGCGTGCTGGGACAGGCCATGCTGGACGAGCTGCTCTCGGAGCGCGAGAAGCTGAACGTGGCGCTCCAGCAGGTCATCGACGAGCACACGAATCCCTGGGGAATCAAGGTCTCCATGGTCGAGGTCAAGCAGGTCGATCTGCCGCCGGAGATGCAGCGGGCGATGGCCAAGCAGGCGGAGGCGGAGCGGGAGAAGCGCGCGAAGATCATCCACGCTTCGGGAGAGTTCGAAGCGGCCCGGAAACTGTCGGAAGCGGCGAAGATCATCGGCGAGGAGCCCGCGACCCTGCAGCTGCGCTACCTCCAGACGCTGACCGAGATCGCCAACGAGAAGAACTCGACCATCGTCTTCCCGCTGCCAATCGAGCTCATGAGAACGTTCCTGTCGAAATAGAGAAAAACGGGTAGGCTTGCGCCGTGGAGCCGCGCACGCACTATCAGGTCTCCTTCACGGCGAGGCAGGCGCTCCTCCTTTTCATCGGGCTCCTCGCGATTCTCGGCCTGTCGTACTTCTTCGGCCTGATGACGGGCCTCTCCGGAAACGAACCGCCGCCCTCGGGCGCCGTGGCCGCCGAGGAGACGCCGCCGGCGGGCGCGGAGGCCGCTCCGTCGGCCGAGGCCGGCGATCAACTCTCGTTCCCTGCTCCCGTGACGGCCGTGGCTTCCGCCGGGGGACCCGCGCTGGCGCCCCCCGCGAAGGTCCACGTCTTCGAAGACGGCGAGGCCGGCGCGCCTCCGCCGCCCGTCGCGGCCGCCGCCGCAACGCCGCGGCCGCGCCCGGCCGCCGGCGGCTTCCGGGTGCAGGTCCTGTCGGTCTCCTCGCGGGCGGACGCCGAGGGGGAGGCCGCGAGGCTGACCCGGTCCGGCCTTCCCGCGAGCGTCGAGCCGGGGACCGGGCCTCGGGGCACCGTGTACCGCGTCCGGGTCGGGCCCTTCTCGACGCGGCAGGAAGCCGAGGAGGCCAGCCGCCGGCTCTCGTCGCAGGGACGGCGCGACACGTGGATCGTCCCCCCGGGACAGTGAGCGGCGCCACCGCGTCACGCCCGGCCCTGCTCCCGTCGCGGGCGCCCGAGTGGATCCGCGCGAAGAAACTCGCGCTCGGGACGCTCCACGAGGTGAAGCAGGTCGCGCGAACGCACCTTCTCTCGACGGTGTGCGAGGAGGCGCGCTGCCCCAACCGCGGCGAGTGCTTCTCCCGCGGGACGGCGACGTTCCTTCTGCTCGGCAGCGTCTGCACGCGCCCCTGCGGCTTCTGCGACATCGCGAACGGACGACCCGCTCCGCCCGACCCGCTCGAGCCAGCGCGGCTCGCGGCCGCCGTCTCCGAAATGGGGCTCGCGTACGTCGTCGTGACCTCCGTGGCGCGCGACGACCTCCCCGACGGGGGCGCGGCGCACTTCGTCGCGTCGATCCGCGCGCTCCGGCGTCTCGACCCGGCGCCCGGAGTCGAGGTGCTCGTCCCCGATTTCCGGGGCCGCTTCGACTCGGTGCGGATCGTCGTCGCGGAGCGGCCCGACGTCTTCAACCACAACGTCGAAACGGTGCCGCGCCTCTACCCGCGGGTTCGGCCGGGAGCGCGGCTCGATCGCTCGCTCGGAGTGCTCGCGGCCGCAAAGGACCTGGCGCCCGACGGGACGACGAAGTCCGGCTTGATGGTGGGTCTGGGCGAGACGAGAGAGGAAGTCCTCGACCTCCTCCGGCAGCTGCGCGAAGCGTCGGTCGACGTCGTGACGATCGGTCAATACCTGCGTCCCGCGCGAGAGAACCTGCCGGTCGAAGAGTACGTCGCGCCCGAGGTCTTCGACGAGTACCGGAGCGCCGGTGAGGAGATGGGCTTCCGGCACGTGTTCTCCGGCCCGTTCGTGCGGTCCTCGTACCGGGCGGAAGAGGCACTCGAGGCGGCGCAGCGGTCCCCTGTCATTCCGAAGAGCGGAGCGACGAGGAATCTCTCCTGAACAGAGAGAGATCCTTCGCGTCGCTCAGGATGACCGCTTCGCGGTCAGATCCCTCGCTTCGCTCGGGATGACAGCGAGAATCCGAACGCCGCTCGCCGGCGTCGTCTCCGGAATCCTCTTCGCGCTCGCCTTTCCTCCCTACGAGCTCCCGGTCCTCGCCCCGCTGGCGCTCGTGCCCTGGATCGCCGCGCTCGCCCTCGAGGAGAAGCGGTTCCACGGCCTGCTCTCCGGCTTCCTGTTCGGAATGGCGTACTGGATCGTCTCGATACCGTGGATCTTCTACGTCGTTACGCAGTTCGGAGGCCAGTCGAAGGTGATGGGTGTCCTCTCGGTGGGGATTCTGGCGGCGATAAACGCCGAGTGGCCGACCATCGTGGGCTGGGCGGTGGTCGCGATCGCCCCGCCGCGCTCCCCCTGGCGCCTGGCGGCCTTTCCCTTCCTCTGGCTCGCGACCGAGCACGCTCGCGCGAACGTCTACCGCGGATTCCCCTGGAACCTGACGGCCGAGGCGCTGTACCGGCATCCGATCTGGCTGCAGTCGGCGTCGTTCTGGGGGTCGTACGGCGTGGGATTCCTCGTGGTCGCAGCGTCGGCCCTCCTCGCGGCCGCGGTGGTGCGGCGGCGACTGCGGCCCGCGGTTGCAGCCGCGATTCTCGTTCTCGCCGCCGGCGTCTTCGGTGCGATCCGTCTCGCGCGGCCGCACCCGGCGGAGAAGACCATCTCCGTCGCGCTCCTCCAGCCGAACATCCCGCAGGAGGCCCGGCTGCAGGCGGAGCGTCGCGCCGAGAACTACGCCGCGGTCGTCCGGCAGGCGCACACGGCGGCGGCCGCGCGACCCGACCTGATCGTCATCCCCGAGTCCGCGCTGCCGCTCTACTGGGAAACGAGCCGGATCCTCCAGCGCGACCTGACCGATCTCGCAGGGTCGTGCAACTGCGCGGTCCTCTTCAACGACGTCGATGTCGAGACGGACGACCGCTACTACAACGCGGCCCGCCTTCTCTCGCCTCGGGGGATGGGGGAGCCGTACCGGAAGGTCCACCTCGTCCCGTTCGGCGAATACGTGCCGCTCCCGCAGATCTTCTTCTTCGTCCGACAGGTGTCGACGGAGATCGGGGAGTTCTCCGCGGCCGAGGAGCCGGGAGTGCTCCGCGACGGCGGGCTCGCGGTGGGCGTCGGGGTCTGCTACGAGATCCTCTACCCGGTCCTCTCGTGGAAGCAGGTGCGCCAGGGGGCGAATCTTCTCGTCACGATCTCCAACGACTCCTGGTACGGCGCGGGCGGCGCGCAGGCCCAGCACTTCGCCGGCGCGGTCCTGCGGGCCGTCGAGAACGAGCGGTACATGCTGCGGGCCGCGATCACGGGGATCTCCGGAATCGCCGACGAGAAGGGGCGCATTCTCGCGGAGCTCCCTCCCGACGAGACCGGCATCGTCCGGGGCGCGGCGCGTCTCTTCACGACGCGGACTCCGTGGACGCGCTACGGCTTCGCCTTCTCCGGACTCTGCGACGCGGTCGCGATCGGCGTGCTAGTCTTCGGGCTCGTCCGCTGGCGCCGCGAGCGCCGCGCGCGAATCCGACCATGACCGAACGCGACGACCTCATCTCCGCCCTGACCGACGCCTCGGGACGCCTGACGGCGCTCCGGGGCTATCTTTGATCGGGACGCCGCGCGGAGCGCGCTCGAGGAGCTGAAGCAGCAGGCGTCCGCGCCCGACTTCTGGTCGCGTCCCGAGGAAGCCCAGGAGATCCTGCGGAAGGTGCGCGCCCACGAGCGGACCCTCGGCACGGGCGATCGCCTGGACGAGCTCGCGGACGAGATGACGACGTTCGCCGAGCTGTTGCGCGAGGGGGAGCCGGCTGACGCGGACGCGCGCACGGCTCTCGAAACGGCTCGCGCGTTCGCCGACGAGCTCGAGCTCGCGGTCAAGATGGGCGCGCCCGAGGACGCGAACAACGCCTGGGTGATGATCCACCCGGGAGCGGGCGGCACGGAGTCCCAGGACTGGGCGGAGATGCTCCTGCGCATGTACGTGCGGTTCGGCGAGCAGCGCGGCTGGAAGGTGGACCTGATCGAGCGTCAGGACGGCGACGAAGCCGGCATCAAGAGCGCCACGCTCCACGTCGTCGGGGACCACGCGTACGGCTATCTGAAGAGCGAGATGGGGGTGCACCGCCTCGTGCGGATCTCACCCTACGACGCGGCGAAGCGGCGCCACACTTCGTTCGCGTCGGTCTACGTCTCCCCCGAGGTGGACGAGAACATCGAGATCGAAATCGCCGACAAGGATCTGCGGATCGACACCTATCGGTCGAGCGGCGCCGGCGGCCAGCACGTCAACGTGACCGACTCCGCCGTCCGGATCACGCACCTGCCCACCGGAATCGTCGTCACCTGCCAGAACGAGCGCAGCCAGGGAAGAAACCGGGACATGGCGATGAAGGTGCTCCGGGCGCGGCTCTACCAGAAGGCGCTCGACGAACGGCGCGCGGAGGAGGAGCGGCGGGTCGGCGACAAGAAATCGATCGAGTGGGGGAGCCAGATCCGTTCCTACGTGCTCCATCCCTACCGGATGGTCAAAGACCACCGCACCGGACACGAGACCGGGAACACCGATGCGGTCCTGGATGGAGCGATCGCGCCCTTCATCGAGGCGTACCTGAAGTCGGCCGCCGACTCGAAATAGTCCGGAACCGATGAACTGGATGGAAGACGTCGAGCGACGGCTCGCGGCGGTCGCCCGGCCCGTCGTGGCCCCCGGCACCGCCCGGAAAGCGGGCGTGCTCGTTCCCCTCTTCGTGCGGGCCGGGATGCTCTGGGTCGTCTTCACGCGCCGCACCGACACGGTCGCGCACCACCGGGGACAGATCTCCTTCCCGGGAGGGGCGGAGGAGCCGGGCGACGAGGACCTGTCGGCGACGGCGCTGCGCGAGACCGAGGAGGAGCTGGGCGTCCGTCCCGGGGACGTGAAGCTCCTGGGAAAGCTCTCGCCGATGGTGACGGTGACGGACTTCTACGTCGAGCCGTACGTCGGCGCCCTGCCGCAGCCGTACGTCTTCGCGCCCGCCGAGACGGAGATCGCGGCAGTCGTCGAGGCGCCGATCGGCGCGCTCCGCGATCCCGCGATCAAGGAGACGAAGTTTCTTCCGGGTCGCGACGAGCCCGTGCTCTTCTACCGCTACGGGGACCAGGTGATCTGGGGGGCGACGGCGCGGATGCTGGCGGAGCTGCTGCAGGCCCTCGAATAGCGCTCAGGACCCGCAATGTGGCAAGTGGAGACCTGACCCCCAATGTGGCAAGTGGAGACCTGACCCCCTATGTGGCACGTGGAGACCTGACCCCCTCTCAGTGCTCCCCGTACCGCTTCTCGCCGGCGGTGACGGCGACGGAGAGGCGGTTCTGCGGCGGGGGCAGGGGACAGGTGGCGTACGCGGTGAACGCGCACGGGGGGTTGTACGCCTTGTTGAAGTCCACGACGGTCTTTCCATCCGGGCCAGGACGCGGGGCGTAGAGAAACCGGCCGGCGCCGTACGTCGCGGTCCCGTTGGTGCGGTCGCCGAAGATCAGGAACAGGTCCTCTTCCCCCTCCTCTTCCACGGCGTCCAGGCGGTACTCCTGGCCGCCGATCGAGAACACGACCGCGCCCGGTGACGGCTCCTGCGTGACGCTTCCGAGGATGTTGGGTATCGGAATGGACTTCTTCGGCCGGTAGGGCTCGAAGCGCGCCGCCACGCGCCACTTCGGATCGGTCGCGTAGCCGTCGATTCCGTGGAACTCCCGGCGCGCCGGGGCCGCGCTGTCCTTTACGCGGATGCCCAGCCGATCCCCGCGCCGGATCGCGTAGAACGAGACGGTTCCGTGCTGGAGGATCGTCGGCTCCCCGTCGGCGTCGGAGGCGAGCGCGATCATGCGGACGGGCTTTCCGCCGTGGGTGACGGAAACTCCCTGCGCCGCCGTGAAGCTCGCCGAACCGCGAGCGAGGCGAATCGTGCCCAGCCGGGCCGGCGTCCGGCCGGAGGGAAGGGCCACGCGGGCGGACGGGGCGGATCCGACGGAGTTGTCCCCCTCCTCGAGCCACGAGAGCCCGACCACCGAGAGCCAGCCGTCCTCCGCCGTGAGGCGCCGGACGCGGTCGGCCCGCCACTTCTCGATCTCGGCGCGGTAGCGCGTGGCGTCGGTCATCGTCGGCGATGGGGAACCGAGCGAGAGCAGGACCAGGAAGAGCAGCACGGGAGGCGGGCGAGCTTCAGCTCGCGGCGCGGTCGAGGGCGAGGAGCTGTTCGGCGCGGTCGAGGTTCGACTTCGCCTCCGCCGGCGGCTTCTCGAGCGTGAGTGCCTTGCTGAGCGCTTCGACCGCGCCCGCGAAATCGCGGCGGGTCATGCGCACGACCCCGAGGTCGTTCCAGAGCACCGCCGAAGTCGGGTTCACCTCGAGCGCCTTGACGAGCACGGTCTCCGCCTCCTCGGGCTTGCCCGTCTCGAGAACCGCGGCCGCAAGTCCGCTCGCCGCTTCTTCGTTGCCCGGTTCGGCCTCGAGCGCGGACGCGAACGCCGCGCGGGCCTCGGCGGCGTTCTTCTGTTCGGCCCGGAGATGTCCGAGCGCCGACCAGAGGCTCGCGGAGGGGGCGCCCAGGCGGGCGGCCTCGGCGAGCTCCCGCTCCGCCTCTTTCGCCATGCCCTTCTTCCGGTACGCGCGCCCGAGGTTCTCGCGGTACGCGGCCTCGTCCGCCTTGATCTTCGCCGCCTCCGAGAAGTGCTCGATGGCCTGATCGACTTCGCCGGCGCGGTAGAGCAGGACACCATAGTCGTTGTGCGCCTCGGCCGAGCCGGCGTCGATCTCGATGGCCCGGCCGTAGGCCAGGCGCGCCGCGCTCTCGTCGCCCGCCTCCAGCATGGAGCGCCCGAGCCCCATCGCCGAGGCGACGCTGTGCGGGTCGAGCTGCAGCACGCGCCGGTAGTGGCTCGCCGCGGTATTCCACTTCTTCTGTCGCTCGGAGAGGCGCGCGAGCCCGAGCTCCGCCCGGGCGTTCGATCCGTCGAGAACGACGGCCGCGGTGAACTCGCGCTCCGCGTCGGCCTCCTGGCCTCCCGCGAGCGCGATCTCACCCATGAGCCGGTGCGCCTCGGCGCTCTTCGGATCGAGGTCCGCGGCGCGGCGCGCGTGCGTCGTCGCGCTCGCGAGGTCGCCTGCTTTGAGCGCCTTGTCCGCCGCGTCGAGAAGCGGGGTCACGTTGACCGCGGGCTCCAGCGGCGCCGTCGCGCCGGCGCCCGGGACCGATCCGGAGATCGGCGTGCTGGTGACGAGGCCCTTCTGCAGGTCGGACGCCCGCTGGCGCGCGGCGTCGGCCTCGGCCCCGCGGCCGAGCTTCTCGTAGATCTCCGCCAGGAGGAGCTGGACCTCCGGGTCGTTCGACGCCGCGGCCGGCTTCAACTCCGCGAGCGCCTCCTCGGCTCGACCTTCCGTCAGCTTTCCGCGCGCGGAGCGTTTGAGCTCCCGCAGCTCGGCCGGTCCGAGCAGCGGCGTCGTGCCGGCAATCTCCGCGCGGACGGACTGGGCCAGCCGCGCGAAGTCGGGGCTGTAGAGGTCTCCGACGACGACGAGGTCCGGACGCGCGGAGTAGGCCGCGCGCAGGTTGTCGCGCGCGCCCTTGGAGTTGCCGGCGATGTAGAAGGACCACGCGCTGTTCAGGTAGAAGTCGCCCTTCCTCTCCGCGGGGGCGTCGGGAGACTCCGCGGCCTTCGCGTACTTTTCGGCGGCCTCCCGGAAGCGGCCCGAGTCGAAGGCGCGCTTCGCCTCGGCCTCGAGCTTCTCGGACTGCGCGCAGACGATCGAGGAGACGAAGAGGAGAGCGCCCGCGATCGCGCCGGCGCGCCTCACTGTCCGATGCCCTGCTCGACGGCGACGGCGGCGGGCGGGTTCCACGGGCTCTCCCCGCGCTCCGGCACCGTGATCTGTTGCGTGACCGGCTGGTAGCCCTCGCGGTGGAGCGTCACGTTGTACGTTCCTTTCGGCATCCGGAGACGCGAGGCCTGCGGCAGACTGCCCTTGTACTTTCCGCCGATGATCACGGCCGCGCCGGCCCACGAGGGATCGGCGTTGATCACGATGTATCCCACCGGGAACTGGTAGGCGATCCTGTTCGACTCGTTCGGTCCGACCTTGAATTCGCGGCTGTAGGGCTCGAGGCCCTCCGCCTCGAAACGCACGCGATGACTCCCGTCGGCGAGCTCGAGCGTCTTGGCCGGGATGGACGGCCCGACCTGCTTGCCGTCGACGGAAAGCATCGCCACCGGGATCGAGCTGAACTGTACGCGTCGCTTCGCGACGGCCGCCGGGGGGACCGGCCCGCCGGGAACCGCCGGCGCCGCCGGGACCACCTGAGCGCTCGCCTTCGGCTCGGCGGGACGCGCGGCCCCCGGTTTCGCGTCGGCTCCGAGCTGCGGCTCCGGGAATTCGAGCGGGGGAGCGGCTTCGGGCTTCGCAGCCTCGACCGCGGGCGGCGGCGCGGGAGCGGACTCGGGCGACTTTCCGCGGCTCAGGTAGAGGAAGACCGCGATGCCGGCGACGGCGACCGCCGCCAGGGCGATGAAGATCGGCGCCCGGCGCGCGGGCTTCTCCCCGGAGGCGGCGAGCGCGGCGAGCTCCGAGGCGCGGCCGGAGATGGTCGCTTCCCCTTCCGCAGCGCTCGGGTCGCGGAAGTTGACGAGCTCGAGACCGGCCTTGCTTCGCGCCGAGGCGGAAGAAGGCGTCGCGTCGACGGCGGGGACGCGGGCGAGAGATCCGGAGGGAGGCGTGATCGACGAAGGAATGATCCCGCCGCTCGGAGTCATGACGGTCGCGTCCATCTCGTCGGCCGGGATCGCCGTGGTCGGGAACTGCGACGAGGATCCCGCCAGGTCGCGCGACACCTTGAGCAGGTCCTGCTTCAAGGCGTCCATCGTGGCGTAGCGGTTCTCGCGCTGCTTCTCCATCGCGGCGTTGACCGCGGCCACCAGAGCGGGAGGCGCGTCGGGCGCGAGCGATTCGATCGGTTCCGGCGTCTCGTTCAGGATCTTGTAGAGGACCGTCGAGAGGTGCTCGCCGCGGAAAGGCTTTCGGTACGTGAGGAGCTCGTAGGCGAGGATCCCGAGCGAGAAGATGTCGGTCCGCGGATCCACGGGCTCTCCGCGGATCTGCTCGGGCGCGAGGTAGGCGGACGTCCCGAGCGTGATGCCGGTCTGGGTCAGGTTGGACTCGGACTGGAGCGACTTGGCGATCCCGAAGTCCATGATCTTGACCGACCCGTCGTCCAGGATCCGCACGTTCGCGGGCTTGATGTCGCGATGGATGATCCCCGCCGCGTGCGCGTAGGCCAGGCCGTCGGTTATGGCCGTCAGGATCTCGACCTTGCGGTAGATCGGGAGCGGCTCGGCGCGCTTGATCTTCTTGTCGAGGTCCTCCCCGGAGAGGAATTCCTGGACGATGTAGGGGATGCCATCCTCGACGCCGAAGTCGTAGATGGTCGTGATGTGCCGGTGGTGGAGGTTGCCCGCGAGCTCGGCCTCCCGGAAAAAGCGGCTCTTGATCTCCTCGTCGTTCAGCTGACACGTTTTGACCGCGACCGTGCGCTTGATGTACGGGTCGCGCCCGCGGTAAACCGCGCCGAATCCACCGGAACCGATCTTTCCGGTGATTTCGTACTTGCCGATCTTCTCGGGCAGGGGCTTTTCTTCGGGCATTTCCTTATGTCTGTGGCGGGGCAAGTTTAATTGATTTTGGGAGTTCTTGTGCCGCAACGGCGGGCCGTGTCGCCCCGGTAAACTGACCTCATGTCTCGAGCCGCACGAATGCTCGTCCTCTTCGCGCTGGCCGCGGGTATCGGGCTCTTCGGCTCGGGCTGTCGCCGGGGGGACTCCGGGGCCGTGGCGGCGGCCGTGAAGGAGTCGGCCGGGACGGTCCTTCGCGAGCACTTCGAGCCTCCGGCCGATCGCCTGCTGACCGACCGCCACCTCGACCTCTACCTGAGAGTCCGGCGGGCCGCCCGTGAGCGTCCCGAATCGGACGCGGCTCGGGCGCTCGGCATCGATCCGGACGAGTTTGCCTGGGCCCGCGCCCGGATCGTCGAGGCGCTCGTGGCGCTCGACGCCGCACGCGTCCGGCAGTCGGCCGCAGAAACCTATGCGCGGACCATCGCTTCGCTCCGCCAGACGCTCCGGTCCGTCCGGGACCCCCAGACCGCCCGGACGATCGAGACGCAGATCGCGGCGCTCGAGCGCGAGCGCGCGGGGATGCGGGCGCCCGACACGCTGCCCGCGGACATCGCCGGGAACGCCCGGAAGGTCGCGACCCGCCGGGCCGAGCTCGAAGCCGTCCTCAAGTGACGGCGCTTTCGGACTTTCTGGCCCGGGAGATCGAAGAGGGCTCCTTTCCGGGAGGCGTGGCTCTCGTTGGAGACGCGGACGCGGTGTCGGAATCGGCGGCCGCGGGTCACGCGGTCCTGGACCCCGAGCGGATCTCCGTCACGGCGGACACGCGGTTCGATCTCGCCAGCCTGACCAAGCCGCTCGTCTGCGGAGCCCTCGTCTCGGCGGCTCTCCCGGCGCTCGACCTCCGTTCGCCGCCGGGACGCTATCTCCCGGAGTGGAAGGCGACGCGATACGACGGCGTCACCCTGGAGTCGCTCCTGACCCACACCTCCGGACTTCCGGCGTGGTATCCGGTCTACGCACGCGGCGAGGGTGCGGCCGCCTACCGGCGAACGCTCGCCGGGATCGAGCCCGTCGCGAAGCCGGGCGAGCGCGTCCTCTACAGCGACCTGAATTTCCTCGTGCTGGGGGACGTGCTCGAGGGGCATTTCTCGGCCGGCCTCGACGTGTCCTTCGCCGCGCTCGTCGCAACGCCGGCAGGCTCCGGAGCGGGATACCTCCCGGGACGCTCGCCGGACGTCGCGGCGACGGAAAAGGGGGACGCCACCGAGCGGCGGATGGCGGCGGAGCTCGGGCTCGACTATCCCCGCTTCCGGACCGGCATCGTGTGGGGAGAGGTCCACGACGGCAACGCGCTTCGTCGCGGGGGCGTCGCCGGAAACGCCGGGCTCTTCGGCACGGCGGAGGACGTCTGGCGGCTCACGCGCGCGTGGCTCGACTCTCCGCGCCGGACCCTCGCGGGTGATCGCACGCCTGCCCTTGCCGAAGGGCGCGGGATCGCGTGGCAGGGAAAACGGGGCGCGGGATCCGCGATTGCCGCGATGCCGGATTCGGCCTTCGGACACACGGGGTTCACGGGCACTTCCGTGTGGCTGGAACCCGACTCCGGGAGGGTCGCCGTATTGCTGACGAACCGGATCCACCCGGCAGTCCGGGACGTCGACTTCAACGCCGTGCGCCGCCGTTTCCACGAGCTCGTCTGGTGAAGGCGCACTGCGAATCCAAATCCTTTCGCGTGGTATAGATACGAGTGATGGCAGCTCCCGGAGAAATCGTCATCCTGGAGGGGGCCCGGACCCCCATGGCCGAGTACAACGGGCAGCTCGCGGAGGTCTCGGCGATCGACCTCGGGGCGGCCGCGGCCCGCGAGGCGCTCGCCCGCTCGGCGACGGACCCATCCGAGGTCGACCACGTCATCTTCGGCAACGCCCTCCAGACGTCGGGCGACGCGATCTACGGCGCCCGCCACGTCGGCCTGAAGGCGGGCGTGCCGAAGGAGGTCCCGGCGCTCACGGTGAACCGGCTCTGCGGCTCGGGCTTCGAATCGATCGTCCAGGGCGCCCACCGCATCCTCCTCGGTGAGGCAACGACCGTCCTCGCCGGAGGCATGGAGAACATGTCGCAGGCGCCGCACGTGATCCGGGGCGCCCGGCGGGGGCTGCGCCTCGGCCAGGGACAGCTCGAGGACTCGCTCATGGTCGCCCTTCTCGACACGTGGTGCGGTCTCTACATGGCGCAGACATCGGACCGCGTCGCCGCGAAGTACGGGATCTCGCGTGAGGAGCAGGACGAATACGCGCTCTCCTCTCAAAAGCGCGCCGCGGCGGCCTGGGAGTCGTGCCGGTTGTCCGAAGAGGTGGTCCCGGTCGAAGCGAAATCGGGGCGCAAGTCGGTCAAGGTCGAGCGCGACGACCACCTCCGCCCTGACACCACGATGGAGGCGCTCGCGAAACTCCCGCCCTCCTTCGGCAAAGACGGACAGGTGACGGCAGGCAATGCGTCGGGGATCGTGGATGGCGCAGCCGCGGTCGTCGTGACTTCCGCGGAGAACGCGAGCCGCAAGGAGGTCAAGCCGCTCGCCCGCCTCGTGTCGTGGGCCGTCGTCGGCGTCGAGCCGGAGCTGATGGGCCTCGGGCCCGCGCCCGCGGCGCGCGCGGCGCTCGAGAAAGCCGGTCTCTCGAAGGACGACGTGGACCTCTGGGAGATCAACGAGGCGTTCGCCGGCCAGATCCTCGGCGTGGTCCGCGAGCTCGGTCTCGACCGGGAGAAGCTGAACGTCAACGGCGGAGCGATCGCTCTCGGGCACCCCCTCGCGGCGAGCGGAACCCGGCTCACGCTGACGCTCGCCAAGGAGCTCCGCCGACGCGGCGCCCGCTACGGGCTCGCCGGGGCATGCATCGGGGGCGGCCAGGGAATCGCGGTCGTTCTCGAATCCATCAAGTAGCTGCGTCTTGGAGCCGTGGACGGACAGGATCCTCGACGTTCCCGTCCGCACGGGCGCGGTCGTCGAGTTCCTGCGCGAGCTTTCGACGAAGGGCTGGGCGGATCTCAACAACCTTCTCGCGACGTTGAACGACGGAGAGCTCGAGCGGGAAGCGCTCTCCTACTGGCTGGAGAACGAGTGGATCACGAGGGCGCCGAGCTCGCCGATGACGGCTCTCGTCGGGCCGGCCTGGTCGCGCGAGCTCACGTTGAGACGTTTTTGCGGAGACACCGATGAAGATCAATAGGGTGGGGGTGCTCGGGGCGGGTCTGATGGGATCGGGAATCGCCGAGGTCTGCGCGAAGGCGGGGTACCCGACGATCGTCCGCGAGGTCTCCGACGACCTGGTCAAGAAAGGCGTCGGGCGCGTCGAGTCGTCCCTGGCGAAGGCGGTCGAGCGCGGAAAGCTCCCGGCCGCCGATCGCGACGCGGCACGGAGCCGTCTGACGGCGACGACGCGGGTGAACGATCTCGCCGGCTGCGATCTCGTCATCGAAGCGGTCGTCGAGAACCTGGAAGCCAAGAAGGAGCTGTTCGCCGAGCTCGACCGGATCTGCGGCGACTCCGCGATCTTCTGCTCGAACACCTCCTCGCTGACGATCACCGAGCTCGCGGCCGCGACGCGCCGGCCGGATCGCTTCGCCGGCCTCCACTTCTTCAATCCCGTGCCGGTCATGAAGCTCGTGGAGGTCGTGCGCACGATCGCGACCTCCGACGAGACGGTCGAGACCCTCCTCGAGTTCGCCCGGTCGCTCGGGAAGGAGCCGGTGCTCGCGAAGGACAACTCCGGGTTCATCGTCAACCGTCTCCTCGTCCCCTACCTTCTCGACGCCGTCCGGGCGCTGGAGGAGGGGGTCGGAAGCCGGGAGGACATCGATCGTGGAATGGAGCTCGGCTGCGGCCACCCGATGGGACCGCTGAAGCTGCTCGACTTCGTCGGGCTCGACACGACGTACGCGATCGCCGAGATCATGTTCACCGAGTATCGCGAGAAGCGGTTCGCGCCGCCGCCGCTCCTGAAACGCATGGTGCTCGCCGGGCGATACGGACGGAAGTCGGGCCGCGGCTTCTACGAGTACGGCTCGTGAGCGGCGCGTTCATCCGGGTCGAAGATCCCGAAGAGGGCATCCGGGTCCTCACGGTCGACCGGCCCGAGAAGCTGAACGCGCTGAACTCCGACGTGCTCGGTCAGCTCGCGGAGGCGGTCGACGCCGCGGCGTCCGATCCGGCGCTGCGGTGTCTCGTGCTGACGGGCGCGGGCGAGAAGGCGTTCATCGCCGGCGCAGACATCGGCGAGCTCGCGAAGCTGACGCCGGTCGAGGGGCGCGAGCACTCGCGTCGCGGTCAGGCCTTGCTCGACCGGATCGAGTCGCTCCCCGTGCCCAGCATCGCCGCGATCAACGGATACGCATACGGGGGAGGCCTCGAGCTCGCGATGGCGTGCACGATCCGCGTCGCGTCCGAGAACGCGCGGATGGGCCTGCCCGAGACCTCGCTCGGCATCCTCCCCGGTTACGGCGGCACCCAGCGTCTCGCGCGCCACGTCGGGCGCGCCCGCGCCTTCGAGCTCGTGCTCACCTCCGAGAAGGGCCTGACCGCGACGGAGGCGGAGCGCATCGGACTGGTGAACCGCGTGGTTCCGCCGGGCCAGGCGCTGCCGGCCGCGGTCGAGATCGCGCGCAAGATCCGCGCGAACGGCCCGACCGCCTGCCGCTACGCGCTGGAGGCGATCCGGCGCGGCCTCGACATGCCGCTCGCCGAGGGCCAGGTGCTCGAAGCGACCCTCTTCGGCCTCTGCGCCGCGACCGAGGACATGAAGGAGGGGATGACAGCGTTCCTGGAAAAGCGGCCGGCGAGGTTCACGGGAAAGTAGCCGAGCGCTTCCGGTCACCTGATAAACTCGTTCTTCGTGCATCCGCCCGAGTCCGATCTCATCTACGACTGGAACCGGGCCGGGGGAGCGGTCTTCCCGGCGCGCGGGAAAGTCGAGCTCGACGACGAGACCCTGCGCGACGGCCTCCAGTCCCCCTCGGTCAAGAGTCCCCCGATCGACCAGAAGCTGCGGCTTCTGCACCTCATGGAAGCGCTCTCGATCGACTCGGCGGACATCGGCCTGCCGGGGGCCGGGCCCCACGTGGTCGCCGCGGTGGAGCGCCTCGCGCGCGAGATCGTCGACAACCGGATGAGGATCCGCCCGAACTGCGCGGCCCGTACGGTCGAGGCGGACATCCGCCCGATCATCGAGATCTCCCAGAGGGTCGGTATTGCGATCGAAGTCGCCTGCTTCATCGGGTCGTCCCCGATCCGCCAGTACGCCGAGGACTGGGACCTCGATCGGATGCTGCGCCTCTCCGAGAACGCGGTCTCGATGGCGGTCCGCGAAGGCCTGCCGGTCATGTACGTCACCGAGGACACGACGCGCGCCAACCCCGACCACGTCCGCGCGCTCTACACGACGGCGCTCCGCGCCGGAGCGAAGCGCATCTGCGTCTGTGACACGGTCGGGCACGCCACGCCCAACGGCGTCCAGAACCTGATCCGGTTCGTGTGCAAGCTCGTCGAGGAGGTCAACCCGGAGGCGAAGGTCGACTGGCACGGGCACCAGGACCGCGGCTTCGGCGTGCAGAACTCGCTCTGGGCCCTGGAGTCCGGCGCCCATCGGGTCCACGCATGCGCCATCGGGATCGGGGAGCGCGTCGGCAACACCCCGATGGACCAGCTCCTCGTCAACCTCCAGCTGCTCGGCTGGATCGACCGCGACCTCACGAAGCTCCACGAGTACTGCGAGCTCGCATCGCGCGCGACCGGCGTCCCGATCCCGGACAACTACCCGATCGTCGGAAGGGACGCGTTCCGCACGGGGACCGGAGTCCACGCCGCCGCGATCATCAAGGCGCGCAAGAAGGGGGACGACTGGCTGGCGGACCGCGTCTACTCGGGTGTCCCCGCGAGCATGGTCGGGAGGAAGCAGACGATCGAGGTCGGGCCGATGAGCGGCATCTCGAACGTGCAGTGCTGGCTGGATGATCGCGGGATCCCGTCACGGCCCGAACTCGTCGAGGCGATCTTCCAGCGGGCCAAGCAGAGCGATCGGATCCTGACCGACGACGAAATCCTCTCCCTCGTCCACGGCCTCACTCCCGCGGCGGCCGCGCACTGAGCCGCAAAACCCGCCCCTCCTCTCCGGCCCCTTCCTCCAACAGCGACTTTCTCGCGCGCACCCTGCCGACGTATCTCGATCACCTCGGGGTCGAGAGGGGGCTTTCGCCCGCGAGCGTGGACGCGTACCGGCGGGACCTCGAGGCGTTCGGCCGCTGGATGGCGAGTGCCCGCGCCACTGCGGGGGGCGCCCGGCGTGATCACCTCGTCTCGTACCTGCGCCACCTCCGGGCGCGCGGCCTGTCGTCCCGGTCGGCGTCCCGGGCGCTGTCGGCGGTGCGCGGCTTCTACCGGTTCGCGACCGCGCACCTCGGGTTCGGATCGGATCCGACGGACGACCTCTCCAACCCGAAGGCGGGCTTCGCCCTGCCGAAGACGCTGACGGAGAGGGAGATCAACGACCTGCTCGCGACACCGGACGTCGCGATGCCGCTCGGCCTGCGCGATCGCGCCATGCTCGAGCTCGCCTACGCCTCGGGGCTGCGCGTCTCGGAGCTCGTGGGCTTGCCGCGCGACCGCGTGGACTTCGAAGCGGGAATCGTGCGGGTCTCCGGAAAGGGGGGGCGCGAGCGCCTCGTCCCCTTCGGCGATTCCGCCGCGGAGTGGGTGAAACGGTACCTCGCGTCCGTGCGGCCGACCCTCGACCGGAAGGGGGCTGCGGAACTTTTCCTCTCGGCCCGCGGTTCGGCCATGACCCGGCAGCGCTTCTGGCAGCTCATCGAGGGCTACGGGCGGCGCGCCGGGATCCGCCGCAAGCTCGCCCCGCACTCGATCCGCCACGCCTTCGCCACCCACCTTCTCGACCGGGGGGCGGACCTCCGCGCCCTCCAGATGATGCTCGGGCACGCGGATATCTCGACGACTCAGATCTATACGCGGGTTTCGGCCGGCCGTCTCCGCTCGGTCTACGACCGGTTTCACCCCCGGGCACGGGCCCGAAACCGTGGCAAAATCAAGGGATGAACCCCGGGGAATTCGGCGCCCGGACGGGCAGTTGGACCTGCCGTATGCCCCGTTTACTCCTTTCTGCGGCCGTAGCCCTGCTCGTCGGGGCCTCGGCGACCCCCCTCCGGGCCGAGCTCATCGTCTTTTCTGACGGGCGCGTCACCAAGGCCGACGGCTACGCGGTCGACGGAGACGAGGTGGAGGTCCGCCTTCGCGGGGGTGGCAGCTACCGGGTCGATGTGAGCCTCGTGGAGCGGATCGTCGAAGACGAAGTCGAGGTCTCGGAGGTCGAGGTCCGGTCGGTCGGCTCCGACGAGAAGGTCGCGTACGACCTGTCGTACAAGGACGAGCGCAAGCCGCTCTTCTCGAGCGCGTACGACGCGATCATCCAGGCCGAGGCAAAGAAACACGGCGTCGACGCCGCTCTGGTCTCGGCCGTCATCCGCGCCGAGTCGAACTACGAGCCGCGCGCCCTGTCCCGCAAGGGGGCGAGGGGACTCATGCAGCTCATGCCGGCGACTGCGAAGCGCCTCGAGGTGCGCAAGCCCTTCGACCCCGCTTCCAACGTCGCCGGAGGGGTCCGGTATCTGAAGGAGCTCGCCGAGCGGTTTCATCACCGGCCCGAGCTCGTCCTCGCCGCCTACAACGCGGGGGAGCGGGCGGTCGAGACCTACGGCGGCGTTCCCCCGTACCGCGAAACGATCGGGTACGTGAAGAAGATTCTCTCCTGGTGGACTCCCGCGATCGCGGCGACGATCCCCGCCGCTCCCGCGTCCGCGGGCTCCGGCTCGGGCCCGTCCAGCCGGTAACCGCTACTCCATCGCCCAGTAGGACGGGGTCAGGTCTCCACTTGCCACATTGCTTCGCAATGATGGCAAGACCAGCGGGCTGGGACAGGAGCCGTCCGGATTCGTGAATACCTGACCCCGCTACTCCATCGCCAGCCGCGCGAGATACCCCTTCTCGCGGACGCGGCTCATCATCCAACCGAAGAAAGCGCCTGCCAGGGCGAGATAGACCGCGTTCAGCGCGAACGCCGGGAGAAGCGGCGCGAGGGCCGGCCGGCCGGTAGCGAGCGTGGCGCGCATCCCCTCGAAGACGTGCGTCGTCGGGAGGAGGAGCGCGATCGACCGGAGGAAGGATGGCAGGACGGCGACCGGGTAGAACGCGGCCGAGATCGGCTGAAGCAGAAACGGCGTTCCCCAGATGAGCGCTTCCGCCGCGTGGCCGAACCGCAGGATCAGGGCCATCGTGCACATTCCGACGGCCCAGCCGAAGAGCAGGATGCTCGCGAGGTACGGCAGGAGCGCGGCGCCGAGCGTCGTGACGTCGAAGGCGTAGAGACCGAAGGCGAGGAGTCCGAGAACGGATGCCGAGATCGTCGCGCGGATGACGCCGAGCAGGCAGGTGGCGAGCACGATCTCGACCGTGCGGACCGGCGCGATGAAGACGTTCAGGAGATTTCGAACCCAGATCTCCTCGGAGAGGGAGAGCGTGATGGCCTGTTGGGATCGGTAGAAGACGTCCCAGAAGATCACGGCGCCGAGGAGGAAGACGACCGCGCGGGGCGCGGCGAGCTTCTGGAAGTAGACCGTGACGAATCCCCAGACGAGCAGGTCCATCACCGGCCAGAAGAAGATCTCCATCGAGCGCGCGAGGCTCCGGCGGTACAGGTAAAGGTACCGGAGAAGGAGCGCGCCGACCCTTCCCCACATCAGCGGATGGCCCCCCCGCGGGCGATCGTGATGAATACTTTCTCGAGCGATTCGGCGTCCGCGCGCTCGAGGATCTCGCGCGGCGTCCCTTCCGCGACGACCCGTCCGCGGGAGAGGAAGATGACGCGATCACAGACGAGCTCGATCTCGCGCATGTTGTGGGACGTGTAGAGGATCGTGACTCCTCTCTCGCGCTGCACCCTCTTCAGCGCCGACCGGACCTTCTCCGCAATGTCCGGGTCGAGGCTCGCGGTCGGCTCGTCGAGGAAGAGGATCTCCGGATCGTTCAGGAACGCCTTGCAGAGGTTGACCCGCGTGACCTGGCCCGACGAGAGCTTCCCCGTGACCGTGTTGGCGACGTCGGGGATCTCGAACATATCGAGGAGCCGCGCAATGCGTCCCGCTCGATCCTTCACGCCGTAGAGCCGGCCGAAGACCTCGAGGTTCTCGCGGACCGACAGGTTGAACGGCAGCGATATGTACGCGGAGGAGAAGTTCACCCGCTGCAGGATGGCCCGCCGATGGGACGGCATCTCCAGCCCGAAAACCCGGACGCGGCCGGACGTCGGCGCCGTCAGGCCGAGCAGGAGCTGGATCGTCGTCGTTTTGCCCGCGCCGTTGGGTCCGAGGAGCCCGAGGATCTCGCCGCGGCGCGCCGAGAAAGAGACGTCGTCGACCGCGGTGACCCCGTCGAACCGCTTGGTGAGGTGCTGGACCTCGAGGACGGCGCCGGTTCCGGTCACGACC
>DATIBN010000141.1:0-21644 GCA_035457525.1 Thermoanaerobaculia bacterium | reverse complement strand
TCACGAGCGGCTGTCCGCTGATCTTCAACGGCGCGGTGAGCACGTCCGACACGAACACGGCCACGTCCGGACGGCCCGAAGCTTCCCGCTGGTCCGAGACGAGCCACTCGCGCCAGGTCTTGCCCCCGTCGAAACTGGACGGAGGGACCGGGCGTGAAATGAACGGCACGGGCTTCGCGGGGTCGGACACGTACTCCTCGAACGTCGCCACGCTCGACTTCGGTGCGTCGAACGAGAGCTTCGAGCCCGCGAGGTAGAGCGGCGTTGCCTTGACGGAGCAGCCGCTCTCACAGCCGGCGGGCCATGCGGGCAGCCGCCTCCAGACGTTCGTCCCCGTTTCGAATGCCACGACGGGCGCCACGTCCGCCTTCGGCGCTCCGTCCTTCAGATACTGGTCGAGGAACGGCCGCAGGATCTCGCGGCGGAAGTAGAGCGCGGTGTCGCTGTCGAACCGCACCGCGCCGAGCGAGCTGCCCTCCCGGATCATCTGTCCGTGGTGCCACGGGCCCATGACGAGGAAGACCTTGTCGTTGCCGGTGTCCTTCGGCTCGATTGCCCTGTAGACGGCGGGCGCGCCGTAGATGTCCTCCTGGTCCCACAGGCTGTGGACGAGCATCACGGGAACCTTGAGCGGCTCCTTCGCCAGGATCTTGTCCACGGCCTGGTCGCGCCAGAACGCGTCGTAGCTCGGATGCTCGAGGAGCCTGCGCCAGAACCCGAGCTGCTCGAGACCGCGGCGCTTGCCGAGCTCGCCGGCGGAGCCGGCCTGGAAGAACGTGTCGAAGTCGTCGAAGTGGCTGGACCACCACTTCACCTCGTTCTTGCGATGAGCCTCCTGGTCGTAGACGTAACCCGCCATGAGCTGCCGGAAGGCGCCATTGTGAAACCAGTCGTCGCCCATCCAGCCGTCCACCATGGGGTTCATCGGCACGGAGACCTTCATCGCCGGGTGCGGGTTGACGAGCGCCATCAGCGGCAGGAAGCCGTCGTACGAGATGCCGAGGATCCCGACCCGGCCGTTGCTCTCCGGGACGTTCTTCACGAGCCAATCGATCGTGTCGTACGTATCGGTCGAGTGATCGACCGGCGTCGGGTTCTGCGGTCCGCGGAGGGGGCGGTTCATGACGTAGTCCCCCTCGGAGCCGAACTTGCCGCGCACGTCCTGCACGACCCGGATGTATCCCCCCTCGACGATGACGTCGGTGGCGTTGTCGTAGCCCCAGAGGGTCGGTCCCAGGTGTGCGCTGTGGGAGCGGCTCGTGAGCGCGTCGGCGTCGTACGGAGTGCGTGTCAGCAGTATCGGTGCGCCCTTCGCGCCTCTCGGTACGAGGATGACCGTGTGGAGCTTCACTCCGTCGCGCATGGGGATCATCGCCTCGCGCCGGACGTAGTCGAAGCTGTCGGTGACCGGCGCGAACTTCGCCGGCGTCTCGCTCGGAAGGCCCGGATACTTCGGGCGCGGAGGCGTCTGGGCAGTGGTGGATCCGACGAGAACGAGGGCGCCGAGAGCCGTCGCGGCGAGAAGCGTTTTCATGAAATCTCCCGGTATTGCGGGAGAACTATACCGTCCCCTGCGCGGCTCGAACGACCGGCGCAGGGGACACCTCGCGGTCGGTTGATTCGCGCAAGTCTCTTGTTTCCACGGATCCCTCCGTGGCACCCGCGTTGCGATGTCTTCGTGCCGTCCGCCGAGGAACGGCGGGGAGGTCAAAGATGAAGAAAGCAGTTCGCATCGCGATGGGGTCGGGAGTTCTGGTGGCGGGTCTCGCCGTCGCGGGTGCGTCAACCGCGAGCGCTCAGGTGCGGGTCGGCGGAACGGTGCGCCTTCCGCACGGTGACATTTCGTTCTCGATCGGCGATCGGTTTCCGATCGGGGGCTACGTCCCGTACGGTTACGACGTGTACGAAGACGTCGACTACGGGTACGGGTTCGCGTACGAAGACCAGTGGATTCCGTGCGAGCCGCGCGGGACTCAATGGGTGATCGTGGCCGCGCCCGTTCACTACGTTCACAGAGACTACCGGTACCGGACGTACCGGAACGATCGGTACGGCTACTCGCGGGACTACCGGACCTACCGGCGGGGCGACCGGGACTACCGGCGCGACGATCGCCGGTGGCGCGACGACCGGGGCTCCCGGCGGCACGATCGGCGGGACTCTCGCCGCGACGGTCGGCGCGACCGCCGCTGGTAACAGCAAGAGGATCGGCCTCGAGGCCGCCCCGCGAGGGGCGGCCTCTTTTTTCAAAGTCCGGGGGCAGTTTTAACCTGACCCCGAGCAGTGCTCAGTCCTTCCGATTCGCTCGGTCGGAGATTTCCGTCGGATCACCCGTCCGGTGATCTTCGATCTGGAAGCGCAGAAACTCGTGGATCGCCGCGAGCGCGTCCGGGTCCTTCGTCGTGATGCGCACCCGGCCGCCCTCCGGCATCTCTTCGTACTTCCACTCGATGACGGCCTTCTTGCGCTTCATGGTCGGGACTCCCGGCGGGACGCGGTCGTGAATCAACATCGGAGCCTCGAAGTTGCCATCGGCGAACATGCCCGCGACGTGGGAAAGGTGGGAACGGATCGCGTCACGGCTCGCCGTGTCGCCGGAATCGTTCACGGCGACCTCGATGGATCCTCCCGTCGCCGACAACAGGAAGTGGTGGGTGGTCTTCGTGTGATCGAAGCCCATGACGTGGTCGCCCCGCTCGTCGACGCCCGCGTGATGGCACGGCGGCTCGGAGGCTTTCTGCGCCAGGGCGGCTCCGCTCGCGAGCGCCGCGGCAATCAGGGCTGCCGGTAGAGGTCTTCTCACTTCTGCTCCTTTCGTTTTCCGCGGCGGTCGAACGCGACCGCCCGCAGTGTGAATGAACGGATCTGGGGCCCGGCAGCGAGGGATTCCAGAAGACGGGCCGGCGCCGCGCCGGTCTTCGCCAGACGGGCGTCCCACTCCTCGAGGAGCCGCTCCAGGTCCTCCCGGAACCGCGTCAGGTCCTCGAGCTGGCGCTCGAGGTCGGCGAGCTTGCGCCGGGCGATCGCCCGCACCTCCCGGCAGGGAGGCTGACCGCGGTCGCGGGCGCGAAACAGGCGGGTGAGCTCGTCGAGCGTGAAGCCCACGGCGAGCGCTCGCTGAATCAAGAGCACGCGGTCGAGCGCCTCCGTCGGATACACGCGATAGCCGTTCCCGAGCCGGCGCGGCTTTGCGAGCAAACCCTTGCGCTCGTAGTGGCGCAGCGTGTCGGTGCTGACGCCCGCCCGCCGCGCGATCTCGCCGGAGCGGTGTCCCGCCGTAGCCCCTTTCCCGATCACGGCCGGGAGTCTAGACCCTGGAATCGATTCGGGGGTCAAGGCCGCGGACAAAAAAAGAGGTCCCTTGCGGGACCTCGTGTGAACAGGCGCATTCGCGCCTGCTCTCAGTTATGCGCGAAGGGTGGTGGCGGTGACGTCGTACGTCTCCACCTTCGGCGTTCCGACGATCATGGGGTTCAACTTCTCGAGGATCTGCGGATACGTCGAGGTGTTGTAGGTCTCGGCGCTCTTCCGATCTTCCCAGAGGCTGATGGCGATTGCGCCGTCCGGGTTGACGAGAGTGAACTCGTTGCGGAAACCGCTCTGCTTCCGAAGCATCGGAAGGACCTCGTTCTCGAAGTGAGTGGTGAACTCCTTCTCTTTCCCGGGCTTGATCTGGAAACGGATGTTACGTGCGAACTGCATGAGACTGACTCCCCAATCCTTGAAACGGGTGGTCTCCATCGGGGGTCCGAGGGAAGGACGGCGACAGCAAGGTTCCGAGGCCGGCGGGACCGTTAGACGCTTGCGAGCGTATCACACTGTTGAAAGAGACGAACGCGCGGCGGGCACTGCGCTTCGTCGAAAAAGTACGAGACCCCGTGCGGGGCCTCGTCCGGCGAGATGCGGTCGACTCGTCAGCAGAACGGCTCTTCTACCTAGCTCCGCACCCGGAATATCGAGAGAAGCGCTCCGGCGGCGAGGAGCGTCCCGAAGATCACCAGTGTCAGCCCGGACATCGTCGGAACGGCGGCCGGCACTCCCGTGCTCGGTGTCGACGTGAGCGTCGCGGTCGGTGTCGTGGTGGGTCCCGGAACGGTGGGCGTGGGCGTCACGCCGCCGACGACACCGCCGCGGTCGCCGCAGAACGCGAGCGATGCGAGCGACTCGCCCGGATCCGAAGTCAGCAGCGTGGCCTGCCCGGTATTCTCGTCGACCGTAGAGAGGGTGTCGCCGTCGCACTCGTCGACGAACATCACGTCGTCGCTGTTTCGAAATGTGGCGGCTTCGGCGCAGTTCGTGACGTTCGGCAGGATGGAGCCCACGATGGATGCGTCGGCCGGGTTCAGGCGCGCGAGATCCCCGTTGACGGAGGCGAGAAACAGGGCGCCATCGTCGCGGAAAGCGAGTCCGCCCCGCTCGATGCAGTTTGTCGTGCAGGATGGATCGAGGAGACCGACGAGCGTCGCGACGGGAGGGGTCGTCAGTGAGATCGTGAAGAGCCCGTCGCGCGTTGAGTTAGCGGTGCCGACACCGTAGAGAACCCCGTTGGCCGGGTTGAAGTCGAAGTCGCTGATCCGGAGGCAGCTGTTCGGCGCGCCGCTCAGCGTGATGAAGCCGAAGGACTGAGTGACCGCGCCGGTCGACGGATTGAGCCCGACGAGGAAACCGCAGCGGCTTCCTCCCGGCACAGGCGTCAGCGGCGCCGACACGATCCGGTTCTCGGACCCGAAAAGCGCCTGGCTGGCATTGCAGGCGAGCGCCGGCATCTGCTGCCCGGTCGGTGTGGTTCCGCGCTGGGTGAACGCCCCGGTGCTCGGGTTGACAACACCGAAGAGACCATTCCCGAGGTCGCTGCTCGCTCCGAGAAGTTCGACGACCCCGCCCGCGGAAGCGAGCTCCGGCACGACGAGGCACACGAGACCCAGAAGGCAGGCTCCCCCCAGTCGAGCGATGCGCATTCATCCCTCCGCAAGAAAGAAAGTTGGAACACCGGGCCGCCGCTCGCGACCCGTGACACGGGAATGCCATAACTCTAGCAAACCACCCGCGCGGATACAGCCGGGCATAGACTTTCTCCTCTGCTCGAAAGGGAGTGATCCATGACTCGTCGCCTGCTCACGGCGCTCTTCCTCCTTTCGACCTTCGGGCCGTTTCGGGCTCTCGCCCAGGACGAGATCCGACCCGACGAGAACCTCGTCGCGGAAGGGATCCCGAGCCTCTCCCCGGCGATTGCCGAGGCGGTCGGGCCGTACACCGAGTTTCGCTCCGCGAGCTTCTCGGCGTGGCATCCCGCGCGGCGGGAAATCCTCGTGTCGACCCGCTTCGCCGACACCACGCAGGTTCATCGCGTCAAGTCCCCGGGAGGCGCGCGGACGCAGCTCACGTTCTTCGCCGACCGCGTCAGCGGCGCGTCCTACCCTCCGAAGGGCGCGGATTTCTTCGTCTTCGCCAAGGACAAGGGGGGAGACGAGTTCCGGCAGCTCTATCGCTACGACCTCGCGACGGGGGCCGTCACCCTCCTGACCGACGGCGGCCGCTCCCAGAACGGGGGCGTCGCCTGGTCCCGGTCGGGCGAGCGATTCGCGTACGGCTCCACGAGGCGCAACGGCAAGGACCGCGATCTGTACGTGATGGACCCGCGGAATCCGAAATCGGACCGGCGCCTGGCGGAGGTCGAAGGGGGCGGATGGGGAGCGATCGACTGGTCTCCCGACGACCGGCAGGTGCTGGTGGGCCAATTCCTCTCGATCAACGAGAGCTACCTCTGGCTCTTCGACGCCACGACAGGCGAACGCCGGCTCCTCACCCCGAAAGGAGGAGACCAGGTCGCGTACGGAGGAGCCGAGTTCGCGAGCGACGGCCGGGCGATCTACGTCACCACGGATCGCGGTTCGGAGTTCCGGCGCCTGACCCGCGTCGACCTGGCGACCGGCACGCACAAGACCCTGACTCCCCACATCGACTGGGACGTCAACGGCTTCGACGTCTCTCCGGACGGGAAGACGATCGCCTTCGTGACGAACGAGGACGGCGCCGACGTCCTTCGCCTCTACGACGTCGCGTCGGACCGCGAGAAACCGGCGCCGAGGCTCGGGCTCGGTCTCGGGGTCATGGGGGGACTGAAGTGGCACGAGGACGGCGGCGCGCTGGGATTCACGTTCTCCTCCGCGCGCTCTCCGGCGGACGTGTACAGCCTCGACGTCGCGACCGGCAAGGTCGATCGCTGGACGGAGAGCGAGACCGGCGGATTGAACGCGGCGCTCTTCTCGGAACCCGAGATCGTCCGCTGGAAGAGCTTCGACGGGCGGATGATCTCCGGTTTCCTGCACCGGACGCCCGATCGCTTCACGGGCAAGCGCCCGGTCATGATCGACATCCACGGCGGCCCGGAGGGGCAGCACCGCGCCGGCTTCCTCGGGCGTGACAACTACTTCGTCAACGAGCTCGGCGTGGCCGTCGTGTACCCCAACGTGCGCGGCTCCTCCGGCTTCGGCAAGACGTTCGTGATGCTGGACAACGGAGTGAAGCGGGAGGACTCGGTCCGGGACATCGGGGCGCTCCTCGACTGGATCCGAACGAGGCCCGAGCTCGATGCGGACCGAGTGATGGTGACCGGAGGCAGCTACGGCGGCTACATGACGCTCGCGGTCGCGACGCACTACAACGACCGCATCCGCTGTTCGCTCGACGTCGTCGGCGTTTCGAACTTCGTGACCTTCCTGGAGAAGACCGAGGCCTATCGGCGCGACCTGCGCCGGGTGGAGTACGGCGACGAGCGGGACCCGAAGATGCGCGAGTTCCTGCTGAAGATCGCCCCGGTGAACAACGCCGACAAGATCACGAAGCCCCTGTTCGTCGTGCAGGGCCGGAACGACCCCCGCGTCCCGCTTCCCGAGTCCGAGCAGATGGTGGCCACCGTGCGCAAGAACGGCTCGCCGGTGTGGTACCTCATGGCGAAGGACGAGGGGCACGGTTTCGCGAAGAAGAAGAACCAGGACTACCTGTTCTACGCGACGGTGCGGTTCCTGCAGGACCACCTGCTCCCGTGACACAGAGCCCCTTCCGACGCCTCTCCGCAAGATAATCCGGCTGTGACGAGCGGCTCGGGCGAGCGCGGCCGTCGGGGAGGCACGGAAGGGGGCCGGTTCACCGGGCGCCGTCTGCGATCGGCGTTCTCTTCGTGGCGCGCATCGGTCCGCGGAACGGACCTGCTCGTCGCCAGTATCTTCGCGGCGCTGTCTCTGGGTCTCGGCGCATATCTCTTCGCGCGCGCCCAGGCGGCGACCCACCTGGCATTCACGCAGCGGGCACAACTGTTTCAGGCGGCGGTCACCGAGAGACTGATCCTGCCCCAGGAGGATCTGATGACGCTCTCGAACTTCCTCGAGGCGTCGAGCGGAACGATGACGCGCCGTCAATTTCGCGTCCTGGCCGAGCCGATGTTGAAGCGCCGCCCCCTCGTGTATGCGTACGAATGGCTCCCGGTCGTTCGCGAGTCCGAGCGCGCGACGTACGAAGCCGAGGCGCGCGCCGCGGGTCTCTCCGACTACCGCTTCTGGGAAGTCGCGGGGGGCGAACCGCGCACCGCCGGCCGGCGCGACTTCTACGTCCCGATTCACTACATGGAGCCACCGAGCTCTCTCGCGCTGGGGTTCGACATCGCGGCCTCTCCTCTCCGGTGGGACACGGCCCAGACGGCGCGCGACACCGGCCGAATCGCGGTGTCGCACCCGTTCATGCTGATCGAGGACGCCGGAAAACCCGACGCCCTGCCGGTCGTCGCGATGTACGCGCCGGTGTACAGAGATGGCGACCCCGGTTCGGATTCGGCTCGCCGCGCGGCGTTGTCCGGTTTCGGCATGGCGGTCTTTCGCGTGGCGCCGATCGTCAGCGGCGCGGCGGCGGCGGTCGACGCCTCGGGCCTCGGCCTCGTTCTGAGGGATCCCGAGGCGCGGGGCACGCCTCCGATGGCGGAGCGGCCGAAGGGCGCGGCGGCGCTGCCGCGGCGGAAGGGCTTCGACCTCGAGTTTCCCGTGCAATTCGCGGATCGGCGGTGGGCGCTTTCGGTCTTCACGCTTCCCGGCGCCTTTCTTCCCTCCCGGCGCGGCGCGATCGGAGTCGCCGCGGCCGGAGTGCTCGCGGCGCTGCTCGGGTTCGCGACGGTCACATCTCTTCGGACGATCACGCGGCTGCGGCGCCAGGTCGAGAAGGTCGGACCGTATCGCCTCGTCGCGCGCCTCGGACGCGGCGCGATGGGAGTCGTGTGGGAGGCGCGCCACGCGCTCCTGCGGCGGCCGACCGCGATCAAGCTGCTCGCACCCGGAACCGAAGGAGAGCGGTCGCTCGCGCGGTTCGAGCGTGAGGTGCAGCTCACGGCGGGCCTGACGCACCCGAGCACGATCGCGATCTACGACTACGGCCGCACCGGGGATGGCGTCTTCTACTACGCGATGGAGCTCCTCCAGGGCATCAACCTGCACCAGCTCGTGGATCTCGACGGGCCGCTTCCGCCGGGGCGCGTCGTCCACCTGCTGCGCCAGGCGTGCGGCGCTCTCACCGAGGCTCATGCGGCGGGGCTCATTCACCGCGACATCAAGCCGGCGAACCTGATGGTCTGCGTTTACGGCGGGATACCCGACTTCTTGAAGGTGCTCGACTTCGGGCTCGTCAAGGACGTCGGCGCCCTCGAGAGCGGGGTGACGGACGGCGGAGTCGCGGCGGGCTCCTCTGACGCCGCGCTCTCGCAGGACGGATCGCTCCTCGGCACGCCGCTCTACATGGCGCCGGAAGGGATGAGTGATCCCGCGAAGGTCGATGCGCGGGCGGACATCTTCGCGCTCGGCGCCGTCGGGTACTTTCTTCTGACCGGGAAGTCCCCCTTCCCGGGACGGACCGCGATCGAGGTCTTCCGGATGGAACGCCAGGGTCCGCCAATTCCCCTGTCTCGAAACGCGCGTCACCCCGTCCCCCCCGCGCTCGACGAGACGATCGGCCGCTGCCTGGCGTTCCGACGGCAGGACCGTCCCGCTTCGGCGGAGGAGCTCGACGCGATCCTCGAGGCGTGCGCGGTCGCGCCGGCGTGGAAACGGGAGGACGCGCGGGCCTGGTGGCGGGACCGGGGCGCGGAGGCGCTGGCGGCGGCCCGGGCGCAACGGGAGGAGCGCTACCAGATCCTGAGCCTGGCGTCGGATCCCCACGGGGCCGTCCGGGCGCAATAGAATCGAAAGCGCAAAGCGAGGTCCGACATGCTGACCGTAGACGGCGCCTTCGACCGCATCGGCTCGGTTCTCCGCGAGAAGGGCTATTCCGTCGCGAAGGACGAGAAGGCCTCCGACGACTCGGGTGATCGAGTGTCCGTCTTCACCTCGCCGAACATGTCCGTGCGCGTCGCCTGGAACGGCAAGGCGCGGCTGCTCGCCCTGCAGGTCGATGCCGACGGAGGCTGGGTCGATTTCGCGAGGCAGGGCTTCGGCCCCAAGGGCCTCGAGGACAGCGCGGTCGACGCTCTCGTGCGCAAGGTCGGCAACGAAGTCGGCGAGACGTCGACCGATTCGGACTAGCCGGCCGCCGGACTCCGTTTCGATTCCGGCGGTCCGGTACAATCTCGCGGCCCTGTCCGCATGACAATCTCCGCCGGCTCCCGTCTCGGTCCTTTCGAGATCCTCGCGCCTCTCGGCGCGGGCGGCATGGGAGAGGTGTACCGCGCGAAGGACTCGCGGCTCGGCCGCGAGGTCGCCGTCAAGGTCCTCTCTTCCGAGTTCTCCGCCGACTCGGACCGCCGCCGGCGCTTCGAACAGGAGGCGCGTGCGGCGTCGGGCCTGAACCACCCGAACATCGTCACGATCCACGAGATCGGTTCGTCGGGCCCGACCGTCTACATCGCGATGGAGCTCGTGAGCGGCGGCACGCTGCGCGAGCTTCTCCATGCCGGCGCGCTGCCCACGAAGAGGCTGCTGGACATCGCGTTCCAGATCGCCGATGCCGTGGCGAAGGCGCACGCGGCGGGGATCGTCCACCGCGATTTGAAGCCCGAGAACGTGATGATCACGAGCGACGGCGTGGTCAAGATCCTCGACTTCGGCCTCGCCAAGCTCCAGAAGCCGCTCTCGGAGGAACAATCCAACCTCGAGACGGCGCAGCAGACGAACGCCGGATCCGTCCTCGGCACGGTCGGGTACATGTCACCGGAGCAGGCGAGCGGCAAGGCAGTCGACTTCCGCTCGGACCAGTTCTCGCTCGGCTCGATTCTCCACGAGATGGCGACGGGAAAGCGCGCCTTCCAGCGGGGCACGAGCGCCGAGACCCTGACGGCCATCATTCGCGAAGACGCCGAGCCCATCGGACCGATGAACGGCAGAGTTCCGGCGCCATTCCGCTGGATCGTGGAAAGGTGTCTGCAGAAGGACCCGGAGGAGCGCTACGCCTCGACCCGGGATCTCGCGCGCGACCTCCGGAGCATCCGCGAGCATCTCACCGAGGGGCTCTCCGGCGAGGCCCTCCGTCCGGCGGCCCCCGCCGGCTCGCGGCGCCGCACGTCGCTTTTGCGCGTGGCTCTATCCGCCGTGGCGCTCCTGGCGGCGTTCGGCGTCGGGATGCTCGTCCAGAATCGTCTCGGGCGCTCCTCGCCCCCCTCCTTTCAACAGATCACCTTCGGCAGCGGCACGATCCACTCCGCCCGTTTCGCCCCCGACGGCCAGACGATCGTCTACAGCGCGGCGTGGGACGGGAATCCCCGCAAGCTGTTTCTCAAGCACCCGAGCAGCCCGGAAGCGTTGCCGCTCGAGCTGCCGAGCGCGAACCTCCTCTCGATCTCGCCGTCGGGCGAAATGGCGATCGCGGTTGACTGCCGCCTGGCCCATCCGTCCGTGTGCGAAGGAACGATGGCCCGCGCCGCGCTCACCGGCGGGGCGCCGCGCGACGTCGCCGAGCACGTGCAGGAAGCGAGCTGGGCGCCCGACGGCTCGAATCTCATGGTCGTCCGGGACGTCGGGGGCAAGGCGCGCATCGAGTTCCCGATCGGCAAGGTCCTCTACGAGACGACCGGTTACATCAGCGACGCCCGACTCTCGCCGAAGGGAGACCGGATCGCGTTCATGGACCATCCGTTTGCGCAGGACGACTCGGGCACGGTTGCTCTGCTCGACCTGACCGGAAAGAAGACGACGCTCACGAGCCGCTGGAACAAGGAGGGCGGCCTCGCGTGGTCCCCTTCGGGCGACGAAATCTGGTTCACGGCCACGGACACGGGAGCGAACCTGTCTCTTTACGCCGTGAACTCTTCCGGAAAAGTCCGCGTCCTGGTCCGCGTCCCGGGCGGCATCAAGCTGCTGGACGTCGCCCGCAACGGGCGCGTGCTCCTCGCGCGGGGCGCGTCCCGCGTCGGAACCCTGGGCCTGCTCCCGGGCGATTCGCGCGAACGCGATCTCTCCTGGCTCGACTACTCCTTCGTCGGGGACATTTCCGCGGACGGTCGAACGCTGCTCTTCGACGAAGAGGGGGAGGCCGGTGGCGCCAACTACACGGTCTATCTCCGAAAGGCGGACGCCTCACCGGTCGTGAAGCTCGGCGAGGGAGCCGCGCTCGCCCTCTCGCCGGACGGCCGCTGGGCTCTGGCCGGCCTGTCGAGCCCCAAGCCGCGGTTCGTGCTCCTTCCGACGGGCGCGGGCGAGCCGAAGCCTCTCAAGGTCGAAGGCCTCGAAGTCGGTCAGTCCGCCACGTGGCTTCCGGACGGCCGGCTCCTGATCGCGGCGAACGAGCCGAACCGCGGAGTCCGGCTCTTCGTCCAGGCAGTCGAGGGGGGACGCCCGCGGCCGATCACGCCGGAGGGGATCGGAACGGCGTTCCCGGGTTTCGCGGTCTCCCCGGACGGAAAGTTCGTCGCCGCGATCGGTTCCGATCGCCGGGGCATGCTGTTTCCGGTGGATGGGGGCGCGGCGCGAGCGATCTCGGGCATCGCCGACGGCGAGTTCCCACTCCGGTTCAGCGAGGACGGCCGTTCGATCTACGTGTGGAAGCGCGACCTGCCTGCGCGGGTCTATCACGTGGATCTCGACACCGGGAAGCGCGAGCTGTGGAAGGAGCTCATGCCGGTCGATCCCGGTGGCGTCGAGAGAATTTCCAACGTCGTGATCACGCCGGACGCGAAGTCCTATGCCTACACGTTCAGCCGCCTGCTCTCGGACCTGTTCGTCGTCGAGGGGCTCAAATGATCTGAATGTCCCGGCCGGGGTCGAGGAGGAGG
Source organism: Thermoanaerobaculia bacterium (assembly GCA_035457525.1). Lineage (GTDB taxonomy): Bacteria > Acidobacteriota > Thermoanaerobaculia > UBA5066 > Gp7-AA6 > Gp7-AA6. The sequence continues at coordinate 9,403 of DATIBN010000141.1, read as the reverse complement.
TTCGCCGTGGTGGTCGATGTATTTCTCTGCGCGTTCCTGGGATTGGCCGTTCTCGCCTCGCCGTCCGCGCCCGATCCGGCGTCCCGCTCGAAGCTGCATGCGCTTCTCGACGAGGCCTGGGAATTCGAGCTCCGCGAGGACCCCCTTTTCGCGACGTCCGTCGGCGACCACCGATTCGACGACCGGCTCCCGGCCGTCCGCGTCGCGGACCAGGCGCGCCGCGCCGGGGAGCGCCGGAAGCTGCTCGAGCGGCTGCGGGCGATCGATCCGGCAGGGCTCGACGACACCGACCGCGAGAGCCAGGCGCTGCAGAGGGTGAAGCTCGAGGACGCGATCCGCGAGTTCGAGCTCCATCACTATCGCTTTCCGATCAACGCCGACAGCGGTTTCCACATGGAGCTCGCCCAGCTCGTGCGGCAGATGCCCTTCGACACCACGGGCGACTACGAGAAGTACCTCGCGCGCCTGCGCGCGATCCCGGAGTACGTGCAACAGAACGTCGGGCTGCTGCGCGAGGGGCTCCAGAACGGCTGGACGCTGCCCAAGGCGGCGCTCGCGGGTTACGAGAAGACGATCGAGGCCCACGTGGTGTCGGACCCGCGGAAGAGCCGTTTCTTCGCGCCCTTCGAGTCTTTTCCGGCGGGCGTGCCGGAGGGGGATCGGGCCCGGCTGACGGCCGCCGCGGAGAAGGCGATCCGCGACGACGTGGTTCCGGCTTACCGCGCGTTCCTCGCGTTCATGACCCGCGACTACATGCCGGGCGCCCGCGAGACGGTCGGCGCCGGCGCAATGCCGGGCGGCCCGGAGTACTACGCGTACCTCGTCCGCCACTTCACGACGCTCGACCGGACGCCCGAGGACATCTACGCACTCGGTCTCCAGGAGGTCCGCCGGATCCGCGGAGAGATGGAGGGGGTCATCCGCGAGACCGGGTTCACCGGCAGCTTCGCGGACTTTCTCAAGTTCCTCCGCACCGACCCGCGCTTCTACGCGAAGACGCCGGACGAGCTTCTCAAGCAGGCATCGTGGATCGCGAAACGCGTGGACGGCAAGCTGCCGTCGCTCTTCGGCCGCCTGCCGCGCCAGCCTTACGGGGTCGAGCCCGTCCCGGCCGAGATCGCTCCCAAGTACACGGGTGGCCGCTACGTCGGAGCGCCGCCCGGCGGCAAGAAGGCCGGCACCTACTGGGTGAACACGTACGCGCTCGAGAGCCGGCCTCTCTACGTCCTCGAGTCGCTGACGCTCCACGAAGCGGTGCCGGGCCATCACCTCCAGGGCGCGCTGTCAGCGGAACTGACGGACCTGCCCGCGTTCCGCCGATTCCTGTACGTCGACGCCTTCGGCGAGGGGTGGGGTCTCTATTCGGAGAGGCTCGGGCTGGAGATGGGCCTGTACACCGACCCGTACAGCAACTTCGGGCGCCTGACGTACGAAATGTGGCGCGCGTGCCGGCTCGTCGTGGACACCGGCCTCCATGCGAAGGGCTGGACGCGGCAGCAGGCGATCGACTACCTCGCGGGCAACACGGCGCTATCGGTCCACGAGTGCACGACCGAGACCGACCGGTACATTTCGTGGCCCGGCCAGGCGCTCGCGTACAAGATGGGGGAGCTCGAGCTCCGCCGCCTGCGCCGCCGGGCCGAGGAAGCGCTCGGCGGGAGGTTCGACGTCCGCGAGTTCCACGACCAGATCCTCTCGGGCGGCACCGTCACGCTGCCGATCCTGGAAGCCCGCATCGACCGGTACATCCGCTCGAAACGGTGATCCGGCCGCGTCAACGTCCTCCGGGAGCCGCCACGGGCCCGGGCGATATAGTCAGCGCAACCTTCCATCGACGATCATTCGGATCGACGACGAAACGAACAAGGAGGACGTAACCATGTCCTACCAGGGGAAGACGGAACTCATCTACGTCATCGTTGCTCCCCCGGATCAGGTAGCAGAGGGCGACCGTATCTTTGCGAGCCACGCGCCCTGGATGAAGTCGACGCATCACCGGGACGGAAACAAAGCGCTTCTGACCTACAACGTGGCCCGGGCTCCCGAGCTATCGAACCCGATCGATCAGAATTCCGCGCCGACCGGAAACATGGTCTTCATCCTGCACGAGATCTACGAAACGGATGCCGGCGTAACGGACCATTTCAGCCAGGGGGCGTCGAGTTGGAAGGACTTCCCCGCCCTCGTCCAATGGCTCTCGAAGTGCAAAGTCTCCGGGGTACCGGCGGCTCGCATCATCAACTCGCTCTGGTGAGCCGGAGATTCATGTCGCGTTCATCGATACACGGAGAGAGTGTGACTCGTTCGAAAGGAGACAGAACATGTTGAGGAGATGTGCCACGGCCCTGGCGATCCCGGTTCTTTTCCTGGTCGTCGCTGCTTTTTCGGCGCAGCGAGCCGAGGCCGGCGCGGCCAAAGGCGGCAAGGCCTTCGTCGTGAAGCCGGCGGCGGATATGACGTGGGAGGCTCTGCCCGGCGCGCCTCCGGGCCCGATGCTGTCCGTGATCTCGGGCGATCCAACGAAGGGCGCCTATAAAGCCATCGAAAAGTTTCCGGCGGGTTTCTCTGCACCGCTCCACACGCACCCCGTGGATCACACGGTCGTGATCATCTCGGGCACATGGATTCACGGTGAGCCCGGGAAGCCCGATGCGAGGCTCGGGCCCGGCTCGTACCTGTTCCAGCCGGCGAACCAGAAACACACGACGGCCTGCGACGCCGGGGCCGAGTGCGTCTTCCTCATCGAGAGCAGCGGAAAATTCGGCATCAAGATGGTCGAGGAGAAGGCGCCGGCGAAATAGGGTCCGGGACAACCTCGTCGGGCACAGTCCGGCAAAGGACGAAGACCACAATTTCGGTGACGGGCGCGGGCGCGAGCCCGCGCTCAACTCTCCGGCGGTAATTTCGTAAGTCCAGACCATCAAAGGAGGACTGCATGCGCCGGAGATTCGTCACTTTGTTGTGGACGCTCGGAGTCGCCGTCGGGCTCGTCACGCTGGCCTGCGCAAAGAAGGAGGCGACGGCCCCCGTCGCGGCAGCTCAACCGACTCCTGCCGACGGCGGGAAGATCCCCGTCACGACCGCCTCCGCCGAGGCCAGATCGGAGTTCCTGCAGGGGAGGGACCTGTCGGAGAAACTCCGCGTCACCGACTCCATCGCGCATTTCGAGAAGGCAGTTTCGCTCGACCCGAACTTCGCCCTCGCCGAGCTGAACCTCGCCAACTCGGCGCCGACCGGGAAGGAGTTCTTCGAGCATCTCGCGAAGGCCGTGAGCCTGGCGGACAAGGCGTCGAACGGCGAGAGGCTCCTCATACTCGCCACCGAGGCCGGCGCGAACAACGATCCGGCGAAGCAGAAGGAATACCTCGACCAGCTCGTCGCGGCATATCCGAACGACGAGCGCGCGCACTTCAACCTCGGCGGGTATTGGTTCGGTCAGCAGGACTACCCGAAGGCGATCGAGCATTACAAAAGGGCGACCGAGATCGCCCCGGACTACTCGACCGCATACAACATCCTCGGCTACGCCTACCGACAGAACGAGGACTTCGCGAACGCCGAAAAGGCGTTCCAGAAGTACATCGAGCTGATCCCCGGGGATCCGAATCCCTACGACTCGTACGCCGAGCTGCTCCTGAAGATGGGCCGGTACGACGAGTCGATCGCGCAGTACCGCAAGGCGCTCGAGATCGAGCCGAGCTTCCTGAACGCGTACCAGGGAATCGCCGCGGACCTGATGTACCTGGGAAAGCCGGGTGAAGCGGCGTCGGAGCTCGCCAACATCACGAGCAAGGCCCGCAACGACGGCGAACGCCGGCTCGCCCTCTTCGCGCAGACGGTCCTGCAGGTCGACGGCGGGAATCTTTCCCGCGCTCTGGGGGAAGTGGACAAGCAGTACGCCCTGGGGGAGAAGACGAAGGACGTTCCGGCGATGGCCGGCGACCTGCAGCTGAAGGGGAACATCCTGCTCGAGATGGGCAGGGCGGCCGACGCGAAAGCGGCCTTCGAGCGCGGCCTGAAGATGATCGAGGATTCCAGCCTGTCGCAGGGAGTCAAGGACAACAACCGGCGGGTGATCCACTTCAACCGCGCGCGCGTCGCGCTCGTGCAGAAGGATCTCGCCACCGCGAAGACCGAAGCGGAGGAGTTCGCGAAAGGCGCCGCGGCGTCGAACAATCCCAACCAGGTCCGGCTCGCCCACGAGATCGCCGGCATGATCGCGCTCGCGGAGAAGGACTACGACCGGGCGCTCGCCGAGCTCCAGCAGGCGAACCAGCAGAACCCCCAGAACCTCTATCGGATGTGCCAGGCCTACCAGGGAAAGGGCGACGGGGCGAAGGCGAAGGAGCTCTGCACGAAGGCGGCGGAGTTCAACTCCCTGCCGGCGGTCAACTACGCGTTCGTCCGGACGAAGGCACAGGCCGCGGCCAAGAAGGGGTGACGAGGTCCGGAACGGTTCCGGCTGAGCGGCCGTCGACGAGGGGGGCTATACTTTTTTCAGCGCCTCCTCTCGAAATGAACGCTCCCTTGCGGGCCCTGATTCTCTCGGCCTCGGTCGAGGACGCCGAAGCCCTCTCGAACGAGCTGCGTCGGGCCGGCTATGACCTGGTCTCGGCGCTGGTGAACTCGCGCGAAGCCATGGACCAGGCGCTGCGCAGCGAGAGTTGGGACGTCGTTCTGTCGGATTACTCTTCTCCCGGCCTCGGGTCACTCGCCGCCCTGGACCTCGTCCGAGAACGGCAGACCGATGTCCCGTTCCTCGTCCTCTGCGATCGGTTCGATGCGGAGACCGCGATTGCCGTGCTGAAGGCGGGGGCGCACGACTGCATTCCGAAAGCGGCTCTGGATCGACTCGTACCATCCATGGAACGAGAGCGCAACGATGCGCGGATGCGGCGTCAGCGGCGCCTGGGCCGGAGGAAGGTGGAGGAAAGCGACGCCCGGGTGCGCGAGACGCTGCTCGACTATGCCCACCGATTTCGCGCGGTCGCGGAGGTCTCGAACGGCCTCATCTACGAGTGGGACCTCCAGGACGGGAGCGTCGGCTGGTTCGCCGACATCGATGAAAAGCTGGGACACGCGCCCGGCTCGTTCCCGCACACGCGCGAAGCGTGGGAAGGCATTCTTCACCCGGAAGACCGTGACCGGGTCCTGGCTTCGGTCAAACGCCACCGGAAGACGGGAGAGCCGTTCTACGAAGAGTACCGGGTGAGGCGCGCCGACGGATCACTGCTGAAATGCAGCGACTCCGGAAAGGTCGTTCCGGACCTCGAGGGCAACCCGACCCGCTGGATCGGCATCGTGACCGACTCCACGGAAAGCCGGCGCGCGAGGGAGAAAGCCCGGTACTTCGCGGTCCACGATGCGCTCACGGGCCTTCCGAACCGAGCGCTGTTCAACGACCGGGCGACGATCGCCACAGCGCAAGCCCGGCGCGGCGGTCAGAAGCTCGCCGTGCTCTTTCTCGACCTCGACCGGTTCAATGCGATCAACGAGTCCTTCGGTTACCCGTTTGGAGATCAGTTTCTTTGTCAGGTCGCCGAACGCATCCAGGCGGGAATCCGGGCGGGGGACACGGTCGCCCACTTCGGCGGGGACGAGTTCGCGATCCTGATCCAGAAACTGCGCTCCGAAGAGGATGCCGCGAAAGTCGCGCAGAAAGTTCTCGACTCGATCCGGCTCCCGTTTTCCGTCGAACAGAGGGAGCTGTTCATCACGACGAGCATCGGCGCCAGCATCTACCCGACCGATGGATCGGACGTGGAGACGCTCTCCCGCAACGCCGACGCCGCATTGCGCCGAGCGAAGGAGCACGGCCGCGACAGCTATCAACTGTACTCACCCGAGATGAACGCGAGGGCCGCCGAGCAGCTCCAGCTCGAGAACCGCCTGCGGCAGGCGCTGCAGGGCGAGCAGCTCGTTCTCTACTATCAAGCCTCGGTCGATCTGAAGACCGAAAGAATCCGGGGAGCCGAGGCCCTGCTTCGGTGGCTCCACCCCGAGCTCGGACTCCTCCCTCCGAGCGAGTTCGTCCCGCTGGCGGAAATGTCGGGCCTGATCCTGCCCATCGGACGGTGGGTCCTGAAGGCAGGCTGCACGCAATTGCGTGAATGGCACGATCGAGGTCATTCCGACTTCCGGCTGGCGGTCAACGTCTCTCCACGGCAGTTTCAGCAGCGGGAGTTCGTGGAGGAAGTGGTTCGAGCGATCGAAGAGTGTCGAATTCCGCCGGATTGTCTCGACCTCGAAATCACCGAGTCGAGCGCGATGCAGGATCTCGAGAGCAGCATCGAGAAGCTCCGGGAGCTGAAGAAATTGCGAGTCAACATTTCGCTGGACGATTTCGGAACGGGCTTTTCGTCACTGAACCATCTCCAGCGCTTTCCGCTCGACCGGATCAAGCTCGATCGCCTCTTCGTGCAGGAGCTCCCGGGGAACCCCGATCACTGCGCGCTCGCCCGGGGCGTCATCACGATGGCGCACGCGCTTCGGCTGAGCATCGTGGCGGAGGGGGTGGAAACGGCGGAGCAACTCTCGTTCCTGCGCGACGAAGGGTGTGACGAGGTGCAGGGCTATCTGTTCAGCCGACCGTTGCCCGCGCGGGAGTTCCGCGCGCTTCTGGAAAGCCGGTCGGAGCCCCCGTTCCTGGCGTGAGGAAGTTGGTGCGCCCGCCGCGATTCGAACGCGGGACCTTTAGCTCCGGAGGCTAACGCTCTATCCGGACTGAGCTACGGGCGCAAAGATCGAACGACTTGGGGTGAGTGGAGGGATTTGAACCCTCGACATCCAGATCCACAGTCTGGCGCTCTAACCAGCTGAGCTACACCCACCGCGGGATCGGCGAGTCTAAAGCAAACCCCACCTCCATGTCATTCCGAGGAGCGAAGCGACGAGGAATCTCTTTCTTGAGAGGGAGAGATCCCTCGCTGCGCTCGGGATGACGGTGGATAGCGCGCACGGGCATGCAGCGGCGTCCCGGAGCGCCGCGGGGATGGTTACCGCTTCGGCTCGGCGCCCGGGTTCTGGCTCACGTAGCGCAGCTCGACGTCCGCGAGGCCATAGGGCGACCGGACGCGATCGCCGTGCACGATGAGGCGGACGGGCCCCTCGTTTTCGGGCAGCGGGCCCGCCGCGGTCTCCGAGACGAGGAAGACGCGCGGGTCGGCGCGATGCATCAAGAGCTCACCCACCGAGAACACGACGGTGTAGCCGTCGCGCGCCTTGACGACGACGATCGCCGGCGCGGTCTTGCGCTGTCCGGCCATGGTCCGGGTGTCGACGCCCGCACGCTCGATGACGTCCAGGAGCGGCCGCCCGTGGTACACGATCGAGTCGCCGTCGGGCGACTCCACGGGAACGTTCATGCTTCCGGCGCCGAGAAGCGACGCGGGCGTGATCGGCCGCGCGACGCCGCTCGGAGTCCGCATGAGAGGCGGGGGTTGTCCCGCCGCGAGGAGGATCCCCGCGACCGAGAAGAGCGAAACCGCGGCGAGGCGCTTCGAGAAAACGATTGGAAGATGCTACGGTTGCCGCCCCCGTGAAGCAAGCGGCGCGCGTTCTCGTCCCTCTTTTCTCCGTTCTTCTCGCGGCCTCCTGCCGCGCTCCGGAGAAGGAAGCGGCGCCGCCGCCGCGCGCGGCTCCCCCGGTCGAATCCGCCGACGTTCCGACGCGCGCTCCTCGCACCGGGGCGTCTGCCCCGGTCATCTGGCTGGGTCTCGACGGTCTCGACTTCGAGCTTCTCGACCAGCTCGCGGCGGAGGGCGCGATGCCGAACTGGCAGCGCCTCGCCGAGGAGGGATGGTCGGGGCGCCTCGCGACCCTCGCCCCGCTGCTCTCCCCGATCCTCTGGACGACCACTGCGACCGGGGTGCCGCCCGACCTCCACCGAGTTCTCGATTTCCAGGAAGTGCATCCGGCGACCGGAAGGAAGGTCCCGATCTCCGGCGCCTCCCGCGCGGTTCCCGCCGTCTGGAACCTCGCGTCGGCGGCCGGGAAGAAGGTCGGCGTCGTCGGGTGGTGGGCAACGCATCCGGCCGAAGAGGTGAACGGGTTCTTCGTCTCGGACCGGGCGAGTCCTCTCTTGTACGAGAGACCGTCGCTCTCGGGCGTCGTGTTCCCGGCGGGATTCGAGAACGGCGTCGCGCAGGCGATCGCGCGGGACGGAGTCGTGTCGCCCGACGAAATCCGCCGATTCGTCGACCTGCCGCCCGGAGAGACCGCGAAGGCGCTCGCGGAAACGCAAGCCGGACGTTCGCGCCATCCCGTCGCGGGCCTCGCGCGCGTGATCGGCGCGACGCGCGTGTCGCACCGGATCGCGCGGGATCTCTACGACCGCGAGCGCCCGGACCTGCTCGCGCTCTACCTGGAGGGCACCGACGAGGTCGGCCACCTGTTCGCCTCCTTTGCCCCGCCGAAGCTCGCCTGCGTGTCCGACGCCGACTTCGCGCGCTATGGTCGAGCCGTCGCGAGCTATTACGGCCTCGTCGACCGGATGATCGGTCAGTGGATGCGCCGGGCGCGGGAGGACGGCGCGACCCTTCTCGTCAGCTCCGACCACGGCTTCAAGTGGGGATCGGACCGGCCGTGCGGCTTCGCGTCGGGGAACTGGGCGACCGCCGCGTTCTGGCACCGGCCCGAGGGGGTCGTCGCGGCGTGGGGCGCGCGGGTGCGCCCCTCGCGGGAGCGCGGGTCGGCGGGCATCCTCGACCTCGCACCCTCCACGCTCGCGCTGCTCGGGCTGCCGGCGGATCGCCGGATGACCGGCGTCCTCCTTCCGGGCGCGTTCCGCGACGTCGGAGCGCCGCGCCGGGAGAACCTGTTCCCGGAGGTCGGCGTCCGGCGAGTCTCGGCGCAGACCGCGTCGGAATCGCAGTCGGACGACTACGTCCGCAAGCTGATCGCTCTCGGCTATCTCTCCCCGTCCGACACGCGTCCGCTCGCGCCATCGGGCGGAGACCGGCCGGGCATGACCGAAGGGGCCTGGAACAACCTCGGCGTCTACCTCCGCGACACCCGCCGGGATCCCGGAGCGGCGGAGAAGGCGTTCCAGGAGTCGCTCGCGCTCCGCCCCGACTACTACTCGGCGCTCTTCAACATGGCGGTGCTCGAGCGTGCCCGCGGCGACGCGAAGGCCGCCGAGAAGTGGTTCTTCCGATCCGTGACCGCAGTCGGAGGCGACCCCGCGCCGGCGGTCCTGCAGTGGGCGCGCGACGTCGAGAAGAGCGGGGACGCGCGGGCCGCGCGGTCGGTGCTCGAGAAGGCGCTCCATTCGTATCCGCGGAACGAGGAGATCGCGCGCGGTCTGGCGATGAATCTCTTTCGGGAGCGCGAGTGCCGCCGGGCCGTCGGCGTGCTCGCACCCTTCGAAGCCGCGACGACGAGCCCGCACACTTTCAACGTGCTC